>NZ_JBEXNE010000061.1:0-1083 GCF_040610915.1 Streptomyces sp. NPDC003300 | reverse complement strand
GAACTCGCCGACTGGCCCCAACTCCGCGCAGCGGGCGCCGCCGTCAAGGACCACACCCTGCGCCACCTCGACCACTACCTCCTCCAGCTCGAGGAGAACATCACCGCCGCCGGCGGCACCGTCCACTGGGCCCTGGACGCCGACGACGCCAACCGCATCATCACCCGCCTCGTCCAGGACACCGGCGAAACCGAAATCGTCAAAGTCAAATCCATGGCCACCCAGGAAATCGGCCTCAACGACGCCCTGACCGCCGCCGGCATCACCGCCTACGAAACCGACCTCGCCGAACTCATCGTCCAGCTCGGCAACGACCTCCCCTCCCACATCCTCGTCCCCGCCATCCACAAAAACCGCCACCAGATCCGCGACATCTTCCACACCCAGATGACCACCTGGGGCCGCCCCGCACCCGACAACCTCACCGACACCCCCGCCGACCTCGCCGAAGCCGCCCGCCTCCACCTGCGGGAAAAGTTCCTCCGCGCGAAAGTCGGGATCTCCGGCGCCAACTTCATGATCGCCGACACCGGCACCCTCGTCGTCGTCGAATCCGAAGGCAACGGCCGCATGTGCCTCACCCTCCCCGAAACACTCATCTCCGTTGTCGGCATCGAGAAAGTCATCCCCACCTTCCAGGACCTGGAAATCTACCTCCAGACCCTCCCCCGCTCCTCCACCGCCGAACGCATGAACCCCTACACCACCCTGTGGACCGGCACCACCCACACCGACGGCCCCGAAAACTTCCACCTCGTCCTCATCGACAACGGCCGCACCGACACCCTCGCCGACACCACCGGCCGCCAGGCCCTGCGCTGCATCCGCTGCTCCGCCTGCCTCAACGTCTGCCCCGTCTACGAACGCGCCGGCGGCCACGCCTACGGCTCCCCCTACCCCGGCCCCATCGGCGCCATCCTCACCCCCCAACTCCGCACCACCACCACCGAACTCGACGCCTCACTCCCCTACGCCTCCACCCTCTGCGGCGCCTGCTACGACGTCTGCCCCGTCGCCATCAACATCCCCCAAGTCCTCGTCCACCTCCGCGAACGCGTCGCCCAGGGCGCCACCACCACCCAC
>NZ_JBEXNE010000060.1:0-1579 GCF_040610915.1 Streptomyces sp. NPDC003300 | reverse complement strand
GGTGGGCTGGTTGTTTCAGAACCACACAGTGAACGCGAGCAACAATGGACAAGCCCTCGGCCTATTAGTACCAGTCAGCTCCACCCCTCACAGGGCTTCCACATCTGGCCTATCAACCCAGTCGTCTACTGGGAGCCTTAACCCCTCAAAGGGGGTGGGAGTCCTCATCTCGAAGCAGGCTTCCCGCTTAGATGCTTTCAGCGGTTATCCCTCCCGAACGTAGCCAACCAGCCATGCCCTTGGCAGGACAACTGGCACACCAGAGGTTCGTCCGTCCCGGTCCTCTCGTACTAGGGACAGCCCTTCTCAAGACTCCTACGCGCACAGCGGATAGGGACCGAACTGTCTCACGACGTTCTAAACCCAGCTCGCGTACCGCTTTAATGGGCGAACAGCCCAACCCTTGGGACCGACTCCAGCCCCAGGATGCGACGAGCCGACATCGAGGTGCCAAACCATCCCGTCGATATGGACTCTTGGGGAAGATCAGCCTGTTATCCCCGGGGTACCTTTTATCCGTTGAGCGACGGCGCTTCCACAAGCCACCGCCGGATCACTAGTCCCTACTTTCGTACCTGCTCGACCCGTCAGTCTCACAGTCAAGCTCCCTTGTGCACTTACACTCAACACCTGATTGCCAACCAGGCTGAGGGAACCTTTGGGCGCCTCCGTTACCCTTTAGGAGGCAACCGCCCCAGTTAAACTACCCACCAGACACTGTCCCTGATCCGGATCACGGACCGAGGTTAGACATCCAGCACGACCAGAGTGGTATTTCAACGACGACTCCCCGATAGCTGGCGCTACCGGCTCACAGTCTCCCACCTATCCTACACAAGCCGAACCGAACACCAATATCAAGCTATAGTAAAGGTCCCGGGGTCTTTCCGTCCTGCTGCGCGAAACGAGCATCTTTACTCGTAGTGCAATTTCACCGGGCCTATGGTTGAGACAGTCGAGAAGTCGTTACGCCATTCGTGCAGGTCGGAACTTACCCGACAAGGAATTTCGCTACCTTAGGATGGTTATAGTTACCACCGCCGTTTACTGGCGCTTAAGTTCTCAGCTTCGCCCTGTCGAAACAGGACTAACCGGTCCCCTTAACGTTCCAGCACCGGGCAGGCGTCAGTCCGTATACATCGCCTTACGGCTTCGCACGGACCTGTGTTTTTAGTAAACAGTCGCTTCTCGCTGGTCTCTGCGGCCACACCCAGCTCAAGGAGTACATCCCGTCACCAGACATGGCCCCCCTTCTCCCGAAGTTACGGGGGCATTTTGCCGAGTTCCTTAACCATAGTTCACCCGAACGCCTCGGTATTCTCTACCTGACCACCTGAGTCGGTTTAGGGTACGGGCCGCCATGAAACTCGCTAGAGGCTTTTCTCGACAGCATAGGATCATCCACTTCACCACAATCGGCTCGGCATCAGGTCTCACCCACATGTTGTGCGGATTTGCCTACACAACGGGCTACACCCTTACCCCGGGACAACCACCGCCCGGGCTGGACTACCTTCCTGCGTCACCCCATCGCTTACCTACTAGAAGTCTGGGCTATCGGCTCCACCACTCCCCCTCA
>NZ_JBEXNE010000058.1:0-2095 GCF_040610915.1 Streptomyces sp. NPDC003300 | reverse complement strand
ACGGGTACGTCGGCGGCCGACGGTGGGCTGTGGTGGCGGAGCGGGGCAGGGTCGAAGGAGGCCGTTCGTGATTCGCCGGACAGGCGCTAGGTGGGGAGGCGGAGGCCGTTGTAGAGGAGTGAGGCGATGCGTACGGCGTCGTCCTGCCAGCCTTCGGAGCGCAGGCCGCAGATGCCGCCGAGGGCGCGGAGGAGGAGGCGGCCGCTGACGTCCTCGCGGATGAGGCCGGCGGCGGCGCCGGCGGTGAGGAGGTGGTCCAGGGCACGGGCCATCTCGGCGCGGGTGTCGTCGAAGACGGGCGAGTCGGTCGCCATGATGCTCTCCAGCACTTCGCCCATGCCGCGGCCGACCGCCGCGTGCTCCACGAGCAGCAGGAGGAAGGCGCGCAGGGCTTCGTCGGGGGCGTGCTGGGCGAGCAGCCGGGAGGGGGCCGCGCAGAGGTCGGCGACCTCTTGGCGGTACACGTCGGCGACAAGGGCTTCGCGGGTGTCGAAGTGGCGGTACAGCGTGCCGACGGCCACACCGGCACGGCGGGCGATCTCCTCGACGTGGGCGTCGTCGTCGGAGAGGAGTGCTTCGCGCGCGGCGGCGAGGAGCGCTTCGCGGTTGCGGCGGGCGTCGGCGCGCAACGGGCGTGGTGACGGCAACAGTCCCCCATAAGGTGAATCGGACTCCGCTTGTGTACAGTTTCCGGAGTCGGGTTCACTTTACTGGGGAGAACGTCCGTGACGATCGAGAACGAGGGGCTTGACGGCCTGCGTGTGCTGGTGACCGGCGGCAGCCGAGGGCTCGGGGAGGCGACAGCCCGCCGCTTCGCCGCCGCGGGCGCCACGGTGCTGACGGCCTCGCGCACCGCGCCGCCGGACGACCTGGACGCCGCCTTCATCCCGGCCGACCTGCGGTCCGAGGAGGGGGTGCGGGAGCTGGGGCAGCGCGTGCTGGACAGCGTCGGAGGCGTTGACGTCCTGGTGAACAACGCGGGAGCCGCGACCGGGCCGATGCCGACTCTGGAGCGGTCCGACGCGTCGTGGCTCGCCGACCTGGAGATGAATCTGCTCAGCGCGGTCCGGCTCGACCGGGCGTTGGTTCCGGGGATGGTCGAGCGCGGCTCGGGCGTCGTGGTGCACGTCTCGTCCATCGCCAGCCACCTCCCCCAGCCCGCCGAGGCGTCGTACGCCGCGTCGAAGGCGGCGCTCAACGCCTACAGCCGCGAACTGGCGACGGCGGTGGGCGGCCACGGCGTACGCGTGGTGTGCGTGCTGCCGGGCTTCGTCGTCACCGAGGGAGCCGCCGGCCACCTCCGGCGGATGGCCGACAGTGAGGGCATCGGCGTCGACGACGTCACGCAGCGGATCGTGGAGCACCTGAAGCTGCCGATGGGACGGCCCGGCGAACCCGAGGACGTCGCCGAGATGATCGCGTTCCTCGCGTCCGACCGCGCCAAATGGCTCACCGGCGCCCAGTTCAGGGTCGACGGCGGCATCATCCCCACCGTCTGAGCCCCAGCGATTCCGAGGAGAGACACCGTGACCTTCAGCCTGACGTCACTGATCGTGGACGCCGCGGACCCGGAGAGCGAAGGCGCGTTCTGGCACCGCCTGCTCGGCGGCTCGGTCACCCGGACGGCCACGCACCACTTCCTGCGCAGCGACGGATTCCCCGTGCTCGTGGTCCAGCGGGTTCCGGGGCATGTCGTGCCGCGGTGGCCCGACGGGACCTCCCAGCAGATGCACTTCGACCTCGCGACGGACGACATGGAGAGCGCCGACACGCGGGTGCTCGCGGCCGGCGGCCGACGACTGCGGCCGACCGGCGACGTCGGCTCCGCCGACCGCGAGGGCGCCCGGGTCTACGCCAGTCCGGCCGGGCACCCCTTCTGCGTTCGCCCGGCCTGACCCCCGCGACGGCTACGGGACGACCTCCCGGTCGGCGGCGGCAAGGAGCGTGCGGAGGGGGGCCGTGTCGGGGGTGTCGGCGATGGCCGCGTCGATGGCGTCGTCCATACCGTTCTCCCAGGCCGGCGGGAGAACAAGTCCGGGGCGACCCGTCCCACCCCGCCCGCCCCCACCGGACCGCCGGACACCGACGCACCCAA
>NZ_JBEXNE010000057.1:0-6424 GCF_040610915.1 Streptomyces sp. NPDC003300 | reverse complement strand
CTGGCCAAGCTGATCGTGACCGGTGCCACGCGTGAGCAGGCGTTGCAGCGTGCGGCGCGGGCGCTGGGCGAGTTCACGGTGGAGGGGATGGCGACCGCGATCCCCTTCCACCGTGCGGTCGTCACCGACCCGGCGTTCGCACCCGCCGACGGGAGTGCGTTCACGGTGCACACGCGGTGGATCGAGACGGAGTTCGACAATACGATCCCGCCGTTCGCGGGTGCGGTCGTGGACGAGGACGACGCGCCGGGCCGGGAGACCGTGGTGGTGGAGGTCGGCGGGAAGCGTCTGGAGGTGTCCCTGCCCGCGTCGCTGGGGATGACGCTGGCGCGGACGGCGGCCGCGGGGGGTGCCAAGCCCAAGCGGCGGACGGCGGCGAAGGCGGGTGCGGCGGTCTCGGGTGACGCGCTGCCCTCGCCGATGCAGGGCACGATCGTGAAGGTCGCGGTCGAGGAGGGCCAGCAGGTCACCGCGGGTGATCTGATCGTGGTCCTGGAGGCCATGAAGATGGAACAGCCCCTGAACGCCCACCGGTCGGGCACCGTCATCGGCCTCAAGGCCGAAGTCGGCACCTCCGTCTCCTCCGGTGCCGTCATCTGCGAAATCAAGGACTGACGCCACAGCACGCACGAAGGCGGTACGGCAGCGGCCGTACGTAAGAAACGCCGGTGGGGCCGGTCACGACGACCGGCCCCACCGGCGTTCGCGCGCCGGTCCACGCACGCGGCTCCGTACCGTCAACACGGTCAACGGAGCCCCGTCAACGGGTCACCGTCAGCGCAGGGACACCGGTTTCGGACTGCGCAGCGCCAGGACCAGGGCGACGGACAGGGCGGTGAAGACCGCGGCGGCGGTGAAGGCGGCGGTGGCGCCGTGGATGAACGGCTCGCTGTGCGCGTGGCGCGAGACGGTGCCGAACACCGTGACCAGGATGGACAGTCCGAGGCTGCCGCCGACCTGCTGCATCGTCTGGAGCAGCCCGGACGCGGAGCCCGCCTCCTTCGGCTCGACGCCGGAGAGGATGAAGGTGTTGAGCGGCATCATCGTGAAGCCGACGCCGACACCGATCAGGATCAGCGGGCCGAGGATGCCGCCCGCGTACCCGTCGGACGCGTTGAGCGTGGAGAGCCAGACCGTGCCGCCGACGTTGAACAGACCGCCGGCGGCGGCGACGCGCTTGGCGCCGAAGCGGGCGAGGGCGCGCGGGGCGAGGCGGGCGGCGACGAACAGCGGTCCTGCCAGCGGCAGGAAGGCGAAGCCGGTCCGCAGCGGGCTGTAGTGCAGATACGTCTGAAGGTACTGGGTGGAGAAGTAGAACACGCCGAACATCCCGGCGGGGACGAGCAGCATGATCCCGTACGCCAGCGCGCGGTTGCGGTTGAGGAAGAGCCGCAGCACGACCAGCGGGCGCTCGACGCGGGTCTCGTTGATCAGGAACGACACGAGCAGGGCGGCGGCGATGACGAAGCTGGTCAGGGCGCGGGAGTCGGTCCAGTGGCTCTCGCCGACGCGGATGAAGGCGTAGACCAGCGAGGCCATGCCGAGAGTGCCGGTCAGGGCGCCGGCGATGTCGAACCGGCCGCCGGGGTGCCGCTCGGTCTCCTTGATGTAGCGCGGGGCGAGCAGCACGATGGCCAGGCCCACGGGGACGTTGACGAAGAAGACCCAGCGCCAGGAGCCCCAGTCGGTGAGCATGCCGCCGACGGTGAGGCCGATCGCGGAACCGGCGCCGGAGATCGCGGAGAAGACGCTCAGCGCGCGGTTGCGTTCCGAGCCCTCGGAGAACGAGGTGGCGATCAGCGCCAGGGTGCTGGGCGCGGCCAGCGCGGCGGCGGCGCCTTGCAGGCCGCGGGCGATGAGCAGGGTGGTGGAGTCGTTGGCGACGCCGCCGGCCACGGAGGCGAGGGTGAAGGCGCCGACGCCCCACATCAGCGCCCTGCGGCGGCCGATCAGGTCGCCTATCCGGCTGCCGAGCAGCAGCAGGCCGCCGAAGGCGAGCGTGTAGACGTTCAGCACCCAGGACATGCCGGTGGGCGAGAAGCCGAGATGGGTGCCGATGCCCGGCAGGGCGACATTCACCACGGTGGCGTCGAGCAGCAGCATGAGCTGCGTGCCGACGATGGCCACGAGGGCGATGAACGGACGCCCACGGGCGGGGGACGGAGTGCGGGATGCGGTGGAGAGCGCGCGCACTGCGGGTGTGGACATGCTGAGTAAGCCTCCAGCGGAGAGCAATAAACGGAGGGTTCCTCCGTTAACTATACGGAGACAGCCTCCGGTTCTACAATCGCTTTTGGGCGGACTTTGACGAACGATGGGTTCGGGCGAGCCGCGGGCACGGGTGGCGTGGGCGTGGTCAGCCGTGGACGTGGGCGCGCCGCGGGTACGGGCGAGCCGTGAGGACCGGCACTTCAGGAGGCATGACGCCATGCGGGCAGACGCGCAGCGCAATTACGACCGGCTGCTGGAAGAGGCCGCCCAGGCCTTCTTCGTGCACGGCACCGACGTCGCCCTGGAGGACATCGCGCGGCAGGCCGGGGTGGGCATCGGCACGCTGTACCGCCACTTCCCCGACCGCTACACCCTGATGAACGCCGTCTTCGAGCGGGAGCTGGTCAAGCTCAACGCGCGCGCGCAAGAACTGCTGGAGGAGCCGGACCCGGTCGACGCGCTCACCAAGTGGCTCTACGCGGTCGCCGTGCACTCCACCGCGTACCGCGGCCTCGCCAAGGCCATCATGTCCGCGCCGGACGCGAAGATGCCCGCGTGCAAGGCGCTGCTGCGCTCGTCGGGCGAGGCGCTGCTGCGGCGCGCGCAGGACGCGGGCGAGATCAGGCCGGACGCCACCATGTCCGACCTGCTCAAGCTGATCAACGCGATCGTGCTGACCGCGGAGAACAACCGGGAGGACACGGGGCTGTTCGTTCGCCTGATGACGCTGACCCTGGACGGCCTGCGGACCCGGCAGGACACCGGCCGTGGGGCCGTGGAGGACACCGGCCGCAGGGCCGTGAGGGAGACGGCCGCGGAGCCGGTCTAGGAAGCTCGGGCAGCGGGGAGCTCTGGTGGCGGAGGTCTCCAGTCGCGCCGATCTCCCCGTGGCGGACACTCCGGTAGCGGGTGCTCCGGTGAGTGGAGAGCTCTCCGGTGGGCGGGGTGCTCCGGTGGGCGGGGTGCCCTAGCGGCGGCGGACGTCCGCCAGCCGCGGGGTGGGCTCGGTGCCGCCGCCTCCGGCCAGCGACGGGCCGCCGCCGGGCAGCGGCTGGGCGCTGCGCAGGGGCTGGGGCCGCCGGGGTCCTGGCAAAGACTGGTCGTGGCGCGGACGTCCGGCGGCGATGGCGTCCGCGCCGGTCAGCGGCGCCACGGTGATCTGCACGCCGCGGTCGGCGAGCGCCTGGAGTTCGGTACCGGCCCGCTCGTCGCCGCCGGGCGGCTCGTCGGTGACCAGGTGGGTGATGAGGTCGGTGGGCACGGTCTGGAACATCGTGTCGGTGCCGAGCTTGGTGTGGTCGGCGAGGACGACGACCTCGGCGGCGGACTGCACCAGCGCCCGGTCCACGCTCGCGGAGAGCATGTTGGACGTGGACAGGCCGCGTTCGGCGGTCAGGCCCGCGCCGGACAGGAAGGCGCGCGAGACCCGCAGCCCCTGGAGGGACTGCTCGGCGCCGCTGCCCACCAGGCCGTAGTTCGACCCGCGCAGCGTGCCGCCGGTCATCACCACCTCGACCCGGTTGGCGTGCGCCAACGCCTGTGCCACCAGCAGGGAGTTGGTGACCACGGTCAGTCCCGGCACCCGCGCGAGCCGACGGGCCAGCTCCTGCGTGGTGGTCCCCGCGCCGACGACGATGGCCTCGCCCTCGTCCACGAGATCGGCGGCGAGTTCGGCGATGGCCGACTTCTCCGCGGTCGCTAGATGGGATTTCTGCGGGAAACCGGACTCCCTGGTGAAGCCACCGGGCAGGACCGCACCGCCGTGCCGGCGGTCCAGCAGTCCTTCGGCCTCCAACGCCCGCACGTCCCGGCGCACGGTCACTTCTGAGGTCTGGACGACACGGGCGAGTTCACGGAGCGAGACCGCCCCGTTCGCCCGCACCATTTCGAGGATCAATTGGCGACGTTCTGCAGCGAACACGGAACCGACAGTAACGCCAACGTCCGTCGGCTTTCAGCACTTTGCACCAGATGACGGAAGTCGTGCACAAAAGAGACCGGCGAGTGCTATACGCCGACCGTGCGTTCGCAAACGGCGCCTTTCCGGATGACGCGAGGGGCCGTCAGCCCAGATCCGCCTCGGCCGCCTTGCGGGTGTGCAACTGCCGTGCCACCTCGGCCACCGAGCCGGACAGCGACGGGTACACGGTGAAGGCGCTGGCGATCTGCTCGACCGTCAGATTGTTGTCGACGGCGATCGAGATGGGGTGGATCAGCTCGCTGGCCTTGGGCGCGACCACCACTCCCCCGACCACGATGCCCGTGCCGGGACGGCAGAACAGCTTCACGAAGCCGTCCCTGATGCCCTGCATCTTGGCCCGAGGATTGCGCAGCAGCGGCAGCTTGACGACATTGGCCACGATCCGCTTGTTGTCCACGTCGGCCTGCGTGTAGCCGACGGTGGCGATCTCCGGGTCGGTGAAGACGTTCGAGGAGACCGTCTTGAGGTTGAGCGGGGCCACCGCGTCGCCGAGGAAGTGGTACATCGCGATCCGGCCCTGCATGGCCGCGACCGACGCGAGCGCGAAGATCCCGGTCACGTCACCGGCCGCGTACACGCCGGGCGCGCTCGTCCGCGACACCTTGTCGGTCCAGATGTGACCGGAGTCGGTCAGCTTCACGCCCGACTCCTCCAGCCCCATGCCCGAGGTGTTCGGGATCGCGCCGACCGCCATCAGGCAGTGCGTGCCCGTGATCACCCGGCCGTCGGCCAGCGCGACCTCGACCCGGTCGCCGATCCGCTTGACGGACTGGGCGCGGGAGCGGGCCATCACGTTCATGCCGCGACGCCGGAAGACGTCCTCCAGTACGGCGGCGGCGTCCGGGTCCTCGCCGGGCAGCACCCGGTCGCGGGACGACACGAGCGTCACCGTGGAGCCGAGCGCCTGGTACGCGCCCGCGAACTCCGCGCCGGTCACGCCGGAGCCGACCACGATCAGTTCCTCGGGCAGCTCGTCCAGGTCGTAGACCTGCGTCCAGTTGAGGATGCGCTCGCCGTCCGGGAGCGCGTCCTCCAGTTCGCGCGGGCGCGCGCCGGTCGCCACGAGCACCGCGTCTGCGGTCAGCCGCTCGGTCGTGCCGTCCGCGGCCTCGACCACCACGCAGCGGCTGCCGTCGGCGGCGGTCTGACAGCCGTCGAGCCGCCCCCGCCCGCGCATCACCCGGGCGCCGGCCCGCGTCACGGACGCGGTGATGTCGTGCGACTGCGCGAGCGCCAGGCGCTTCACGCGTCGGTTGACCTTGCCCAGATCCACCCCGACGACGCGCGCCGCGCGCTCCAGCGGCGGGGTGTCGTCGGCGACGATGATGCCGAGTTCCTCGTACGACGAATCGAACGTCGTCATCACCTCGGCGGTGGCGATGAGGGTCTTGGACGGTACGCAGTCGGTCAGCACCGACGCCCCGCCCAGGCCGTCGCAGTCCACGACGGTCACCTCCGCGCCGAGCTGCGCCGCCACCAGGGCAGCTTCGTAGCCGCCGGGTCCGCCTCCGATGATCACGATCCTTGTCACGTACCCCATTGTCCCGCACGCGCCAAGTGTTCTCCGCCAGGGGGCACGCTTGTCCGATCCGGGCGCCGTCGCCCGCCGTCCGGACACCCCGAAACGGCGTGCGGCCGTCCGCCGCGCGTGCTCCCGTACTCTCGTGGTCATGTCGCTCTACGCCGCCTACGCCAGCAACCTCGACGCGCGGCTGATGACCCGCCGCGCCCCGCACTCCCCCCTGCGCGGCACCGGCTGGCTCGACGGCTGGCGGCTCACCTTCGGCGGCGAGCAGATGGGGTGGGAGGGGGCGCTCGCCACGCTCGTGGAGGACGAGGACAGCCAGGTCTTCGTCGGGCTGTACGACATCGCGCCCGTCGACGAGGAGTCGCTCGATCGCTGGGAGGGTGTGCCGCTCGGTCTCTACCGGCGCGCCACCGTCCGCGTTCACACGCTCGACGGGGAGGTCGCCTCGTGGCTCTACGTGCTCAACGATTACGAGGGCGGGCTGCCCTCTGCCCGCTACCTGGGTGAGTTGGCTGACGCCGCCGAGTCTGCCGGGGCCCCGCATGACTACGTCATGTCCCTCCGCAAGAGGCCCTGCTAGCGCCTGGGCCTTTTCCGCCCGTGTCTTTTTTGCCCGCCCGCCCACCCGTGCGGGTGTTTTCTTCGTCTGCGGGTGCCGCTTGTGCCTGGTCGGTGCCGGTCCGGGGCACCTCCTCGAAATGCGG
>NZ_JBEXNE010000056.1:0-8256 GCF_040610915.1 Streptomyces sp. NPDC003300 | reverse complement strand
TGAGGTCATCAAGACCGTGCCGGAGTCGAAGATCGTCGAGACGCTGATCGAAGAGGCGATGAAACTCGCCGAGCAGATGGAGGCCGACGGCACCATGTCAGGCGAACCGCAGGTGAGCGTCTCCTGACTGCCGAGCAGCCCGCGCGACCGGCCGCCGGGCCACGCCCGAACCCCGCGCCCGCCGCCCACCGGTGGCCGGACGCGGGGCGCGGCACGGCCCCGCGCGGTAAAGTGCGCAGATCATCCCAAGCCTGCTGCTCAAGCCAAGCCTGCTGCGGCCCGTACGGTGAGGCACCCACGTGTTGACCACATCGACTGCCAAGGTCCTCGAACCGGGCGACCTCGACGCCGCCCTCGCCGTACTCAACCGCGACCCGGTGGCCAACGCCTTCGTCACCTCCCGGGTCAATGTCGCCGGGCTCGACCCCTGGCGGCTCGGCGGCGAGATGTGGGGCTGGTACAGCGGCGGCAGACTCACCTCGCTCTGTTACGCGGGCGCCAACCTCGTACCGCTGTGCGCCACCCCCGAGGCCATCCGCGCCTTCGCCGAGCGCGCCCGCCGGGCCGGCCGCCGCTGCTCCTCGATCGTCGGCCCCGCGGAACCCACCGCCGACCTGTGGGCGCTCCTCGAACCCCACTGGGGCCCGGCCCGCGAGATCCGCTCCCACCAGCCTCTGATGACCACCCGCGCGCTGCCCGCCGACATCACGCCCGACCCGCTGGTCCGCCGCGTCCGGCGCGACGAGATGGACGTGATCATGCCCGCGTGCGTGGCCATGTTCACCGAGGAGGTCGGCGTCTCCCCGCTCGCGGGCGACGGCGGCCTGCTCTACCAGGCCCGCGTCGCCGAACTGGTCTCCACCGGACGGGCCTTCGCCCGCATCGAGGACGGCCGAGTCGTCTTCAAGGCCGAGATCGGCGCCGTCACCCGGCACACCTGCCAGATCCAGGGCGTCTGGGTCGCCCCCGAACACCGCGGCAAGGGCCTGTCGGAGACCGGCATGGCCGCCGTCCTGCACTACGCCCTGCGCGATGTCGCCCCGGTCGCCAGCCTCTACGTCAACGACTTCAACGCCCCCGCGCGGGCCGCCTACCAGCGGGTCGGATTCTCCGAAGTCGGCGCGTTCATGAGTGTGTTGTTCTGACCGCGCTCGAAGGCCGCGGGCGCTGGGGGTAGTGTCCCGGCCCATGGAGAACGTGGTGGTCGGACCTGTCGACCTCGGCGCGCGGGTCGACGAAGCCCTCGCCGTACAGGCGCTCGCCTTCGGGCTCGGCCCCGGCGAGGTCGCCATCCGGCGGCAGATCGTGCTCCGGCACCTCAACTACCCCGGTGCGCGGGCCCTCGGCGCGCAGACCGACGACGGACGGCTGGTCGGCTTCGTCTACGGGCTGCCCAACGACCGCGGCCACTGGTGGTCGAGCGTCGTCCAGCCGTACCTGCGGCAGCGCGGCACCGACGGCTGGCTCGACGACTCCTTCGTCATCACCGAACTGCACGTGCTGCCCGACTTCCAGGGCCACCGGGTCGGCCGCCGCCTGATCACCGAGATCACCGACACCGCCACCGAGCCGCGCAGCATCCTCTCCGCGATCGACGGCGACAGCCCCGCCCGCCGCCTCTACCACGCCCTCGGGTACCAGGACCTGGCCCGCCCGGTGCACTTCCCGAGCGCCGCCCGCCCCTACGCCGTGATGGGCGCGCCGCTGCCGCTGCTGCGGTAGAGCGCGGCGCGGGGCGGGCGCGCGTGGGGGAAAAGGGTTGTGCGGGCGCCCGGCGGCCCGGTTACCCTCGCCGCACCCCCGACCTTCACGGAGAACGCCATGGTCCTGCGCATGTCCCGGCTGATGCTCAAGACGCTGCGCGACGCCCCGGCCGACGCGGAGACCGCCAGCCACAAGCTGCTGGTCCGCGCCGGATACGTGCGCCGCTCGTCCGCCGGGATGTGGACCTGGCTGCCGCTCGGCAAACGCGTCCTGGACAACGTCGCCCGCGTCGTACGCGAGGAGATGGAGGCGATCGGCGGCCAGGAGGTGCTGCTGCCCGCGCTCCTGCCCCGAGAGCAGTACGCGGCCACCGGGCGCGCCGACGAGTACGGCGACCTGCTCTTCCGGCTCACCGACCGCAAGGGCGCCGATTATGTGCTCGGCCCCACCCACGAGGAGGTCTTCACGCAGATCGTGAAGGACCAGTGCACGTCCTACAAGGACCTGCCCCTGACCCTCTTCCAGATCCAGACCAAGTACCGCGACGAGGCCAGGCCCCGCTCGGGCGTGCTGCGGGGCCGCGAGTTCCAGATGAAGGACGCGTACTCCTTCGACACCGACGACGAAGGGCTCGCCGCGTCGTACCGGCTGCACCGGCAGGCGTACATCCGGATCTTCGAACGCCTCGGCTTCGACTTCCGCGTCGTCTCCGCCGTCTCCGGCGCCATGGGCGGCTCGGCCTCCGAGGAGTTCCTGGCGCCCGCCGCCGCGGGCGAGGACACCTTCGCGGACTGCCCCGCCTGCGACTACGCCGCCAATACGGAGGCGGTCACCTTCACGGCCGCGCCCGGTGACGCGGCTGCCGCTGAGCACGGCCCCGTCGAGGAGCTGGACACCCCCGACACCCCCACCATCGAATCGCTCGCCGCCCGCCTCGGCGTGCCCGCCTCCGCCACACTCAAGAACCTGCTGGTCACGGTGGACGGCGAGATCACCGCGGTCGGCGTCCCCGGCGACCGCGAGGTGGACCTCGGCAAGCTCGCGGAACACCTCGCGCCCGCAGCCGTCGCACTCGTCACCGCCGAGGACTTCGCCGCCCGGCCCGATCTGGTACGCGGCTACGTCGGCCCCCAGGGCCTGGGCGTCCGCTACCTCGCCGATCCCCGGATCGCCCCCGGCACCGCGTGGGTCACCGGCGCCAACAAGCCCGGCAGGCACGCCGCCAACGTCGTCTGCGGCCGGGACTTCACCGTCGACCGCTACCTCGACGTGGTCACCGTCCGCGCCGGTGACCCCTGCCCCCGGTGCGGCGCCGGGCTCCGCCTCGACCGGGCCATCGAGATCGGCCACATCTTCCAGCTCGGCCGCAAATACTCCGACGTCTTCCAGCTCGACGTCCTCGGGCGCGACGGCAAGCCCGTGCGCGTCACCATGGGCTGCTACGGCATCGGCGTCTCGCGCGCCGTCGCCGCCCTCGCCGAACAGACCGCCGACGACGCGGGGCTGTGCTGGCCCGCCGAGGTCGCCCCCGCCGACGTCCACGTCATCGCCGCGGGCAAGGCCGAACAGACCGCTCTCGCGGAGGAGGCCGCCGCCGCGCTGCACGCCGCGGGACTGCGGGTCCTCCTCGACGACCGGCCCTCCCTCTCGCCCGGCGTCAAATTCACCGACGCCGAGCTCATCGGCGTCCCCACCCTCCTCATCGCCGGCCGCCGCGCCCGCGACGCCGTCCTCGAGCTCAAGGACCGCCGCACCGGCACCCGCCGAGAGCTCCCCCTCCCCGAAGCCCTCGCCCTCCTCACCACCCCCCACTGACGGCTCGCCGCCGTGGCTGATCGCGCGGTTGGGGCACGACCCCGTCGTGCGGACGGCGGTCGCGCGGGTCCCCGCGTCCCTGGAAAGGCGGCTCCTTGCGGGATCAGACCCACCCCCCGACTCAGCCCGTCCGGCGATTGAGGACTTGCAGGGAGGGGCGGGGGGCTAGAGCCAGGAGGCGAATTCGAGGAGGAGCTCGGCGGCTTCGCGGTCGCCGACGGAGAGGTACCAGACGCCGGCCTCGACGGCACGGAAGAGGGCCCAGCCGCGAAGGCGCTCGGGCTCGACCTCAAGAGAGGCGGCGAGCTTGGCGAGCCGCCGCCGGGCCGCGGCCCGGGAACCGGGCTGGGCGGCCAGGGTCGGAAGCCGGTCACGGACCAGCCACGCGAGATCGTAGGCCCGCTCACCGACCAGCGGCTTCGGGTCGATGGCCAGCCACGCCATCCGCTCCCCGGCCAGCACATTGCCGTGGTGATAATCCCCGTGCAGCAGCACCTCCTCGGCGCCCGAGGCGACCAGCTCCGCGTGCACCGACAGCGCCTCGTCGACGAGCCCGACCGCCTCGGCCGCCCAAGGCCGCTCCCGCCGCTCGCGCAGCAGCGCCACCAACGCACCGGTGTAGTCGGCGACCGACGTGAAGGGATGCCCCTCGGCCGGCGGCACCCAGAGCCGCTGAAGAACCCCGGCGGCCTCCAGCATCGCCTTGGGCTCGGCGAGCGACCGCAGCGACACATCCGCCTGAAGCCGCTCCAGCAGCATCGCCCCCTCGCCGGGATCGGCGTCGAGGAGGCGTACGGCGCCCCGCCCGTCCCAGTGCGCGAGCGCCGCGTGCTCGTGCTCGGTCTCCCGCGTGACCATGCCGACCTTCAGCACCGCCGGCACCCCGTCCGCGGTGCGGACCAGCACGATCATGCTGATCTGGCCCCCGGCCGCGAAGACCCGCTCGACGGTCAGCCCCCACCGCTCCAGGAACCGCGCCACCCGGTCGGGGAGTTCGGCCAGCCACACCCGGCCCGCCTCGCCCTCCCAGGCCCCGACGGTGCGGACCAGCCGCTCCGGCGGCTCCAGCCGTACGCCTTCCGGCCCCCCGTGGTGCGCTGCTGAAGCCATCCCTGTGCGTTCCCTCCGTGTCGTGTGCGGCGGGGAACGGTGATCAGCTCCGTTCCGCCAACCCCGGGAAGGCTACGCTGCCGCCGCGCCACCGCACGGCACGCACCGCCGCCTCGCGCATCGCGCCCGCCGCGTCCCGCCTGATGTCCCCGATCGCGGACCGCACCACGTCGCCGTAGGCGCCCGCCACCCGCTCCTCCAGATACGCCGCCAGCCGCAGCGCCGCCGCCGCGTCCGCCACCGGGAACGGCAGCTGGTAACCCGCCGCCGCCGTCACCGGCACTCCGCCCAGATCGCGCACGGTACGGCCCAGCACGTCCCGCCGCGCGCGGTGCGCGTCGTACGCCTGCCGCGCCTCGGGCCGGCGGCTCCCGCCGACCAGGCCGCCCACGACGCCGTAGCCGTACACCGCCGCGTGCTCGGCGGCCAGCGCCGCCTGCGCCGCGTCCAGCACCGCGCTCATCGCACCGCCCCCTTCGTCCCGAGCAGCGCCACGTGCCCGGCGCCCGCCGCCGCCACCGACGCGAACAGCCGGGCCGTCTCGCCCGGCACATTGAGCAGCGCCGTCGCCCGGCTGTCGGCGAGCCGCCGCTCCTCGTCCGCCAGGGACTTCAGGGCCGCGGACGGCGAGGAGGCGGGGGTCGCGGCGGACGTCGCGCCGGGGGACGGCGAGCCGGTCGGTACGGGCGCCGCCCGGCCGCCGAACGCGCCCATGTGCAGGGCCACTTCGGCCCGCAGCGGCGCCAGCCGACCTGCGAGCGCCGGATACGCGGCGGCCACCGCGTCGTACCGCGCCAGCAACGCCGCGCTGTCGCGGACCGCCTGGCGCAGCGCCAGCTCGCCCGGTTCGGGCAGCGTGGCCTTGTGTCCGGCCCCGTCCGAGCCCGCTGTTCCACCACCTCCGGAACACCCGGCACTGACGACAACGGCCGCCACCGCCACCACACTCCGCCTGCTGAGCCGAGGCACGTCCGGGATCATTGGGCGAGTGTAAGGGTGCGCGGGAGGGCGCTCGGCGCCGCCTCCCGGCGGCCCGCGATGGCGCGGCGACGTGTGGAAACTCGGGTAATCTCTCCTTTACACGCGACCTTCCACCACAACAGCACACGCGGCCGAGGAGTCACCCGGATGAGCACCACCCAGAGCGAGAGGCTGCGCGGGCTGCTTGAGCCGCTCGTCGTGAGGACGGGACTGGATCTGGAAGAGGTCACGGTGACGGCCGCGGGCAAGCGGCGGCAGTTGCTGGTCGTCGTGGACTCGGACGAGGGCGTGCAGCTCGACGCGGTCGCGGCGCTGAGCCGGGAGATCTCGCAGGCGCTGGACGCCTCGGACGCGATGGGCGACGCGGAGTACGTCCTGGAGGTCACCTCGCCGGGCACCGACCGGCCGCTGACCGAGCCCCGGCACTTCCGGCGCAACAGCGGCCGGCTGGTGAAGCTCCAGCTCAAGGAGCGCGGCGAGCTGATCGCGCGGATCATGACGGTGGACGACGCGGGTCTCGACCTGGAGGTCCCCGGCGTCAAGGGCCGCAAGCCCAAGCCCGCCCGCGCGGACTTCGCCGAGATCGAGAAGGCCCGCGTGGAGGTCGAGTTCAACCGCAAGAACGCGGCCGGTGACGACGTGCACGACGAAGACGAAGACGTACACGACGTACACGAAGACGACGAGAACGACGAGAACGACGAGGAGGCGTAGCCGTGGACATCGACATGAAGGCCCTGCGGGGTCTGGTGCAGGAGAGGCAGATCTCGTTCGACCTGCTGGTCGAGGCGATCGAGTCGGCGCTCCTCATCGCGTACCACCGCGAGCCCGGCAGCCACCGCAAGGCCCGCGTGGAGCTGGACCGCACCAGCGGACACGTGACCGTATGGGCGAAGGAGGACCCGGAGGAGGTCGCCGAGGACGCCGAGCCGCGCGAGTTCGACGACACCCCGACCGGCTTCGGCCGGATCGCCGCGTCGACCGCCAAACAGGTGATCCTCCAGCGGCTGCGCGACGCCGAGGACGACATCACCTTCGGGGAGTACGCGGGCCGCGAGGGCGACATCGTCTCCGGCCTGGTCCAGCAGGGCAAGGACCCGAAGAACGTGCTGGTCGACATCGGCAAGCTGGAGGCGATCCTGCCGGTCCAGGAGCAGGTGCCCGGCGAGGACTACCGGCACGGCACCCGGCTGCGGGCGTACGTGGTCCGGGTCGCCAAGGGCGTACGCGGCCCGTCGGTGACCCTGTCGCGGACCCACCCCAACCTGGTGAAGAAGCTCTTCGCGATGGAGGTCCCGGAGATCGCGGACGGCTCGGTGCTGATCGAGGCCATCGCCCGCGAGGCCGGACACCGTACGAAGATCGCGGTCCGCTCGACCCGCTCGGGGCTGAACGCCAAGGGCGCCTGCATCGGCCCGATGGGCGCGCGGGTACGGGCTGTGATGGCCGAGCTGAACAGCGAGAAGATCGACATCGTCGACTGGTCGGACGACCCGGCCGAGATGGTGGCGAACGCGCTGTCCCCGGCCCGCGTCTCCAAGGTCGAGGTGGTCGACGCCGGTGCCAGGTCGGCGCGGGTGACCGTGCCCGACTACCAGCTCTCGCTCGCCATCGGCAAGGAGGGGCAGAACGCCCGCCTGGCCGCCCGGCTGACCGGCTGGCGGATCGACATCCGCCCGGACACCGAGCAGCCGCAGAGCTGAGGGCCGGGCCCGGAACACGGGCCGAAAGCGGTCGGCGGCGGGCGATGCATGCCCTCCGCCGGCGGCGGGCAGGAAACGAACAACCGTGCGTCGGCACACTCGAAGGAGTGAGGTCGGTGCGGGGAGGTAGACTAAAGAGTGTCTGGTCGGACGCGAACCCCAGCATGCCCGGAGCGAAGTTGCATCGGCTGCCGGGAGCGTGCGGCCAAGAGCGAGCTGCTGCGTGTGGCGGTGGACGGTGACACCTGTGTTCCCGATCATCGCGGTACGCTGCCCGGTCGGGGTGCGTATCTGCACCCCGCCCTTGCCTGTCTGGACCTGGCGGTCCGCCGCCGGGCGTTCAACCGGGCCTTCAAAGGCCCGGTGACGCCCGACACCGCGGAGTTGCGCCGGTTCGTCGAGCAGGCAGCCCCGTAAGAAGTAGGAAGAACGGCACGGGTCACCGTGCGGTCAGGTACCTCGCGAGATGGAAGTAGGTCGAGATTGCGATGAGCACTCGATGAGTACGCGATGAGTACGCCCATGAAGTAGCGACGGTCCGGCGGACGATCACCCCGGACCTAAAAGGAGCGAAGTGGCTAAGGTCCGGGTATACGAACTCGCCAAGGAGATGGGAGTCGAGAGCAAGGTCGTCATGGCCAAGCTCCAAGAACTCGGCGAATTCGTCCGTTCGGCGTCCTCGACGATCGAGGCGCCGGTAGTCCGCAAGTTGACTGACGCTTTCCAGGGGCCCGGTGGCAACACCAAGTCCGCTGCGAAGCCCGCGGCGCCGCGCAAGAGCGCGCCCGCCGCCAAGCCGGCCGCGCCCACCCCGGGTGCGCCGGCCCGTCCCGCTGCCCCGGCGCCGAAGCCGGCCGCCGGCGGCCCCACGCGGTCGACGGGCTCCGCTTCGACGTCGTCGTGCACGCGGCGACCGCGCTGTCCGGCAAGTCCATGACCAGGC
>NZ_JBEXNE010000055.1:0-10014 GCF_040610915.1 Streptomyces sp. NPDC003300 | reverse complement strand
GGGCCGGACTCGTGGACGTACATGGCGTCGTGCAGGACCCGGGAGGAGACGTCCGCGATGTCGGCGAGGTCGGCGATAGAGCGGCGGAACTCGGAAGCGTCCGGCACCGGGGCGAAGGCCGAATCCCGTACCCCGTCGCCGGGCGCCGCCGTCGCCGTCGCCGCGCCCGCTCCCGTTCCGGCGAGCGCCGCCGCAGCCGTGAGGGCCGCCGCGGCGAACACTCCGCCGCGCGCCCGCCTCGGGCCGAGGCCCCGCGTCAGTCGCCGTCCCCGTCGTGTCCGCATCCCGCTGCCGCCTCCGTCGTCGTGTGCGCGCCGTCCGGGCGTCCGAACGGCCCGGTTCCGGCTTCGACACTGCCCTACGCGGCGGCGCGGGTGCGGCTGCCCACGCCGGGCGTTACGGTGACGCACCGTCAGCGGAGCAGGACGGCGGCGGCCCAGGACGGTGCGTCAGAACTGCACGTCGGCGCAGGAGTAGAAGGCGTTCGCGGTGTCCGCGATAGTCCAGACGCCGACGATGAGCTGCTTGCCGCTCAGCCCGCTGGGGATCGTGCCCTGGTGGACGACGGTGGCGGGCGGCTGGGAGCCGTTGTAGGGGATCTTCAGGAAGGGCGTGGTGTTGAGCATCGCCCGGGTGAGCGGCTTCTTCGGGTCGTACCCGGCCTTGGTCAGGTAGTACGAGAAGTCGGTCGTCGAGTGCCGGGCGGTCAACTTCCAGGTGAAGGTGTAGCTCTGACCGCCCGTCACGTGCGTGGCGGGCCAGCCGCCGTTGCGCGGGTCGTCGAGCTGGGCGAAGCGGCTGTTGGCGCCGCTGCAGATCTTGCCGTCGGCGGGACCGCCGGCCGGGAAGCCCTTGGGGCCCTCGACGCTCTGCGGCTCGTACTGGATGTCGCCGCAGTTCGTGACGGTCCCGGCGGCGCACAGCGCCTGGCGGCTGGGCGGGGTGCTGATGTAGCCGTGACTGCTGGCGCTTCCGGTGGCGAGCACGAACGAACCGGCGACGCCGAGCCCGATCACGGCCGCACTGATCTTCTTGCGCATGGCGTACTCCTTGAGAACGTGGGGGAGTTCCGCGGATGTCTACGGTCGTACGCGGCCCGGACCTGCCCGTGCGGAGCAAGACCACACCGATCCAGGTCTAGACCAAGTCGCACCCTAGTCCCAGGATTTAGTCATGTCCACACCAAGAATCAGCCGTGCGGCGGCGCAATGTGTCCGCCACGCACGGCGGCCCGGCGAGCGGGTCTCCCCGCTCGCCGGGCCGCCGCGAAGCGCGACCGGACGGTGCGTCAGGTCGCCGTGCAGGTCAGCACGGGAACGGCGTTCCCGCCGCTGTACGTGCCCTGGAATCCGAAGTGGGTCTCGGCGGACGGCGCGAGGGCGCCGTTGTAGGCGAGACTCGCCGCGGTCACCGCCGCGCCCGACTGGGCGACGGTGGCGTTCCAGGAGTTGGTGACGCGCTGGCTGCCGGGGTAGGTCCACGACACCGTCCACGAACGCGTCGCCGACGTACCGCTGTTGGCCACCGTCACATCGGCGGTGAAGCCGCTCCCCCAGTCGTTGCTCACCGTGTAGCTGGCGGAACAGCCGCTGCCGCCACCGCCGTTGGACCCGCTGGAGGTGGTCGCGGTGACCGGCGCCGAGGCGGCGGAGGTGTTGCCCGCCGCGTCGCGCGCCTTGACGGTGTACGTGTACGCCGTCGCGGCGGTCAGCCCCGAGTCGGTGTACGACCGGCCGGCGGTCGTCCCCACCAACGCGCCGCCGCGGTAGACGTCGTACGCCGTCACCCCGACGTTGTCGGTCGCCGCCGACCAGCCCAGGGAGACCGAGGTCGCCGTGGTCCCGGTGACGGCTCGGCAGCGCAGGGCACGATGGGAGCGCTCCCATGCCACCGCGTTCATGAAGCCAGGCCCCTCCCCCGGCGTCAAGGGGCTCCGCATGGCGGAGGGTCCCCGCCGTCCGCGCACCGCGAGACCACACCGTGCGCGCACAGCGAAAGGCCCCGCTCACGCGACGTCGGCGTGGCGGGGCGGTTCGGGGTCGGTCAGTCCGCGGCTCCGGCCGGGACGGGAGCGCCGCCGAGGTAGCAGCGGATCGCCGTGCCGTCGGGGGCGGCGTGGACGCGGACGAGGTCCGCGATGTGATTGACCATCAGCAGACCGCGCCCGCCCGGGCGGCCGTTCGGAGGCAGGCGGCGGCCGGCCATCGGGTCGCTGAGCCTGCCGCCGTCGCGGACCTCGCAGACCACCTGGTCGTTCTCGGTCCACAGCCGGATCGTGCCGGAACCGCCGCCGTGCAGAACGCTGTTGGTGATGAGTTCGGAGACCGCGAGGGCCAGGTCGTCCAGCCGGGCGCCGGTCAGGCCGAAGCCGCCCGCCAGCCGGACGGCGAAGCGCCGCGCGTCGCGCAGGCGTTGGTCGTCGAAGGCGAAGGACGCGGCGTCCCGCGGCTCGGGCAGCGGGGTGTTGCCGGAGGCGACGGCGTGGTCCGGCGCGTAGCGGTCGCTGGGCCGCTCGCGGCCCGCCTCGATCACCACCGGATGGGTGGCGTGCGCGTCGTCCAGGACGTCGGGGGCGAGCCCGGCCGCGTCGTACGGACACAGGATCGTCACCTGCCGCCCGGCGAAGGCGGTGTTGATCAACGCCTCGTGCTGGACGCAGGCCGGGTACTCCAGCGCGGTGCGCCCCGGCCAGATCGGCTCGCCGATGATCCGGACCGGACCCGGCGGCTGCGCGTCGCAGAAGGCGCGGAGCACGGCCGGAATGATGCGCCCGGGGTTGCGCCCGACCGTGGTCATGTCGATGAAGCGCACGGCGCCCGCGTCGGACCCGAGGGCGGTACGCAGCAGGCCGAGTCCGACGGGCGGGGCCGCGACGGCGACCGGTTCGCCCGCGGCGAGGCCGTCCCGTACGAAGGGGACGGTGCCCTCCAGATACTCGCGCGCGCCGCGGTAGAACAGAGCGGGATGGGAGAAGTTCCGGGCAGGACTGATCACGGCGCCACCGCTCGCGACATCGCACGGCAGCGTCCCGGTGGCGTTTCCCACGCCTCTCGCGTCGGCCTCGGCGCCCCCTGACGCCGGCCGACCGCGATGTCCACCCTGAATGCCCCCTTCGGACACCTGCGGTTTTTTCGGACACCCCTTGACAGCGGTTTCGGACAACAGTGCTGTCACCGCCAGTATGCTCCTCGCCCGACGATCATCAACGCCGGGAGCCGCCTGGCCGCCGTCCGCGCCCGCAGCGGGGGCCGCTCCCCCGGAGAACCGACCGGTCCCGCGCCGCTCCGCGCCGGTCCCGCGCCGCTCCGCACCGGTCCTACGCCACTCCGCGTGGCCGGAACTGGACGCTGATCCGCCCGCCCACCGCTCCCCGCGTCTTCGGCACCGCGTGATCCCAGGTCCGCTGACAGGATCCGCCCATCACGATCAGGTCGCCGTGGCCCAGCGGCTGCCGGACGGTGCTCCCGGCGCCCCCGCCGCCGCGCGGCCTGAGCAGCAGCGGGCGCGGCTCCCCCAGGGACACGATGGCGACCATCGTGTCGTGGGTGCCGCCGCGCCCGAAGCGGTCGCCGTGCCAGGCCACGCTGTCCCGGCCGTCGCGGTAGAAGCACAGTCCGGCGCTGACGAAGGGCTCGCCCAGTTCGGCCGCGTAGTGCGCGCTGAGCCGCGCGCGGGCGTCGGTGAGCACGTCGGCGGGCAGCGGGTCGCCCTCGCGGTAGTGGGCGAGGAGGCGGGGTACGGCCACCACGTTGTCGTACATCCGGCGCCGCTCCTCGCGCCAGGGGACCTCCGCGGCCAGTTCCGCGTAGAGGTCGTCGGCGCCGCTCAGCCATCCGGGGAGCGTGTCGATCCAGGCGCCCTGTCCGAGGTGGGTGCGGCGGGCTCCCTCCAGGTCACCGAGGCCCGGAGCGCCGCCGCCGAAGATGGACGCCTGCTGAGGGGACGGGTGGCTCATGCGCCGAGCCTACCTCGACTGTCGTACACCTGTTCTATTGTGTGCGGTGCTCCGAACCTGTGCCGAACGCGTGTGCCGGATGTCTGCCGGGCACACGTCGGGCATGCCTCGGGCATACGTCCGGCACACGCCGGGCGTTCCCGCCCGGTTCGCCGCAGGATGGAGAACATGCTGTTCGCCGAGGTCGCCCGTGTCTCGTACGAGGTCGCGCACACATCAGCGCGGACCCGCAAGACGGCGCTGCTGGCCGAGTTCTTCCGGGCCATGGAGCCCGAGGACGTGCTGGTCGCCATCGCGTATCTGGCCGGACGCCTGCCGCAGGGGCGGCTCGGCGTCGGCTGGGCGGCGCTGCGGGACCGCGCCGAGCCCGCCGCGGAGCCGACGCTGACCGTACGGGCGGTGGACGAGGCGCTGACGGCCGTCGGCGCGGTCGCGGGCGCCGGGTCGCAGGGCCGGCGGCGGGACCTGCTCCAGGGCCTGCTGGGCGCGGCGACCGAGCGGGAGCAGGAGTTCCTGGTCGGGCTGCTCACCGGCGAGGTCAGGCAGGGCGCGCTGGACGCCGCGGCGGCGGAGGGCCTGGCCGCCGCGACCGGCGCGCCGCCCGCCGACGTACGCCGCGCGGTGATGCTCGCGGGCGCCCTCGAACCGGTCGCGCGGGCCCTGCTGGCGCGGGGCCCCGACGCGCTCACCGAATTCGCCCTCGCGGTCGGCCGGCCGCTGCTGCCGATGCTGGCGTCCTCCGCCAAATCGGTCGCCGAGGCGGTCGCCAAGGCGGGGCCCTGCGCGATCGAGGAGAAGATCGACGGCATCCGTGTCCAGGTGCACCGCGACGGCGAGTCGGTCCGGATCTTCACCCGCACGCTGGACGACATCACCGAGCGCCTGCCGGAGGTCGTCGCGGCCGTCCGCGCGCTGGGCGCGGACCGTTTGGTCCTGGACGGCGAGGTGCTGGCGCTCGGCCCGGACGGGCGGCCCCGGCCATTCCAGGAGACCGCGGGCCGTGTCGGCTCCCGCGTCGACGTGTCGGCGGCGGCCCGCGCCCTGCCGCTGACGGCGGTCTTCTTCGACGTGCTCGCCGTCGGCGACCGGGACGCCACCGAGGACCTGCTCGACCGCGGCTACGACGAGCGGCACGCGGTGCTGGCCGGGCTCCTCCCCGAGGAGCTGCGGGTCCGGCGGACCGTCGTGTCGGACGCGGCGGACGAGGCGGAGCTGCGGGCCGCCGAGGACTTCTGGCGGGCCACGCTGGACCGCGGGCACGAGGGCGTGATGGTCAAGGCCGCCGACAGCGGCTACGCGGCCGGTCGGCGCGGCGCGTCCTGGATCAAGGTCAAGCCGGTGCACACCCTCGACCTGGTGGTGCTGGCCGTCGAGTGGGGCCACGGCCGCCGCACGGGAAAGCTCTCCAACCTCCATCTGGGCGCGCGCGACGGCGACGGCTTCGCCATGCTCGGCAAGACCTTCAAGGGCCTGACGGACGCGCTGCTCGACTGGCAGACCGAGCGGCTGCTCGCCCTGGCGGTCGGCCCCACCGACGGATACGTGGTCACCGTGCGCCCCGAACTGGTCGTCGAGATCGCCTACGACGGCCTCCAGACCTCGACCCGCTACCCGGCGGGCGTCACCCTGCGCTTCGCCCGCGTCGTGCGCTACCGCGAGGACAAGACGGCGGCCGAGGCCGACACGCTGGAGGCGGTACGGGCGGCACACGGCGGGACGTGACGCGGACGGACGGCGTACGGCCGGACCTGCCGCGGACCGCCGGGCGGCGCGCGCCCTCCCGGTCAGGCGGCGCCCCGTCCCGGGCAGTCGGTCACGCGGTCACGCGGTCACGCGGCGCCGTGGTTCTCCAGCCGGAAGCGCGCCTCCTGCTCCTGGTCGCCCGCCGCGGTGCCGACCACCCGGACGGTGAACGCCTCGGCCAGGCTCTCCCGCAGCCGGTCCACCGCGCGGTAGCCGCCCTGGGCCGTGACCGTCAGCGACTCGCCGAGCCGCGCGGGTCCCGGCACCCCGAGGGTGCGGGACACGTCGAAGGTGGCACTCCAGACCATCGGCCGCCCGTCCGCGGAGTCCTGCGGGATGTCGTCGGGCTCTCGGTCCGAGGCGAAGCTGGTGTTCAGAGCGTCGAGAACGGTCTGCGCGTCCTCCTTCGCGCAACCGTCGAAGGTGACCGCTACCTGGGCTGACTCGTCTTGCGCCGTACTCACGGGGATTCCTTTCGGAGGAGGATGGTGGCGCGCGCACCCGATTTGCGCCACGGTCAGCACTTTTCCGCTGCGGGGCGGGCAAAACCCACGACTCCCGCGAATGGCGGCGTCCGCCACAATCAGAGGATGCCCCGACGTCAGAACCGCCGCCCGGCGGCCACCCGGCTCTCCCCGACGGCTCCCTGCCCGTGCGGACGGCCCGCCGCGTACGACGACTGCTGCGGCGCCCTCCACCAGGGACGGTCCGCCGCCACGACCGCGGAGCAGCTCATGCGGTCGCGGTACGCCGCCTTCGCCGTACGCGACGCCGCCTATCTGCTGCGTACGTGGCACTCCGGCACCCGGCCGCCGGGCCTGCGCTTCGACGGGGACGTGCGGTGGACCGGCCTCGACATCCTCGGTTCGACCGGCGGCACCGCCTTCCACACCGAGGGCACCGTCGAATTCCGCGCCCGCTTCCTGGCCGACGGCCAACCGGGTGACCAGTACGAGAACAGCCGCTTCGGCCGCGAGGACGGTGCGTGGGTGTACGTCGACGCGCTGCCCGAGCGCAGCGGATGACGGCCCTCGACCCGGCCGTACGCGCGGCCCTGGCGCGCGACCTGCTGGACGCGCTGGCCGCGTACTGCCCCGGCTCCCGGACCCGGCTGCGCGGCTCGCTGGCCTCGGGCACCGCCGACGCCTACAGCGACATCGACCTCGAATGGACCGTGCCGGGCGACCGCTTCGCCCACTGCGTCGACACCGCCGCCGTGGCGTTGGGGCGCGTCCGGCCGCTGGCCTCGCTCCGCGTCGACCCGGAGTCGGCCGCCGCCATGGGCGAGCGGCTGCTCTTCGCCGCCTTCCGCGGTCTTCCGCTCTTCTGGCGCCTGGACCTGTCCGTCCGCGCGGAGCCGGCCGGGTCGGCCACCGTGCCCGCGGCGCCCGCCACCGCCTGGTCCCCGGCCGCCAGCGCCCTGGCCAACGCCGTCGCCACCGTCAAGATGCTGCGCCGCGGGCGTCCCGATGTCGCCCGCGGCCTGCTCACCCGCGGCCTCGCGCGCGTCGGCGCGCCCGACCACCTCACCGACGGCGCCCTCGCCGACGTCCTGCGGCTGACGGCCGCCGCCGTCGCGTACGACCCGTCGCAGGCCGGTCTGGCCGCCGCCGTGTCGGCGCTCGCCGAGGAGCGGACGCGCCCCTGAAGGCGGCTCCTAGGCCACCGGGCGGCGGGCGTCGTAGGCGACGAAGCCGCGCTGGAAGAGGCCGATCAGCGCGATGGCCGAGATGCACGCCAGGCCGCCGCCGACGACGGCGACGGTGGGCGTGAACAGGTCGGAGACGGAACCCGCGAGGAAGTCGCCGAGGCGGGGGCCGCCGACCACCACGACGAGGAAGACGCCCTGGAGGCGCCCGCGCATGTCGTCGGGGGCGGCGGATTGCAGCATGGTGTTGCGGAAGACCATCGAGACGGTGTCGGCACAGCCCGCGAAGGCCAGGAAGAGCAGGCCCAGCCAGAGGTTGCGGGTGAGCCCGAAGACGGCGACGGCCGCGCCCCAGGAGCCGACGGCGAGCAGCACGGCGAAGCCCTGGCGGTGGACCCGGCCGAGCCAGCCGGAGAAGACGCTGCCGAGGAGCGCGCCGACGGCGGGGGCCGCGGCGAGCAGGCCGACGGTGCGGGTGTCGCCGCCGAACCAGAGCCCGGCGACGGCGGGGAACAGCACGCGGGGCTGGGCGAGCACCATGGCGGCGAGGTCGGAGACGAAGGTGGTGCGCAGATTGGGCCGGGCGGCGAGGTAGCGCAGGCCCTCGATGACCGACGGGCGGCGGCGGGCCGCGCCGTCCCCTTCACCGGGGAGCATCGCGGGCAGCCGCCACATCGCGTAGAGGGAGGCGCTGAAGGCGGCGACGTCGACGGTGTACGCGGCCTGGTAGCCCCAGGCGCCGACGAGGACGGCGCCGAGCATGGGTCCTGCCATCTGGCCGACCCCGCCCGCGAGCGAGGCCAGCGCGTTGGCGGCGGGCAGCCGCTCGGGCGGCAGCAGGCGCGGGATCATCGAGGAGCGGGCGGGCGAGTTCATCGCGAAGCAGACCGCCTGGAGCGCGACGACGGCGTAGAGCAGTGCCACGGACCTGAGATGGCCGAAAGCCGCCGCGGCCAGCACGCCGGAGCAGACGGTGGAGCCGGCGGCCGTGATCAGGCCGAGCTTGCGCCGGTCGACCGCGTCGGCGACGGCGCCGCCGTACAGGCCGAAGACGATCAGCGGGACGAGCGAGAAGAGGCCGACCAGGCCGACGTAGAAGCTGGAGCCGGTGATCGCGTAGACCTGGAGCGAGACGGCCATCGCGGTCATCTGCTGGCCGATGTACGACACGGTGTTGCCGAACCACAGGCGGCGGAAGTCCGGGTGCTCGCGCAGCGGGCTCACATCGGCCAGCAGCCGGCGGCGGGGCTTGGCCGGCGGCGCGGACATCTCCGGCTTTCCGGATATTTCAGGCGCGCGTGACCCGGATGGCGCAGGCCCCTCGTCTCGGTCCTCTTCGCTGTTGAGCACGAGGAACCGTAGCAACCATGCGCCGCACGGCAGCGGCCAGGGCCGGTTTCGCACGCGCGCACGGCACTTCGCCACTGTGCGTAGCGCGCCGGAAACCGGCTGGTGACGGAGGACGGGCAGGCTTACGCTGTGCGGGACGAACCGGTCTCAGGGGATGTACCGAACCCCGGGGCCCGTCCCGGAACGAGTCGCCCACCTCGGCCGCGCTCCGGTCCTCCCCTTCGCCCCCGGGCGTGGGGGGCCCAAGGCGCCACCGCGTCCGTACCGCCCGAAGAGCCATCCCACCGGGCGCCGGGCGCGGTCGGACGGCCGCGTCGGGTGTCGCCGGTCCACGCGACGCAAAGGAGTGCGCGGTGTCACCTGATCAACTGAAGCGCAATGAGTCGGCCGAACGAGGCGGCGACGGTGCCTCGCTCCTGGCCGAGGAACGCCCCCTGGACACCTGGTCCCGGTGCGCGCCGATCCGCCTCGCCGGTTACGAGGACGATCTGACGGAGACCCACATCCTGCGCGGCATCGACTAGAAGGCCGCCCGGACGACACCGCGTCCGACAAGCAGTCAGCTGTCGACCTGTCGCCGCGTCATGTCGTGGCGACAGGTCGGTACGTCGGTACGTCGGTACGTCGACACCCGGTGTTCGACAACCGGCCGCCCGGCGCCCGCGCGAGCGGCATTCCCTCGGCACGGCGGCGAAGACGAGTCGAACATCACGTTCACCGGCCCCCGTTGTGGACATGAGTGTCATGTACCGTGAAGGGACTACTACTTCGCACCCCTCGACCCCTATCCGGGGCCTGCGCAAAGAC
This sequence comes from Streptomyces sp. NPDC003300, assembly GCF_040610915.1. NCBI lineage: Bacteria > Bacillati > Actinomycetota > Actinomycetes > Kitasatosporales > Streptomycetaceae > Streptomyces > Streptomyces sp. NPDC003300. The sequence goes on along the minus strand of NZ_JBEXNE010000055.1, from coordinate 511 downwards.
GCGACGAAGAAGAGGGTGCGGCCCGGCAGGCAATTTTTCTCGCCGCTCTCACGCATGGAACAGCGTGGGCCGGGCAGGCGCGTCCCGACTTCGCCGACATCGAGGAGTACGACGATGCTGATGGCCCACCCGACCGTCCTTCGGAACCTGGTGGAACGCTACGAGACGCTGACCGCTGAGGTCGAGACGGCGAAGTCCGTCGACCCGCGCGTGCGGCAGCAGCTCCAGGACACGGCGTACACGCTGTGCGTGTCGACCGGCACCCGGGAGATCGCCCCGGCGCTCGCCGCCGCCCGCGTGCACATGGAGCGCCACCTGTTCATGGACGAGGACGACGAGACCGAGGACGCTTCGGCGGCCTGAAGCCGGACCCCACGACAGACGTCACAGCGGCGGGGGGGGGGGGGGGGGGGGGGCCCCGCGGGGGGGGGGGGGGGGCGCGGGGGGGCCGCCCCCCCCGCGCCCGGGGGGGAGGCGGGGGGGAGGGGAGCCGAACAAACGGGGGAGAACG
>NZ_JBEXNE010000054.1:0-16460 GCF_040610915.1 Streptomyces sp. NPDC003300 | reverse complement strand
CGCCACCATGCACAACCTCGCCCAGACAGGATGACACCAGCAGGCCAACCGCCACACCAACCCGCCCACACCCACCCTTCTGCAACAACCTTTAGCGGTAGGTGCCCAGTCCGGTGCCGTGCAGGGTGCCGCGACGGGCGATCGCGGGCACGATGCCACGTGCGCTGACCTGGTCGCTGTAGATGTCGTGGTCGTAGGTTGGGGCGCAGTCCCGCCGCAGGCTTGAACCGGTTCCGGTGAAGGTCGAGGGCTTGCGTTCGAACGCCGTGCGTCTGGCCGCATGTGGTTGGCTGGCCGAGGACAGGCCGGAGACGTTCAGCGTCCCTGCCAGCCCGAGGCGGCGGCATGACCGTGGTCATCGCCAGGGCGCTGTCGGTGCGCCGTTCGTAGTCTCGGGCCAGGGCAGCGCGAGCGCATCAGGCCCGCGAACGTCCGCTCCAGCAGCCTGCGCGCCCGGACTCGCGGTCGGTGACTGTTGCCGCCGTGACCATCACGGTCAGCAGCAACCCGAGCGTGTCCACCATGATGTGCCGCTTTCGGCGGTGACCTTCTTCGCAGCGTCGGAGCCGCTGGAGCCGTTCCCCGGCTGGGCATCGCTGCTGTCCGGGGCGGGCTCAGAGATCGCAGCTGAGGAGGCGGCGGGTCGGGCGTGACACGAATGGGTGAATCCAATTGGCATATGCGGAGGCGGGCAATATTTGTGCCTCGGGCAGGGCACGAGTACGCAGTAGGAAACGCGCCGTTCGTTATGTTTGTCGCCGTTGTGTGGTTCGGCGGAGGCGTGGTCCGGTGCGACGGGAGTGTGCCGATGGAAAGGGCTGCCGAGACATGCAGAGGTCGTGCAGGACGGAGCACTGGCAGGTAGCGGCTGGCCTGGAAAGCCGGGAGGAGATCACCGTCTTCGCGACGGTCCGTCACCCCGTCCGGGGGCTCGTCCATTGCCGGGCGGCGGAGTTCCTGGGAGGGGCTCTCCAGCGGGAAGGCTGGTCTGTGCGTTATGAGGACGAACCTCCTCCGCTTCTGTCGAGCTTCCCGGACGGGGCCGGTCATGCTGCGGCAGGAGTCCAGGTGCTGTCCTACTTGCAACGTGACCGGCAGGCGGCAGGGTTGGCAGGGGCGGCTCCTTCTGGTGGGGCCTCGATCGCGTTGCAGAGGGCGCTGGCTTCCTGGCGGGCTGTGATGCGGACTCGCCAGTTCGTGGTCGCGGAAGGTGATCCTTTGTGCTGGGGTGCCGTGCGCGCCCAGGCTCTGCTGGACGGGGCCTTGTCGGCCGGTGGCGGCCAGGTGCGAATTCTGGCCGGCACGATGCCGCACTATTCAGCCGGTGCCGGTGATGAAGAACATTCCGCGTTGTCGACGGACGAACTCGACCGAGTGGCGGCGGGCACCCGTGTGGTGATCGGGCCGGCTGGCGTGGCCCCAACTGTGCGAGCCTCCCTGGTCCGCCAGGGGCTGCGTGTTATCGATGCGACCTGTCCGCTGGTGACGGCCGCCCAGGCCGAGATCCGCAGATTCGCCGCGCACGGCGAAAGCGTCCTTCTCATCGGACCTCGGGACAGTGCCGTGCTGCCCGGCATGGTCGGGCAGGCTCCCGACGCGGTCCGGACGGTGCACGATGTCGCCGAAGCAGGAGACATCCGGGTGGAGGCCCCCGGCCGTGTGGCGGTGGTGACCGCGCCGGGGACCCCAGGCGAGCGGAACCGGATGGTCGCCGAGGCGGTGCGGGGCGCACTGGGTCATGTGCTGCCCCAGGACCCGACCACGTACTGCCACGCCGCCAGCGATCGGGAGCACGCCCTGCTCAGACTGGCCGCATCCAGCGATGCCGTCCTGGTCCTGGGACGCCAAAACTCCCCCACTCTGGCCAGCCTGAGGAATTCCGGTGTGCGGGCGTACGGGGCAGCTCGCAGTGCAGAGGTGAGGCCCGCGTGGCTGGCGGGAGCCGCCGCGGTCGGCATCGTCGCGGCCCCTGGAGTCAGCCCCGCTCTCATGGCCGACACGCTGCGGGCATTGACGGGTCTGGGGCCGTCGGCCGTGACCCGACAGGTTACGACCACCCTCGTGGACCGGGGCGACACGGAGAGCGGCTGACCGTCAGCTGGTCCTCTGGGCCCCGGCGTGCCGGTGTGTACCGCATGGGTGGGGCGTGCGGCTGCCCGCGCAATGTGTTCATCACGTGGTGCAGCCGGGGCGGACCGGGACATCCCGGGGTGCTGACGGAGGTTCTGGCGGGTATGTGTTCTGTTCCCCCTAAAGGCAGAAAAGAGAGGGGATGCATCTCAGTGGGGCGATTGCCCAACGTGCGGCTGCGAGCTCTCTTACGCGAGGCGAACATGACAGCCGGACATTTGTCCAGGGCCGTCAACCAGGCAGGCGGCGAAGTCGGCTTGGCCCTGCACTACGACCGTACGTCCGTCTCGCACTGGCTTTCCGGAACTCGTCCTCCGGAACCGGTGCCTTCCCTGGTGGCCGAGGTCCTCTCTCGCGCACTGGGACGGCAGGTCACTGCTGCGGACACCGGCCTTCTGAACGGTAACGCTCCGGTCGCCACCCGCCAGTCGGACGACCTCGGCCTGTCCTTGGTGCGGCTGGCTCGCCCGCCCACGAAAGAACTCGCGGATTCCAGCGTCTACACGACCCTCCTTGAACTGGACGCGGCCGAGGGAAACTTCGCTGTACCACTGGCGCCATCGGTACCGCACGCCCGGGAGGCCGAGCCCACCTCGGTGCCAGCCACGGAGTTGATGCTTCCCGTCTTCGCCCGGATCGACACGGCTTTCGGCGGGGGAGCGGCCCGCCAAGCCCTATCCTCCTACTTGGCCGTCGACATCACGCCGCGGTTAGTCCTGAGGATGCCTCCGGGACGCCGCGACCGTTTTCTGCGCACCGCCTCCCGACTCACCTATCTCGCCGGGTACATGCACTTCGACGACAACATGAACGGAATAGGGCAGTCGTATTACCAGACTGCCGTTCGCATGGCGGCCGCGTCAGCGGACCTGCGCACTTATACGACCGTCCTGCGGGCGATGAGCATCCAGGCTCTGCATTTGGGCCATCGGTCTCTGGCACTGGACATCGCTGAGGCCGCAGCTCGGCACAGCACAGACCTCCCGCCGGGGCAAGCCGTACTGCTTACCTCCCAGTGGGCACTCACCCTGGCGGCGAACGGCCAGCGCCGCAAGGCCTTCGCGGAACTGCGCCGGGCTGAACAGATCTTTGCCCGAGGCCCATTGAGCACGGGAACGATCGATGACTTCCACGCCGCCGCCTTCGCACACCAGAGCGCGGAGACATTCGCCTACGCGGGCGAGCCCGCCCGGGCCATCCGGGAACTTACCTCCTCGCTGAGGCAACGGCCTGCGGACGAACGCCGAGCACGTGCCCTGATCAATGCGCGGCTCGGCGGGCTGCAACTCGACCAAGGGCACCTCGAACAGGCATGCGCGGCCTGGCACCTCTTCCTTGATGACCAGGCCCACTTGCGGTCAGGTCGGATCGCCTCCGCGCTGGCTGAGATGCGGTCACGACTGCGGCCCTTCAGGCAGCAGCCCGTAGCGCGAGAAGTCCTCAACCGGAGCCACTCATAGGCGTTCGCCAGCGACGCCCCGCCGGTCGATTCACCGTAATGCCGAGCAGGTCGTCCGGAACGGGAAGGCCACGTCCAGCGGGAGCGCGAAAGCGCTGAGGGCGGCGAGGAGATCGTCGTCGGATCCGGCGAGGACGGGTCCGATGTGGAGCCGGCGCTCCCAGGTCTACTTCGCGGTCGGCGGCTCGCCGGAATGGCCCTGCGGCCACTGCCCGGTTCCCGGAAACGCGGGTCGGATCCGCACACCGGCAGTGCGGCCGATACCGGCGGGCCGTTCTCGCCGACCCGCCGGCCGAGAACGCCGGCAGGGCGGGAAGGGGCGGCCGAACGGATCCAGGGGCTTCGAAGGGCGCGCCGCTAGAGTCAGTGACGAAGACCGGCGGAGGGGACGTGTTTGAGCCCGGCGAAGCGTCGCTGAGTGGGAGCGAGTGCTTCGGGGTCGATCAATACGTCGACAACACATGGGCCCTGGACGGTTGCGGCTTCCCGCAGGGCGTCGTGCAGAGCCTCCGGGGCGGTGACGCGGATACCGCGGGCGCCGAGGGCTTCGGCGTACTGGGCGAAGTCGGTCATGGGGAGCGAGGAGTCGGCGTAAGGCAGGCCGAGAGCTTTCGTTCCCTGTCTGCACATACCGTAACTCGCGTCGTTGAGGACGATCCACACGACGGACGCGTTGTACTGGACCGCGGTGCTGACCTCGTTCTGCATCAGCATGGCCCCGTCTCCCACCAGGGCGACGGCGCGTCTGCCGGTGGCAAGGGCCGCGCCGACCGCTCCGCAGGCGAAGTGCCCCATGGAGCCCAGGTAGAGGTTGCTCACACGCCACTGCCCCGGGCGGGAGAAGCGCAGGTAGCGGTTCCCCCAGGCGAACGCGTTGCCGTTGTCCCCCATCACGAGGTCGCCCCGGTCGACGAACCGGCTCTGGATCTCGTGCAGGAGCCGGCGTGGGTGCACGAGGCGCTCTGTTCGCGGCGGTGGGGCTGAGGGAGTGTGCCCCGGTGCGGGGCCGCCGGTGTGATGCGTATTGGTGGGCGGCGCGCACATGGCGGGCGCCGCTTCCACGAGCGCGTACGCGAAGGCGGCGACATCAGCCTCTACACGGATGAGCCGGTCGGCCGGGTAGACGTGAGGCAGGTCGTCGGGAGCGAGGTCGACCTGGATGAGCTGGGCTCGGGCGAGATACGCCTCGTCGTAGCAGGAGGCCCCGTCGCCAAGCCTGCTGCCCAGCGCGATCACGAAATCCGGGTCGTGGCGCCGCAGTGCGTCGGCGACCTCGGGATCGCCCCCCAGTCCGGTCACGCCCAGGTATCGGGGACCTGCCTCGGGGAAGATGCCCTTGCCGCGGGGAGTGGACATCACCGGCGCGTCGAGACGTTCGGAGAGTTCGGCGACGGCCGCTGCTGCCCGGCGCGCGCCCCAGCCGACCCACAGCGCGCACCGACCGGCGGCCAGCCGGGAGAGGAGCGCCTGGTCAAGAGCCGGTGTGTCCGCAGCGGTGGCACGCGGAGGAGCGGACAGCGGCACGGGAAGGTGACCGCGCTGGGCTGGAACGGTCAGGGCGAGATGGTGCACATAGCCGGTGGACCGGGCGAAGCCTGCCGCGCACGCCTCCCATACGCCGGCCAGAGATTGCGGGCTGTCGAGGATGGTGACTCCCTGGACCGTCTGGTTGGGCGTGTGCAGCGTCTGCGGTGGCAGGGACAGAGGGCTCGTTTCCTGGATGGGGAATCGGCCGACATAGGCAGGATCGGTGTAGCCGCTGATCAGCAGCACCTTCGCGCCCTCGTAACGCGCCGCCATCAAGCCGGTGAGACTGTTGGTCAGACCTGGTCCCGTGGTGACGAACACAGCGACCGGACGGTCGGCGGCGATGCTCGCCTCACATGCCGCGAAGAGGGCGCCTGTCTCGTGCCGGCAGTGATAGGTGGGGACGCCGGAGGCGGAGAGGGCATCCCACATGTAGACGATGCCTCCTCCGGAGACACCGAACGTCTCTTTGACACCCAGTGCCCGGAGCATCATCACCACGCCCTGCGCGAGTGTGGAGGCGGTGCCGTCCGGGGAGGCTGGGCGAAGGTCGGCCGGCCGTGCGGGGGCGGAGGCTTCTGCCTGGTCGGACACGTCAGCCACGGAAGGTCCTATCGTCGTGTTCGGCGTCGCGGTGGCGTGGACTCGTCCGGGGGGCGACTCCCCGGTAGCGCAGGGCGGAGTGCGGCAGAGAACGCAGGACAGGGGCCTGCTGTGCGGCGCCCTCGACGGCGTTGCCGATGAAGGACGGCTGAATGATCAGCATCATCATCACGGCAGCGGTGTCGGCCGCGAAGCCGAGGTCGAGCAGGACGGCGATGCCGAGGCCGCCGATGTTCACTGCCGTCTTCCTCCTCCGGGACAGCTCGGCCTCGACGTCGTAGACCAGCAACTGGTAGGTGCCGACCGGCCATTGGCGGACTCGGACGCACTGCTGGAACGCCAGCACACGTTCGTCCGCGGGTCGCAGCGGCACTCCGAAACCCGGCAGCCGGGGGTTGCGCTCCAGCAGTTCACCCACTGCGGTGGGCAGGCTCACTCCCTCCGCGGCACTCAGCCGGCTGCGCAGATCGAGCAGCATCTGTGCGCAGAGCCGGGAGGTGCCCGGGCCGGCCACACCTGTGGCGGCAAGGACGGACGCGGCGAACCCTGCCGTCGGATTGCCCCAGGACGCCGCGATGCGGCCCGCCTTGAGCGGCCAGATCCGCGGATCCGCGAGAGCGGACGACGCGGCGAGGTCGTCGAGCATCGAGCTCTCCGCGTCCGTCAGCTTGCGGTGCCCGAACACCAGCGACATCAGACTCCAGACGGACGTGGAACCGGCGAGGTCACCGGCGACCGCGTAACCGGCCAAGTGGTTGTCACCCCAGCCGAACCTGCCGATCGCTGTTCTGATCTCATCAACGTTCCTGGCTTCATCAAAGGTCTCAGCCATTGCCTTCGGACTCCGGGACATAGCGGACGGGTGGCAGGTTGATGGGGTAGCGCAGCATTTCGGTCGCCGAGTGGCGTAGTACCTCAGCGGTGACTGCGGGCAGTTGAGCCATGACGATCGAGGTGATCAGTTCCTGCGGATCCCGCAGTCCGCAGCAGAACAGCAGGGCCAGCGCGCCCGCCGTGACGGTCGGAACGAAGGATCTCGGGCCGGGAAGGAGGGTCTTCGCGTCGGCGGGCACGGCCTCCCAAGCGGCTTGGTCGTCCGGTGTGCTGGCGGCGTAGGCCGCGGGCGGCGTGTCCTCGGGACCCCTCAGCCACTCCAGCCACGCCGTGTGCTCGTCGAGCACCCCTTGAGCCGATTCGGCTAGCGTGATCGCCGCGACCGACAGCACCTGAGCCGGTGGGCACGCCGTAATGCGCGCCAGCAGTGCCGCATGCGCGCCCGCGTCGGTCAGCGGGACGGGCATCAGCAACGTCCACGCGGTCTCCATCGCGACGGCCTCCGACTCGGCAGGCAGTTCTCCGCGCCAGGCGAGGAATGCCAGTTCGGAGAAGCGATAGTGCCGCGCGAGGTCGCCGAAGACGCCGTAGCCGTGCATCCGCAGCGGCACGGAGGGATCGACGACATTGCAGGTCAGCCGAGAATCCCAGGAGGTGCGTTCGAGAGGCCCGGCCTCCGTGTAGGTACGTCCGTCCGGGCTGTCGGTCGTGCTGCCTTCTGCTGACGTTGTCCCTGGTGAGTCCGACAACACAGCTCAACCATCCTCTCTCCAAGGAGTTCGGGATGCCGGTCGTATCGCGTGAAGCTCCCTCCCGGCGCTCTATTTCTGCCGCGACGGTGTCCGGAGCCAGGATTCAGGAGACCATCAATGCACAGCCTCGGACGGGAGCGCCATGCGTCGCCCGAACCGGAGGCGTTGAATGTTCCGCGGCGTTGAACGTCCACGGCTCTCCTCCCCACCGTCGTTCGCGGGGTGGGGTCGCTCGGCTGGAGGAGGACCGGGTCGTCACAGGTCGGCGACGAGAACCTTCGGACGCTTTTCGGACACTGGATGGTGCAGTAGGGCGGGCAGGGCCGCGAGGTCGACGACCTGATGCGCGGTGGCTCCGTAGCCACGGGCCAAGGACAGGTGGTCCAGGCCCGGAATGGTCAGTCCAGGGACCATTTTTCGGCCGGTGAGCTGGGCGTACCAGTCCAGGACGGCGTAGCGATCGTTGCGCAGGACAAGGACGGTCAGCGGGAGCCGAAGAGCGGCGGCGGTCCATAGGGCGGTGATGGAGTACTGGGCCGATCCGTCGCCGATCACGGCGACCACCGGGCGGGTGGGGTCGGCGAGTTGGATGCCGACAGCTGCGGCGAGGCCGAAGCCGAGGCCGCCGTCGGGGCTGGTGTAGTAGCCGCCAGCGCGGCGGATGGTGACACGGTTCCAGAAGGTGTCGAGGGTGGAGGGGGACTCGTTGACGATGACGGTGTCGGGGGACAGGTGGGCCAGGCAGTCAAGGATCTGGTCGGCCCGGTCGGTGGGTGGAGCTGCGGCGGGGCGTCTCGGGACCAGGGGCCGGTGGCCGCCCGGGGCGGCCAGATCGGCCAGGGCGGTGAGGGTGAGGGCCGGATCGGCCAGTACGGCGTCACCTACCGGGGCGCGGGCGGCCTCGTCTGGATCGTCGGTGAGCAGGACCAGTTCACTGCCCGGGGGGATGAGGGGGCCGGGCAGGTCCAAGTAATGGCGGAAAACCGGGGCTCCGACGACCAGGATCAGGTCGTGTTCGGCGAGTGCCTGGCACAGGAGCGGCGCGGCGGGGCGGAGGACGCCCTGATAGTGGGGGTGGTCTTCGGGGAACGGACTGCGCCCTTGGGAAGGCGCAGTCCACACCGGTGTTCGGGTGCGTTCGGCAAGATGGACGGCGCTGGCGCGCCCCGCCTCGGAGTCCAGGCCGGAGCCCAGAACGAGCACGGGTCGTCTGGCCCGGTCGAGGCGGTCGGTCAGGGCGGCGAGGGTGCCCGGGGCGGGAACGGACCGCGCACTGATACGGCGGCCGGTGAGCGGGGCCGGGTCTTCGCCCTCGACATCCCAGTCGTCCGCGGGCAGGGACAAGAACACCGGCCCTTGGGGAGGCTGCATCGCCAGGTGCCGGGCGCGGGCCAGGGCGGCCGGGACGTCCTGCGGGCGAGGCGGTTCGAAGGCCCACTTGACCGCCGGCCGGGGCAGCGTGGTGGCATCGGCGTTGGTGAGCAGCGCTTCCATGGTGACGAGGCGTCGGCTCTGCTGGCCGGCGGTGATGACCAGGGGCGCTCGGCCAGCCTTGGCTGCGAGGATGGCACCCATCGCGTTGCCGAGGCCAGGGCCGCTGTGGAGGTTCACCAGTGCCGGCCGACCTGTGGCCAGGGCATGGCCGTGGGCGGCATGGACGGCGACGGCTTCGTGCAGGGTCAGGACGTAGTTGAGGTCGCTGGGGAAGTCCTGCAGGAATCCGAGTTCGGTGGAGCCGGGGTTGCCGAAGATGGTCGTCATCCCCCATTCCCTGAGCATGTGGTGGACGATGTCGCGGATCACAGCCACTTGGTGGCCTCCTGACCGGGCAGCGCCTCGGCACCGGCACGGGCCGTTGGTACGCCGGCGCCCGCTGTCCTGCGGGAGCGGACGGCATCGCGCACGGCGAGAACGTAGAGCAGGTCGAACACGAAGATCGCGGCACACAGGAAGTGGATCAGCGAGGAGTCGCTGTAGGGGCGCCGGTAGAGGGAGAACGCCAGCGAGGCGGGGACCGTACCGAGCAGTTTGGTGACCGCGATTCCCAGGGACTGGCCGGCCAGGGTGCCGCGGTGGTGGAGCATGGTCAGGAACAGTACGGACATGGCCAGGTTCTGGCCGAAGGCGGCGTAGGCCCCCCAACGGTCGCCGAGTTCGCTGCTCAGCAGCAGAACACTCAGATAGGTGGACGCCATGGTCAGGGCGAACATCGCGTAGAAGATTCCGCGTTTCAGGGAGGGGAACTGCGCAGGCCCGAACTTGAGGGCCTGGTACACCAGAATCAGGTCGACGCAGAACCAGACGACGGTGACGGGGCGCAGTAGGTGCGGGTAGGGGTGGACGAACGCGAAGATGAACTCCCAGGAGATGTTCGCGCACAGCGCTGCCAGTGGCATGCCGTAGACGCGGTCGCGGACGCCGTGCTGGATGATCTGGACGTAGGTCGCGGTCCAGCCGATTCCGGCGGCGACGACCAGGATTGCGAACACGGTTCACTCCTACGGGCTGGTGTGCTGTCCCTGCGTCGGACCAGCCGACTGGGGTTGTTCGTAGGCCGCGCGCATGCGTTGCTGGGTGAGCCCGCTCAGAGTGAGCAGCAGCGCGAGCGCTGGCAGGCACCACCAGCCGATGCCGATGGCGAGTACGGCGCTAGTGAGCACCAGGCGTTCCAGTACCAGCACCTCATGGCCACGCAGAGCAGTCGCCTGGTCCAGAGCTCCGCGGCGGCGGTGCAAGCGCCAAAATCCGAGCGCACCCATGACGGTCGCGGCAGCTACGAGACTGCCGAACAGCAGGTGGTGCCTGGGCCTGGCAAGCAGTTCCACTGCCCACCCGATGGAGAGCGCCACCGAGTAGCTGGCTGCGGCCACAGTGAGAGCGGGCCCAGCGCCATAGCGCACGGGAAAGGTGCGATAGCCGCCGGACCGATCGCCGTCAATGTCGCGCAGAGTGCCAACCAGGTTCGAGGCGGTGTCATGAGACAGGAATGCGAGGGCGAGTGGGATGACGAGCCGCCAGTCCGGGTGGCCTGGCGGGGCGAGCGCCCCAAAGACGAATGCCGCCGCAGTCAGGCAGCCGCGGACCAGGTTTCCGGCCAGCCCTCGCGCTTTCAACGCGCCGCTGTACAGAAAAATCCCCGCACCGATCGCACCAGCGGGCAGGAGTTCGCGCGCGCCCAGCACCACAGCGGTGCCGCTGAAGGCCAATAGCCCCAGTCCTGCGCTGGCGAGCGCGGCCTGCTCAGCGATGCGCCCGGATGGGATGGGGCGGCCTGGCTTGGCGTGGGCGTCCAGTTCCCGGTCGAGGAAATCGCCTAGGTAATGAGCGGCGATCCAGGCGGCGGTCGGTCCCAGCCAGGCACACACCAGGCCGGCAGGAGCGGCATCTCCGGTTAAGCAGGCTCCGGACAGCCCGACCAGCCCGGGATACCAGATGGTGTAGAGCCGCCACGTTTGCAGGTGCGCGACGCAGACCTGACGGTAGCCGAACAGGACGGCAGGCTCGATACGAAAACATTGAGAAGTCACGGCAGAGCGGGACATGTTGTGTCTCCCTCGGGGTGGCAGTACCGGACGTGCTGTCGGGCAGCGAGGTAATCCCGGATCAGCGCAACCGAGAACGCCGACAGACGACCTTTCGCAACCGTCCGGTACCCCACGGCCACCAGCCTGCGGCCTTCTCTGTTCTCAGTAGTGGCGGCCGGTCCACCGGGAAGCCTTACACGATGATGGTGGCACTGGGCCGAGGAAATCGACCAGCTTTTTTTGTGACCCGCCTGTTGAAAGTTGGTCGCGTGTTGAAAGCCGCTTAGGCGGCGGCGAAAGCAACCAGTAAAGGTCAACCCGCCTCCCAGATGATCGACCAGTGTCATCGCCACGATTTTCCTCGGCACAGTCTGGGATCAATACCGAGCGCACCTCAGTGAACCTATTTTATTATGAACATTCTGACGTCGGGACTCTTCCCCAGACTGGCTGGAAAAACAGGGTTCGCGCAGGAGTGCAACGGGGACGTCACTCGATTCCGGCGATGGGAGACAGTTGAGCGACTGCTCGCCTCCCGGCCGGGAAGTCTGCAACGTCGGCAAGGCGTTGCAGGCACCCGGCGCAAGTCTGGCCGGTGTTGGCCCTCTTCGTCGTGGACAGGTCGCAATGGTGAGCCCCTGGCCGAGGTCGCGCGGAACGGCGCGAAAACCGTTGCGGTCGGAGACCGGTCGCAGATTCGGGTGATCGGGGTCGGCGATCTGTTCGGTAGAGGGCACCATCAGGCCGGGCCTCGACGCTCAGGGCCGGGCTACTGGAATGCTGGCTTGCATCTCCCATCTGAGAAGAAGCCGCGATCCGGCGTGGGGATCGGTGGGGGGCGCATGGATACTGATGACCATGCGCATCGACATTGATCCCGGCCAGGTTGAACGGAACGTCTTCTACAAGCTTCTGACCTCGGTCGTTGTACCCCGGCCGATCGCCTGGGTGTCGACGACGTCGGCGGCGGGCACGGACAATCTGGCACCGCACAGCTTCTTCACGGTGGCGTGCGTGAGTCCGCCGGTGGTGCAGTTCACGTCGGTGGGGCGGAAGGACTCGGTGCGGAACATCGAGGAGACCGGGCAGTTCGTGGTGAGCCTGGCGCCGGAGCATCTGTTCGAGCAGATCAACGCGACGGCGACGGACTTCCCGCGGGGGACGAGTGAGTTCGACGCGGTGGGGATCGCGCGGGAGCCGAGCCTGAGGGTCAAGCCGCCGCGGGTGGCGGCCTCGCCGGTGGCGCTGGAGTGCGAGCTGCACAGCACGGTCCGGCTGGGGGACTCGACGGTGGTGTTCGGGCGGGTCGTGCACGCGGCCGTCTCGGAGGCGGTGATGGACGACGGGCACCCGGACGTACGGAAACTGCGCCCGCTGTCACGGCTGGGCAAGGACGAGTGGGGGACGCTCGGCGAGATCCTGGAGATCAAGCGGATTCCGCTGGCGGACTGGTCCGGTCCGGGGATGTGACCGCTTCGGCGACCGTCTCGGAGGAGTCCGAGGGCTCGGCGGAATCCGGGTCGGCCGCGCGCGCCGAGCGGGTGCGGCGGGCCACCATGGCCGCCGCCACACCCGTGACGCCCAGGAAACCGAGGGCCAGCAGGAAGACCGGCGAGGTCGGGGAGGCGGCGCGGCTGCCCGCGACCACGTAGGCGGCGGTGTTCGCCGCGCTGCCCGCCGCCGTGGCGGTGAGGAAGGGCAGCAGCCGGATACGGGAGACGGCCGCCGCGTAGTTGGCGGCGGCGAAGGGCACACCGGGGAAGAGCCGCAGCGCGAGTGTGCTGCGGAAGCCGTGCCTGCTGAGCTGCCGGTCGAGCGAGAGCGCGATCCGCCCGCGCAGGAAGGGCCGTACGGCGTCGCGGCCGAGCAGCCGCCCGAGCAGAAACGCGAGACCCGCGCCCAGCACGGTCCCTGCTATGGCGGCGGGCAGCCCGGCGTGGATGCCGTAGAGCGCCCCGGCAGCGGCGTTGAGCAGCGGTCGCGGGACGAACGCGACCGTGCACACGCCGTACGCGAGCGCGAAGAGGACGACCGCCATCGTGCCCGATGTACGCGGCAGGCCGTGCGTCAGCAGATGCTGCGGCTGCCATGCCAGTACGGCGGCCCCCGCGCCCGCCAACAGCAGGATCAGCAGCGCGAACCGCGCCCACGGGGAGAGCAGTACGCGCGAAAGACGGACGGCCGCCCCGTACGGAGCGGAGACCGGGACTCGCGGGAAGCGGTCGAGCATTCAGGCAGCGTAATCGAGACGGGCGGCAGATGGCGCCTGTCGATGTGCCCCACGGCGGGGGCGGGGCGCCGCGACACGTCTACGGCCGGGGACGGGTGCGTGGCGCACGCCGTACGGGCCGGGGACGGGTGCGTGGCGCACGTCGTACGGGTCGAGGGCGGAGTCCGGCGGAAGACCGTCGAACTCCGCGCGGCCCCCGCGTCACACCGTGTCCGCCACCGTCAACTCCCCGTCGCCCTCCGCCTTCTGAAGCTGCGGGCCGCTGCCGGTGACGACAGGGGAGGCGGCGTGGGGCGTGCGGCGGTCGAGGACGCCGGCGGTCACGGCGATGCCGAGTCCGGCGGCGGCGAGGACCGCGCCGACCAGGGCGGGGGAGGTCCAGCCCCAGCCGACCGAGATGGCGACGCCGCCGAGCCAGGCGCCGCCGGCGTTGGCGAGGTTGAACGCGGAGTGGTTGGAGGCGGAGGCCAGGGTCGGGGCCTGGCGGGCCTTGTTCATGACCAGCATCTGGATCGGCGTGGTGGTGAGGAAGCCGACGGCGCCGAGCACGACCACCCCGATCGGGGCGGCGACCTTGGACTCGGCCGCGTAGTGGAAGCCGAAGAGGACGACGGCCAGGGCGCCGAGCGAGAAGTACAGCGTCGGCCGCAGGGCCCGGTCGGTGAGGGGGCCCGCGGCGAGCGTGCCCAGCGTCATGCCGACGCCGAAGAGGGCGAGCAGCCACGTGACGGAGGAGTCGGCGTAGCCGGTGACCTCGGTCATCATCGACGCGAGATAGCTGTAGACGGCGAAGATCCCGGCGAAGCCGAACACGGCGGTGAGCAGGCCGAGCAGCACCTGCGGCTCGCGCAGGGCGCGGAACTCCTGGGCCACTCCCACGTGTTCGTCGGTGGGCAGACGCGGGATCAGCAGCGCGAGCGAGCCCAGCGCGATCAGGCCGATCACGGACACCACGAGGAAGGTCGCGCGCCAGCCGAGACTCTGGCCGAGCGCGGTCGCGGCCGGCACGCCGACGATGTTGGCGATCGTCAGGCCGAGGAACATCGCGGCCACCGCCCGCGCCCTGCGGTCCTCGCTCACCATCCGGGCCGCGACGACGGCGCCGACACCGAAGAAGGCACCGTGCGGCAGGCCCGCCAGGAAGCGGCCCACGAGCAGGGTGCTGTAGCCGGGGGCCACGGCGGAGGCCGCGTTGCCGAGCGTGAAGAGCGCCATCAGCAGCAGGAGCATCCGCTTGCGCGGGACGCGGGAGCCGAGCGCGGTGAGCAGGGGCGCGCCGAGCACGACGCCGAGGGCGTAGGCGGAGACGAGATAGCCCGCGGTGGGCACCGATGTGCCCAGGTCGTCAGCGACGTTGGGCAGCAGGCCCATCATCACGAATTCGGTCGTGCCGATGCCGAAGGCGCTCACCGCCAGAGCGAGTATGGCCAGGGGCATGGAGCAGCATCCTTCTGAAGTGTTCGGGCTTCGGGGTTCGGGGCCCGAAGGCGCCGGGTTCGTACGGGGAGGGTTCGTGCACGCCGGGTTCGTGCACGCCGGGTTCGTGCGGGCGGACATCGTGAGTGCCGCGCTCGGGCTCGCGGCGGTGCCCGGCACCTTCTAAGTTCCTTCGCGGAACAAATTCTCGCACGCGGTTGCTTCGCATACGTCACCACCGGGTGAAGTCGTGTCGACCATCACGCCACGCCTCCCCGGAAGGCGACGGAAAACCTTTGGACGTACCACCGACCCGGCAGGGATGATCACCGCATGTTCCGGCTCACCTTCCTCGCAGACGCCACCGCAGCAGCGGTCGCGCCGACGAAGGCTGCCCGGAGCGCACGGGACACCTTCTTCGACGGCGCACGACGCTGACCCTCCCCGGACAGTCATCCGGCGGACCCCGCAGGGGGAGGGTCGGTCCGGCTCATGGGGTCCGGCCGCGTCAGACAACTCCGTCAGAGGAAGAGAAGAGACGACGTCCGTCATGTCCAAGCAGAACTACGTGCGCACCAAGCCCCACCTCAACATCGGCACCATGGGTCACGTCGACCACGGCAAGACCACCCTCACCGCCGCCATCACCAAGGTCCTGGCCGACCGCGGGACCGGCACCTTCGTGCCGTTCGACCGGATCGACCGGGCCCCGGAGGAGGCGGCCCGCGGGATCACCATCACCATCGCGCACGTCGAGTACGAGACCGACACCCGGCACTACGCGCACGTGGACATGCCGGGGCACGCCGACTACGTGAAGAACATGATCACCGGCGCCGCGCAGCTCGACGGCGCGATCCTGGTCGTCTCCGCGCTGGACGGCGTGATGCCGC
The DNA here is from genome assembly GCF_040610915.1 of Streptomyces sp. NPDC003300. Lineage (NCBI taxonomy): Bacteria > Bacillati > Actinomycetota > Actinomycetes > Kitasatosporales > Streptomycetaceae > Streptomyces > Streptomyces sp. NPDC003300. The sequence goes on along the minus strand of NZ_JBEXNE010000054.1, from coordinate 1,092 downwards.
AGACCGCGGAGCACGTCCTGCTCGCCAAGCAGGTCGGTGTCCGGCACATCGTCGTCGCGCTGAACAAGGCGGACGCGGGGGACCCGGAGCTGGCCGACCTGGTCGAGCTGGAGGTGCGCGAACTGCTCACCGCCCACGGGTACCCGGGCGACACGCTGCCCGTCGTGCGCGTCTCCGGGCTGCGCGCGCTCGACGGCGACCCGCGGTGGACCGCCGCGATCGAGGCGCTGCTCGACGCGGTCGACACGCACGTGCCGGTCCCGGTGCGCTACACCGAGGCGCCGTTCCTGCTGTCGGTGGAGAACGTGCTCACCATCACCGGGCGCGGCACCGTCGTGACGGGCGCGGTCGAGCGAGGGACCGTACGGCCGGGCGACCGCGTCGAGGTGTACGGCGAGGGGCACGGCGACGGGCCGCTGGTGAGTGTGGTGACCGGTCTGGAGACCTTCGGCAAGCCGATGGAGTCCGCGCAGGCGGGTGACAACGTGGCGCTGCTGCTGCGCGGTGTGCAGCGCGCCCAGGTGCGGCGCGGCGACATCGTCGCGGCGCCGGACAGCGTGGCCACCCACACGCGGTTCACGGCGACGGTCTTCATGGTGCCCGCGGCCGAGGGCGGCCGGCACACGCCGGTCTCCACCGGCTACCGGCCGCAGTTCTACATCCGCACCGCGGACGTGGTCGGCGACGTCGACTTCGGCGGGCCGGGCGGCATGGCGCTACCCGGCGACACCGCCGACATCAGCGTCGAGCTGGGCCGCCCGCTCCCGCTGGAGCCGGGTCTCGGCTTCGCGATCCGCGAGGGCGGGCGCACGGTCGGCGCGGGCACGGTCACCGCCGTGGGCTGAGCCGCCCACCCGGCGACCGCTCCCAACAGGGCCCGGCCGCAAGAGGGCTCGGCCCATCGCGGCCCGGCCGCGACAGAACCCGGCCCCGTCGAACCCCGAACAACCGGGGGACGGCGGGGCCGGGCCGTGGGGGGGGGGGCGGCCCCCCCCCCCCCCCGGCCCCGCCCCCACCCCCCCCCCGCCGCCCCCCCCCCCCCCCCACCCCGGCCCCCCGCCCGCCCGGGCACCCCCCCCCCCCACCCGCAAC
>NZ_JBEXNE010000053.1:0-16806 GCF_040610915.1 Streptomyces sp. NPDC003300 | reverse complement strand
GGCCCTCCGGGCTTTCCCTTCGTCGTGTCTCCGACTCTATCAGACGCTTTCCAGTGCCTGACCCCCAGTCAGCGGGGCTTGTCTTTCCGGCTGTTCGGCCGTTCCGACGAGTGAGACATTAGCTGAACTTCGGCGGTCGAACCAAATCGGCCGCTTTCCGTTCCCGCCCCATTCCGAATGCGCACAAGTGAACGCCACGGCATGCCGTAGTCGCTCGTTTGTTTGCTGCGGAATGGCTGTCCGGGGACCGACCGGAGTCGGCGCTCACGCTCGGACAACCCGGAGAACGTTACGCACGGGTCCGGAGAGTGTCAACTCGGTGCCCTGGCGGTGGCCGGAGGGCTACTGTGGGTCGTATGACATCGCATGCGTGCACCTCTCAGTGGTGGGCCGCCTAGGGCGGCCAGGAGTCACGTATGCATCCAACGGCCGCCGCCTCGGCGGCCGTTTTCTGTTGTCCCGGCCGCGGTGGGCGGTGGTCCCGCGAACCCGACCAGGACCAGGAGACAGCAGTCATGACGCGGATTTTCAGTGGGGTCAAGCCGACCGGGCACCTCACCTTGGGGAACTACCTCGGCGCGATCCGGCGGTGGGCGGACGAGGACCAGCACCGGGCGGAGTCGCTGTTCTGCGTGGTCGACCTGCACGCGCTCACCGTCGACCACGATCCGGCGCGGGTGCGACGGCTCACCCGGCAGGCGGCGAGCCTGCTGCTCGCGGCCGGGCTCGATCCGCAGGTGTGCACGGTGTTCGTGCAGAGCCACGTCGACGAGCACGCGCGGCTGTCGTACGTCATGGAGTGCGTGGCCACCGACGGTGAGATGCGGCGCATGATCCAGTACAAGGAGAAGTCCGCGCGGGCGCAGGCGGCCGGGCAGAGCGTACGGCTGTCGCTGCTCACGTACCCGGCGCTCATGGCGGCGGACATCCTGGCGTACGGCGCCGACGAGGTGCCGGTCGGCGAGGACCAGACGCAGCATGTGGAGCTGACGCGGGTGCTGGCGGAGCGGTTCAACCAGCGGTACGGGCGGACGTTCGTCGTGCCCCGCGCCGTACGGCCCGCCGTGGCCGCGCGGGTCATGGACCTCCAGGACCCCACCGGCAAGATGGGCAAGTCGCACGACGCCACCGCCGGGATCATCTACCTGCTCGACGAGCCCGAGGCGATCACCAAGAAGGTGATGCGGGCGGTGACGGACAGCGGGGTCGGCGAGGTGGAGTACGACCGCGAGGCGCGGCCGGGCGTCGCGAATCTGCTGGACATCCTGGCGGCTTGTACGGGCAAGGAGCCGGAGACGCTGGCCGGGGAGTACACGGCGTACGGGGCCCTGAAGCGGGACACGGCGGAGGCGGTGGTGGAGCTGCTGCGGCCGTTGCGGGCGCGGCACGCCGAGTTCAGCGCCGATCCGTCGTACGTGGACGGGGTCCTGCGGGACGGCGCGGCGGCGGCGCGGGCGCTGGCCCGGCCGACCGTTGACGCGGCCTACCGGGCGGTGGGGCTGCTGCCGCTCACGTAGCCGCGGCCGTATCCGTACTGCTCCCGTGCCGCCTCGCTACCCGCGGCCGTACCCGTCGAGCCGGGTCATCCGTTGCCGGAGGCCAGCTCGCGGCTGCGGTCGCGGGCGGCTTCGAGGGCGGCGAGGAGGGCGGCGCGTACGCCGTGGTTCTCCAGCTCGCGGATGGCGTTGATGGTGGTGCCCGCCGGGGAGGTGACGGCTTCGCGGAGCTTGACCGGGTGCTCGCCGCTGTCGCGGAGCATCACGGCGGCGCCGATCGCGGACTGGACGATGAGGTCGTGGGCCTGGGCGCGCGGGAGGCCGAGCAGGATGCCCGCGTCGGTCATGGCCTCGACCAGGTAGTAGAAGTACGCGGGTCCGGAACCGGACAGGGCGGTCGCGGCGTCCTGCTGCTTCTCCGGGACGCGGAGGGTCTTGCCGACCGGCTTGAAGATGGCCTCGGTACGGGCGAGGTGGGCCTCGGTGGCGTGGCGGCCCGCCGAGATCACGGACATGCCCTCGTCCACGAGCACGGGGGTGTTCGGCATGACGCGTACGACCGCGATGCCGTCCGCGAGCCGCTCCTCGAAGAAGGCGGTCGGGATGCCGGCGGCGGCGCTGATGACGAGGCGGTCGGCCGGTACGTGCGCGGCCAGCTCGTCCAGCAGGGCGCCCATGTCCTGGGGCTTGGCCGCCAGGATGAGGGTGTCGGCGGCCTTGGCGGCCTCGGCGTTCGTGACGGCCTCGACGCCGTAACGGGCGCGCAGTTCCTCGGCGCGTTCGGGGCGGCGGGCGGTGACCAGCAGGTCCTCCGGGGCCCATCCGGCGCGGATCATGCCGGAGAGGAGGGCTTCGCCGATTTTGCCGGTGCCGAGAACGGCGACTTTCTGCTTCTGGGCGGTCATGGGGTCATCTTCGCAGGGGCGGACGGGGCAAGCGGGCCGCGTCCGCCCTTCGGTCGTACGTCCGGGCAACCGGGGTGGCTCTGCTCAGGTGGTGCGGCTCAGGTGGTGCGGCTCAGGTGGTGCGGCGGCGCAGGGTGGCCGAGCCCAGGCCGAGAGCCAGGAGGGCGCAGCAGGCGACGATGATCAGATCGCGTACGAAGTCGCCGGTGACACCCGTGTGGTGGACGATCTGGGTGGTGGCGTCGGCGGCGTACGACATGGGGAGCACGTTCGACAGGCCGCTGAGGACCGGCTGCATGTCGCCGCGCGGGACGAACAGGCCGCAGAGCAGGATCTGCGGGAGCAGCACGGCGGGCAGGAACTGCACGGCCTGGAACTCGCTGGACGCGAAGGCGCTGACGAACAGGCCGAGCGCGGTGCCGAGGAAGGCGTCGGCGAGCGCGGCGACCAGCAGCAGCCACGCCGAGCCGGTGACGTCGAGGCCGAGCGCGAGGACGGACAGGCCCGTGGCGAGCGCGGCCTGGACGACGGCGACGGCGCCGAACGCGAGCGCGTACCCGGCGAGCAGGTCGGCCTTGCCCAGCGGCATGGACAGCAGCCGCTCCAGGGTGCCCGAGGTGCGTTCGCGCAGCGTGGCGATCGACGTGACCAGGAACATCGTGATCAGCGGGAAGATGCCGAGGAGCGAGGCGCCGGCCGAGTTGTACGTCTGCGGGCTGGCGTCGAAGACGTACTTCAGCAGTGTCAGCAGCACGCACGGGACGACGAGCATCAGGGCGATCGTGCGCGGGTCGTGGCTGAGCTGGCGCAGGACGCGGCGGGCCGTGGCGAAGGTGCGGTCGAGGTTCATCGCGCGGTCGATTCTGTGGGGGTGGACTCGGCGGATTCGTTGGCACTGGCACTGGCTTGTGCGGGGGGCTTCTGCTGAGAGGCGCCGCTCGCGCCCTCGGCCTGGCCGCCCTTGGCGTCGCCGCCCTTGGCATCGCTCGCGCCGCTGGCTTCGTCGTTGGCCGCGTCGACCAGGCGCAGGAACGCCTCTTCGACGGTGTCGGAGCCGGTGCGCTCGCGCAGTGCGTCGGGGGTGTCGTCGGCGAGGATGCGGCCCTCGCGCATCAGCAGCAGGCGGTGGCAGCGTTCCGCCTCGTCCATGACGTGCGACGAGATGAGTACGGTCGCGCCGCGCTCGTCGGCCAGCCGGTGGAACAGTTCCCACAAATCCCTGCGGAGCACCGGATCGAGGCCGACCGTCGGCTCGTCCAGCACGAGCAGTTCCGGCTCGCCGAGGAGGGCCACCGCGAGGGAGACCCGGCCGCGCTGGCCGCCGGAGAGGTTGGCGGCGAGGCTGTCGGCGTGCGACATCAGGTTGACGTCCGTCAGGGCGCGTTCGACCTGGGCGGCGCGGTCGCGGTGCGCGATGCCGAGGACGGCGGCGTAGTAGTCGAGATTCTGCCGGGCGGTGAGGTCGGAGTAGACCGACGGCGCCTGCGTCACGTATCCGAGGCGCGGGCGCAGGCTGCGGTGGCCCGCCGGGTGGTCCAGCACGTTGAGGGTGCCGGTGACGTGGGCCTGCGAGCCGACGATCGCTCGCATCAGCGTGGATTTTCCGCAGCCGCTCGGTCCGAGGAGGCCGGTGATTCGGCCGGGCGGGAGGGTAAAGGAGAGGTTGTCGAGCACGGTGCGGCCACCGCGTACGACGCGGAGGCCGGCGGCCTCGATGGCGGGTCCGGGGGCTTTATTCATCATGTGATGAATAAACACCCGTGACGGGGTGCGCGTCAAGCCGTGCTCCTCCGGAGGGGGTGGGTTTTCGGGGGGCCTGGCGGCGGCTCGGTGGGGGGCCGGGGTTCCTGGGCCGGGGGGTCGGGTCGGGGGCCGGGGTTCCTGGGCCGGGGGGTCGGTGTCCTCATCCGGATGGGCGGGGTTCCTGGGCCGGGGGTCGGTGTCCTCATCCGGATGGCCGGGGTTCCTGGGCCCGGGGGCCGGTGTCCTGGTCGGGGGTCCGGGGTCGGTCAGGGTCATCCCCTATGGCGTTCGCGGTGGGGGCGAAGGATCGTTGCGGTATGAGGCGTTCATCCCGAGAAGTTGCTGCATCGCGCGTTGAGAAGCGGCAGTTGGCCGTGGCCTCGGCGACGCTTGGACCTTGGCGGCCGGCCGCTGCCGTCGGTGCGATCGGGGGTGGGGTGTCGCTTGCCCTGCACCTCGTGCACGGGCACTTCGGGCTCGGCATTCTGGCCGGGGCGCTGTCCGTGGGCGCCCTGCTTTTCTACTGCGTGGGCGGGGCCGGGGCGGTGCTCGGGTACTCCGGGGGCGCGCGGGGGCGGGATCACCGGATACGGAGGTGGGCGCGGGAGCATCCGTGGCGGGTGGCGGCTGTGCCCGGGGCGCTCATGCTTGTCAGCGACTTCGTTATTCGGGAGGTCCTGACCAGCCAGGGGTTCTTCGGGTCGCTCTGGACCGGGGTGTGGCACGGGGCTGTCGTGGCGGCTGTCGTGGGAGCCGTCGGGACCGTTTCGGCTGCGCGGCGTGCCTGAGGCTTTGACGTCTTGAGCGCTTCAGTCTTTTGAGCGCTTGACGTTTCTTGAGCGCCTGACGTCACCCGTGTCGCATTGTCGGCGCACCTCGGTGCCTGGGGGTCTTTCCCTCCGGGCACCTTTCCTTTGCCCACCGCCCTGTCCCTGGTGTCGGTCCCGGCGGGGCCCGCAAACAGGGCTACCGGCAGAAGGAGCCGCCGGGCGGCATGTTTGCCGAGCCTGATGATCACGGGCTGGGCCGCTCACGCGGTGGGTTCACCACCAAGCTCCACCCGGCGGTGGAGCAGGGTCAGAAGCCCATGGCGATCGTGATCACGGCAGGACAGTGCGGGGACTCGCCACAGTCTGAACCCGTGCTCGGCTCTCGCGGCGGCCGGCCGCCGCGTTTCGCCCCGGTCGACTACCGCGAACGTCACGCTGCCGAGTGCGGGATCAACCGGCACAAGAGGCACCGCGCCGTCGCCACGCGGTACGACAAGCTCGCGGTCCGCTACAAAGCGACTGTCCTGGTCGCTGCCATCAACGAGTGGCTGTGACCCCCCGCCGTCATACGGCCGTATCCACGTTCCACGTCTCCGGCAGATCGCCGCCGCAGAAGACGCAGACGAAGTCGCCCTCGCGCACGATGTTGTGCTCCTGGCAGTCGGGGCATCGCCGGAACACGATCTCGTGGGTGAAGCCGGAGGGCCGCCCAAGTTCTACGTCGTCCAGAGCATGAGCGACTGCCGACCAGGAGGTGACGTCCGGGCAGTATCCGGTGGACTGGTTGCTGACCTCGCCCACCATCCACCGGTCTGCCTCGCGCACGAAGCTGATCTCGCCAGCACCCAGAACCGTGTCCCCGCCAGCGCAGGCCACGTGCTCGCTTCGCCGCGGCGCCAGCCGAAGCACACCATCCGTCCCGACCACGAAGGTGAACGGGTCGGCCAACTCTGCCACCGATCGCTCAGCGATCCAGCCGTCGAAGTCAGCCGCCGAGCTGATCCGGCACCCGCCGCTGCCAGACCGGACCGCAGCCTTCAGCTCCACCGGTCCCACATATCGGTAACTCCGCCCCCGCACGCTCACATCAGCCAACCTAAAACACTTCCGACACACGCCCTATTAGGCGTCAGGGTCAGCCCGCACTCGAAGTCCTCGAGCGGCAACGGTGCCAGTTCCTCGGCCTCGGAGCGGTAGCTGAAGCCGATCGACGTCAGTCGGCCCTGCAGGATTCGCTCGTCCTCTGCGGCGTCGATCTCGGCAATCCCCTCGTTCACTTCGGGCGGGAGGCTCATGGGTCGGGCGCGGGACGGAGAGGCAATTGGGATCGGGGGGTTGGGTGGGGGGCGGGGATAGGTTGGGGGGATGGGGGAGTTGGGGTGGGTGGAGGGGTGGCCGGGTGGGGGGATTCGGACGGGGCGGCTCTGGTTGAGGGAGCCGGAGACGGGGGATCGGGGGGCGGTGATTGAGCTGTTCTGTTCGGCGGAGGTGGGGGCCTATGTAGGAGGGCCCCGGGAGCGGGACGAGATGGAGCGGGCGGTGCCCGAGATGCCAAGACGGCGGCACGGGCTCTTCGTGGTCGACCTCGACGGGGCGATGATCGGCATCGTCACGATCGACCGGCACGGCGCCGGGAGCAAAGGGCACGTCCGTCCGGAGGGCGAGGAACCCGAACTCGGCTACATGTTCCTGCCCGAGGCATGGGGCCACGGATACGCCACCGAAGCCTGCGCGGCAGCGCTCAACTGGGCCGCCGAAGCGCTCCCCGGCGAGCCGGTGGTGCTCTGCACCCAGACCGCCAATACGGCATCGCTGCGCGTCGCGGAAAAGCTTGGATTCACCGAGGTCGAACGCTTCGAGGAGTACGGCGCCGAGCAGTGGTTCGGCCTGTGGACGCGCCGAGGGTGACCCCGCGCAAGTAACCCCCTCCCCCCCATCAGCCACAACGGACGCGCGGACGCCGACGGGCGAGGAGGGGACGGGCCGGGGTGCCCCCGCAGGGGGACGAACGGACAAGGCCAGGAGCAGGCGCAGGCACCCGCAGGTTCGTCGCCCGAGGAGGTGCCCCGGCCCGGCACCGACCAGGCACAAGCGGCACCCGCAAGGAGGAGTAGAGGTGTTCGAGTTTTTCACCGACCGCGCGAGGCGCGCCGTGGCGCTGTCCCAGGACGAGGCCATCGCCCTCGGACACGACTTCATCGGCACCGAACACATCCTGCTCGGCTTGCTGGCGGCGGGAGAAGGCCGCGGCCTCGAGGTACTGGCGGCCCTGGAAGTGGAACCCGCCGGCCTGCGCCAAGCGGTACTCACCCGCGTGGCCAGGGAGACGTCATAGCGACGACCGGGATATGCGCCCACCGCCCGGCCGGACACGCCCTAGGACCGGCGGCGTGCCGAGGCGGTCGCGTGCTCGGCGCGGTGCAGCGCCTCCCCCGGCGCTTCGGTGAAGGCCCGAAGGAAATAGGCGAGGAGCACGCCGAGAAAGCCGATCGCCAGAAGCCCCTGCTCGGCCCCCGCCTCCCGCCGCCGCGAAAACCCCCGCCACGTCCGCTGGAAAGCGAGAGCGCTGCACACGGCGAACCCGGCCACCGCCAGAAACGTCACAAAGGGACCGACGTCGGCGTCGGCCAGCCCCTGAAAGCCGAACCGCAGCACCGCCGCCCCCGCCGCGATGGCGACGAGGGACCCGACCGCGAGCCCGGCCCGCCGCCAGGCGTATCCGCCGTCGTGCGCGACCCACGTCGTCCCGAAGAAACGGATCGGCTCCGGCCGCGGCACCCCCTCAGCCGCCCCGCCGCTTCCGCCACCGCCCCCGCCAACCCGCCGCTTCACTTCGCTCACCTCGTCCACGCCATCGATTATGACCCAGAACGGGACGTTCCCTGACACACCCGTTCGGCCGACGGTCGACGAATCGCACGACGCGATGCGTTTTCCTGACGATATGTCAGACATCCGGTCAGACGTCCCCCCGGCCTCGCCCGGGCTCCGACGCCGTCCCCCCGCCCCCCACCTCCTCCTCGGCCTGGGCGCCGCCGCCCTCACCGCCGCCGCCTGCACCCTGGCCGCCGGGTCCGGCGCGGCGACGGCCGCGGGCCCCCGCGCGGCCGAGGCGGCGACCAGCTCCCTGGTCGACCTCACCCTCGCACCCGCCCCGCCGCTCGGCCTGAGCGCCTTCCACGGCCGGTACGGCCACGCCTCCTCCGCCCCGGACGGCGGACCGGACGGCGGTGACTTCTCCGACCCGTCCGGCGTGCTGTCGCACCTGACGGTGATCGGCGCGGTCACGGCCCGTACGGACGCGGGTCCCGGCAAGACCTCCGCGCAGGCCCAGGCGGGCGGCTTCACGCTCGCCCTGAACTCCAAGGACTTCGTCAGCGTCGGGTCGCTGGACGCGTACGCGGAGTGCGTTCCGCCGCCGGTGGGCCCGTACGCGCTCGCGTACGCGCGGACGGACGGCGGGGTGATCGACGTACTCGGCCACACCGTCCCGGTCGGGACGACCACCTTCGACGTGACCGGCGCGGAGATCGGCGCCTCCGGCATCGGCGGCGGCACGCTCACCGTGACGTACGAGCCGTACCAGCACCCGCCCGGCGGCGCCCCGACCGCCGCCACCAGCGCGGACGCGGGCGTCGACATCACCGTCAGCGGCACGTTCACCGACACGAGCGGCGCCCCGGCGTACGCGGGACCGCTGGTCGACCTCCGCCTCGGCCACGTCGCCGTCACCTGCGAGACCACCACCCCGACCCCGACGAACTCGGTCGACTCGACGACGCCGGTGCCACCGACGACGACACCGCCGACCACCGCGACGACGACGCCGACGACGCCCACCCCGACCGGCCCGGAAACCGGCGGCACGACCCCACCGCCCACTACCTCGCCGACCACCCCGCCCACGACGCCACCGACCACCCCGCCCACCACCTCCCCGGACCCGTCGGGGACGGCCGGCACCACTCCCCCGCCGACGCCCACCGGGACCTGGACCACCCCCGGCGGCGACACCCTCCCGCACACCGGCGCCGAGGTCGGATGGGCAGCGGGACTCGCCGGCGGATCGCTGCTCCTCGGCGGCTTCCTCGTGTTCAGGACCGCCCGGGCGAGGCGCGGCCGGCACCTCTGATTTGGCATATGCCAGCGTCATTCTCTGCCCAGGGGTCATACTTACTGTCCATGGAAGGAAAATTAACGGCGCACGCCGCTGAGAACCCCGCGCGGCAGGAGCGATTCCGCACGCTGGCGCGGTATCTGATGACGCACAGCCTCCGCCGTACACTCCCCGCGCACCTGCGGGTGCGCAGGGACGTGGCGGTGGTCGTGGACGAGCGCACGGTGGCCGAACCGGACATCGTCGTGGTCGGCGCGGAGGCGGAGAACGTTGTCGTCCTCGCCGTGGAAGTCCTGCCCGCCGACGCCGACGAGAGCGAGCCTCACCCGTACGAGGAAGCGGGGGTCACGCACCTGTGGCGCGTGGAGGAGGACACCGAGACCGAGCGCCCGATGGTCTACGTGCACGAGTGGGATCCGGCCTCGCACTCGTACGCCCTCACCGGCGTGCACCGCGAGGAGCTGACCGTCCAGGTCCCGTACCGCATCAACGTCGACCTCACGGGCATCGACCACCTCTGACCGTCGACCCGTACGCGTGCGCGTAAACGTGCACGAACCTGTGCCCGTGCCCGCACGGATACGCGTACGTCCAGGCACAGCGCGGCCGTACGCACGACGCCCCCGCACCGGGTCACGGTGCGGGGGCGTCGTGCGTGCGCTGCCGGTGTCAGCGCTCCAGCTTGGTGATGTCGCGGACGGCGCCGCGGTCGGCGCTGGTGGCCATGGCCGCGTAGGCGCGCAAGGCCGTGGAGACCTTGCGGGTGCGGTCGCGGGGGGCGTAGACGCCGCCGAGGGCTTCGCGGCGGGCGGCCAGCTCCTCCTCGGACACCAGGAGTTCCATGGAGCGGTTGGGGATGTCGATCCGGATGCGGTCGCCGTCCTCGACCAGGGCGATGGTGCCGCCCGAGGCCGCCTCGGGTGAGGCGTGGCCGATGGACAGGCCCGACGTGCCGCCGGAGAAGCGGCCGTCGGTGACCAGGGCGCAGACCTTGCCGAGGCCGCGGCCCTTGAGGAAGGACGTGGGGTAGAGCATCTCCTGCATGCCGGGGCCGCCGCGCGGGCCCTCGTAGCGGATCACGACGACATCGCCGGGGTTGACCTGCTTGGCGAGGATCTTGTCGACGGCCTCTTCCTGCGACTCGCAGACGACGGCCGGGCCCTCGAAGGTCCAGATCGACTCGTCCACGCCCGCGGTCTTCACGACCGCGCCGTCCAGGGCGAGGTTGCCGCGCAGCACGGCCAGGCCGCCGTCGGCGGAGTAGGCGTGCGCGACGTCGCGGATGCAGCCGCCCGCGGCGTCGGTGTCCAGGGTGTCCCACCGCTCGGACTGCGAGAACGCCTCGGCGGAGCGCTTGCAGCCGGGCGCCGCGTGCCACAGCTCGACGGCCTCGTCGGAGGCGGAGCCGCCGCGCACGTCCCAGGCGTCGAGCCACTCCTTGATGGAGGGCGAGTGGACGGTGTGCACGTCCTCGTTGAGCAGCCCGCCGCGGTACAGCTCGCCGAGGATGGCGGGGATGCCGCCGGCCCGGTGGATGTCCTCCATGTAGTACGTGCCGCCGGGCGCCACGTTCGGCGCGACCTTGGCCAGGCAGGGGACGCGGCGCGAGACGGCGTTGATGTCGTCCAGGCCGTAGTCGAGCTCGGCTTCCTGGGCGGCGGCCAGCAGGTGCAGGATCGTGTTGGTGGAGCCGCCCATGGCGATGTCGAGCGCCATGGCGTTGTCGAAGGCGGCGCGGGTGGCGATGGCGCGCGGCAGCACGGACGCGTCGTCCTGCTCGTAGTGCCGCTTGGTCAGCTCCACGACGGTGCGGCCGGCGTTCTCGTACAGCGCCTTGCGGGCGGTGTGCGTGGCCAGGACCGAGCCGTTGCCGGGCAGGGCCAGGCCCATGGCCTCGGTGAGGCAGTTCATCGAGTTGGCGGTGAACATGCCGGAACAGGAGCCGCAGGTCGGGCAGGCGTTCTCCTCGATACGGAGGATGTCCTCGTCCGAGATGTTCTCGTTGACGGCGTCCGCGATGGCGTTGATCAGGTCCAGCTTGCGGACGGTGCCGTCGACCAGCGTCGCCTTGCCGGCCTCCATGGGGCCGCCGGAGACGAAGACGGTCGGGATGTTGAGGCGCAGCGCGGCCATCAGCATGCCCGGGGTGATCTTGTCGCAGTTGGAGATGCAGATCAGCGCGTCCGCGCAGTGCGCCTCGACCATGTACTCGACGGAGTCGGCGATCAGGTCGCGGGACGGCAGGCTGTAGAGCATGCCGCCGTGGCCCATCGCGATGCCGTCGTCCACGGCGATCGTGTTGAACTCGCGCGGCACCGCGCCCGCCGCGAGGATCGCCTCGGAGACGATCCGGCCGACGGGCTGAAGGTGCGTGTGACCCGGTACGAACTCGGTGAAGCTGTTGGCGACCGCGATGATCGGCTTCCCGATGTCGCTGCTGGCGACGCCGGAGGCGCGCATCAGCGCGCGGGCGCCCGCCATGTTGCGGCCGTGGGTGACCGTACGTGACCTCAGCTCGGGCACGGTGTCCACTCCCTTGGGTTCACTTGGCTCGTACTGCTCCGTACTAGAGCATCGAGGGTACGCCCGTCGCCCAGGATCCGGACGTTCGGTCCGGTATGCGGGACGTGCGGTCCCATGGGGCTGTACGGGGGCGGGGTCCTACGGGTGGACGTCGGCGGCGGTGAGGTAGCGCTGGAGGACCGGGCCGACCATGGCGACGATGTCCTCGGGGTCGGCGGAGGCCATCGGCTCCACCCGCACGATGTACCGCAGCATGATGATCCCGACGAGCTGGGCGGCGGCGAGCTGCACGCGGAACTCGGCGTCGGGCACGTCGAGGCCGCCCGCGAGGCGGGCCAGGACGCGGCGGCTGACCAGGCCGCGGAAGACCGCGGCGGCCGTCTCGTTGGTGACCGCGGACCGGACGATGGCCAGCAGCGGCTCGCGCGAGACCGGGTTCTCCCAGATCCGCAGCATCAGCCGGGCCACCCGCTCGCCCATGCCGTCGACGCCGCCCGCCACGACGAGGTCGGGGATGTTCATGGCGGGCGCGAAGGACAGCTCGATGGCGGCGCCGAAGATCTGTTCCTTCGTGCCGAAGTAGTGGTGGACGAGGGCGGAGTCGACGCCCGCCGCCTTGCCGATCGAGCGGACGGAGGTCTTGTCGTAGCCGCGGGCGGAGAACTCCTCGCGGGCGGCGGCGAGGATACGGTCACGGGTCTCGGCGGTCCCGGCCTTGGTGCCCGCGGGACGGCCGCGGCGGCGGCCGGCCGGCTTGCCGGACTCCTGGGGGCCCTCGGATTCCTGGGGCCCGTCGGATTCCTGGGGCCCGTCGGGTTCCGGGGAGCCGGGGGACGCCTTCGCCGTACTCACGCCGGACCACCGCCGACCGGCGCCGGTGTCGCGTAGTGCAGCCGGGTGAAGGCCAGCGCCTCCGCCAGGTCGGCCTCGCGCTCGGCCCTCGACATCGCCCGCCGGGTGGTCACCTCGACCACCACATGGCCGTCGTAGTCGCTCGCCGCCAGCGCCGCCAGCAGCTCCGCGCACGGCAGATTCCCGCGCCCCGGCACCAGGTGCTCGTCCTTGGCGGAGCCCGTGCTGTCGCCGAGGTGGACGTGCACCATCCGCTCGGCCATCCTCGCCATCAGCGCGAACGGCTCGGTACGGGAGGTCGCCGCGTGCGAGAAGTCCACGGTCAGGTGGCGGTAGTCGTCGTTGGTGACGTCCCAGTCGGGCGCGTACGCCTGCATCTCGCGGTCCCGGTAGCGCCAGGGGTACATGTTCTCGACCGCGAACCGTACGTCCGTCTCGTCCGCCATCCGCCAGATCCCGGCGACGAAGTCCCTGGCGTAGCCGCGCTGCCAGCGGAACGGCGGGTGCACCACGACGGTCGAGGCGCCCAGCGTCTCGGCCGCCGCGCGGGCCCGCTGGAGCTTGACCCACGGGTCGGCGGACCAGACGCGCTGCGCGATCAGCAGGCACGGCGCGTGGACGGCCAGGATCGGCATCCGGTGGAAGTCCGACAGGCGGCGCAGCGCGTCCACGTCCTGGCTGATCGGGTCGGTCCACACCATCACCTCGACGCCGTCGTAGCCGAGGCGGGCGGCGATCTCGAAGGCGGTGGCGGTGGAGGCCGGGTAGACGGAGGCGGTGGACAGGACGATCTTCGACGTGCCGCCGCGGGGCCCCGCGGCGGACCCCGCGGTTGGGGCGAGACGTTCCCGCGCGTGCTGCGCGCGCTGCCCCGTACGCCATTGCCGTCTCAGGGCGGCGTCCGTCGTCCGGCCGTCCGTCTTCCGACCCGCTGGTTCAGCCACGGGAAACAGCGTACGGCGGCGGCCGGGGCGGAAGGGGCAGGTGCCGGGGGGTGCGGAGGGACTGTCGCCGATCTCACGGCGGGGCGCGGCGGGCGCGGCGGACCGGCTCAGTCGCCCCAGCGGGCCAGGGCCGCCCCCGGTCCGGCGTCGTTCACCATCAGGTCGAGCTTGCGCAGGATGACGCCCTCGCGCAGGGCCCAGGGGCAGATCTCCAGCTCCTCGACGCCGAAGAGGTCCATCGCGGCGTCCGCGACCAGGGCGCCCGCCAGGAGCTGCCCGGCCCGGCCGACCGAGACGCCCGGCAGGGTGCTGCGCTGGGCCGCCGTCATCTCCGCGAGCCGCGGCACCCACTCCTCCAGCGCGCCGCGCCGCAGCCGGCGCTGGGCGTACAGGCCGTCGGCGGAGCGGGCCGCGCCCGCGAGCCTGGCGAGCTGCTTGAACGTCTTGGACGTGCCCACCGCGTGGTCGGGCCGGCCGAAGCGGGCGAAGTCCGGGACCGTACGGGCGATCTCGGCGCGTACGTGCCTGCGCAGCGACCGTACGTCGTGGGCGGTCGGCGGGTCGCCCGGCAGCCACGTACCGGTCAGGCGTCCCGCGCCGAGCGGCAGGGACACGGCCGCGTCCGGGTACTCGTCCATGCCGTAGCCGACCTCCAGCGACCCGCCGCCGATGTCCAGCACCAGCAGCCGCCCGGCCGACCAGCCGAACCAGCGGCGTACGGCGAGGAACGTCAGCCGCGACTCGTCCTCGCCGGACAGGACGGTGAGGCGGACGCCCGTCTCCGCGTCCACCCGGGCCAGGACGGCCTCGCCGTTCGCCGCCTCCCGCACCGCGGAGGTCGCGAAGGACAGCACGTCCTCGGCGCCCTTGTCCTCCGCCACGCGCAGCGCGTCCGCGATCGTGGCGACCAGGCGGTCGACGCCGGCCGCGCTGATCGCGCCGTGCTCGTCGAGGAGTTCGGCCAGGCGCAGCTCCGCCTTGTGCGAGTACGCGGGGAGCGGGCGCGCGCCCGGGTGCGCGTCCACCACCAACAGGTGGACGGTGTTGGAACCCACGTCGAGCACTCCGAGTCGCATGGGCAAGACGCTAGCGCGCCGACGTGGGTGTCCGTTCCGCGGGCCGCGCGGGGCCGCCGGGCGGTGGCGCGTGGGCGATCCGCGACCCGTTGGCGACCATTCGGCGCATTCCGGTCTTACTCTTGGGCGCGTGGCGAAGGTGAAGGCCCTCAAGGCCAAGAAGAAGAGTGCAGGCACGGTCCGCGACGAGGTGGGGCTGGACTTCGCCCGCGCCTGGGTCGAATTCGCCGATCCGGCCGACGAGGAGCAGGTCTTCCGCTGCGACCTCACGTGGCTCACCTCGCGCTGGACGTGCGTCTTCGGCAGCGGCTGCCAGGGGATCGTGGCGGGGCGCGCGGACGACGGGTGCTGTTCGCTGGGCGCGCACTTCTCGGACGACGACGACGAGAAGCGGGTGGCCGGGCATGTGGCCAGGCTCACGCCGGAGACGTGGCAGTTCCACGCCGTGGGCGCCGACGGCGCGTGGGCGATGGAGAACGAGGAGGGCGAGCGGCAGACGCGTGTCGTGGACGGGGCGTGTGTCTTCTCCAACCGGGCCGGGTTCGCGGGCGGCCAGGGGTGCGCGCTGCACGCGCTGGCCCTGCGGGAGGGGCGCGAGCCGCTGGAGACGAAGCCGGACGTGTGCTGGCAGTTGCCGATCCGGCGGACTTTCGACTGGGTGGACCGGCCGGACGATTCGCGGGTGCTGGTCGTGTCGATCGGGGAGTACGACCGGCGGGGGTGGGGGCCGGGGGGCCACGACCTGCACTGGTGGTGCACGTCGGCGACGTCCGCGCACGGTGCCGGTGACCCGGTCTACGTGTCGTACCGCCCGGAGCTGACGGAACTCATGGGTCCCGACGCCTACGCCGTGCTCGCTGCGCTGTGCGAGTCCCGCCTGTCCACCCCCCACCTTCCTCTTCTGGCCCCCCACCCCGCCGATCCCGCTTCTTAGGGCCCTCTTGTGCGTGGGGGCGGCTGGGGGGGTCGGTCCCGGTACCGTCCGGGCGCCCTCTTGTGCGTGGGGTCGGTCCGGGTACCGTCCGGGCGCCCTCTTGTGCGTGGGGTCGGTCCCGGTACGGGGTACCTCCTCGAGCTGCGTGCTGCCTGCTCCCGCGCATCCGTCAACGCCCTGTCGGCACGCAAATCTGCGGGGGCACCCCGCACCGTCCCCTCCGGTACGTCGGCGCCCAACGGTCCGTGGGGGTGGTGGAGGAGGGGGTGGATGGGGCCCCTCCGGTTACGTCGGCGCCCGACGGTCCCTGGGGGTGGATGGGGCCGGGCACGGGGGCTGCGGGGGGGGTTGACGCCCCGCACGATGGTCAAAGGGGGCGTGTTCGATGTTCGGGGAGGCGCTTTGCGGGGTGTCGTCAGCCGAGGTGGCGGAGGGTGCCGGAGATGGTGGACCGGAAGGTCTGGAGGGCGTGGAGGCCGGCGGTGTAGCGGTCCTGGTGGGCGGCGATGTCGGCGGTCTGCTGCTGGGCGCGTACGGCGTGCAGGAGTTGGGCGGTGTGGTGGCGGCGCTGGCAGGTGACGTCGGCGACGGCGGTGCGCCGCTCGGTCGGGGTGTGCGTGGTGTTGCCGTCGCTGCCGCGATGCCACGCCTTGTCCCCGAAGGCCGCGAGCGGGTCGGAGTAGCGGGCGAACCCCTGGCCGGCCACGCAGCGGGACCACGCGTCCCAGGCCGCGAGCAAGCGGGGATCGCGTTTGACGGCCTTGTCGATCTCGACCGAGCGCGTGCTCGCGTAGAGCCAGTCCCGCTTGACGTCGATCCCGCGCATCAGCCGCCGGTTCGCCTCCACGTTGCAGGCCGGAAAGTCCGCGTACTCGGCCTGGGTCATCCGACGGCCCTGCGGCAGCGTGGGAGTGGACTTCGCCGGGTCCCATCCGTAGCCCCAGCGGCTCGCGTTGGTCATGTCGAGTGCGCCGTAGCCAGTGCTGACCGCGGTGAGCACGGTGGGGTCGACGGGGTAGCGCGGATCGAGCGGAAAATCCGCGTGCCCGCGTTTCGCCATGCACTGCCGGACCAGCAACGCCGTTGCCCGCTTCTCCCGTTGGTAGTCCTCGGGCGTGTAGTTATAGCGATCCGCCGGAAGCGGCCCAAGCCCCACCGTCGCACGGACCGCCTGCGCCCGCTCCGGCCCCGAGGCACCCACCCCCGCCAGCACCGCCACCCCCACCACGGCCCCAAGCCGCCACCCCCGCGTCCCCATGCCCCCGGATGCTAGCCCCCGCCCCACCCAAGCCCACCCACCCCCCTCCGCCCCCACCGGACCGTCGGACGCCGACGTACCCGAGCCCACCCACCCCCTCCCCGGCCACCCCCACCGGCGGGCGGACGCCGACGTACCGGGAGGGGACGGGCCGGGGTGCCCCCGCAGGGGGACGAACGGAAAGGGGC
>NZ_JBEXNE010000052.1:0-17945 GCF_040610915.1 Streptomyces sp. NPDC003300 | reverse complement strand
CGAACGCTTCAACCGCACCCTGCTCGACGAATGGGCCTACCAACAGCCCTACACCACCAACGACCAGCGGACCGCAGCCCTGGCAGACTTCCCCCACACCTACAACCACCACCGCACCCACACCGCACTCGGCGGCCAGCCACCCATCACCCGCGTCAACAACCCTCCAGGTCAATACACCTAGGTCCTGGATAGGTCAAAGGTCCAATGGCCCGGTGCGCTCACCCGTGTGAGGGTGAGGGCATGGCGATCAAGACACCCAGGACAGCGCTGACCGAGGCCGAGCTGCGCTATCTGCGCACGCAGCGCCTCGGGCGGCTGGCGACCGTGGACGCGCAGGGCCGTCCGCAGGCCAATCCGGTCGGCTACTTCCTTCGCCCGGACGGCACGGTCGACATCGGCGGCTACACGATGGGCGCCACGAAGAAGTGGCGCAATGTGGCGGCGAACCACTATGTGTCGCTGGTCGTGGACGACATCGCGGGCACCGACCCGTGGACGGTGCGCGGGGTCGAGATCCGCGGCACCGCCGAGCAGGTCGTGGGCCCGCACGACCTCGGCGCGCAGATGAGCGACGAGTTGATCCGGATCCACCCGTACTCGATCATCGGCTGGGGCCTGGAGGACTGACCCCGCGCGCCGGACCTCGCCGGGCGTCGCTCGCACCACCGTCGCCCGGCCCGCACAAGGCGCACACAAGGCACACCCGTCTCACCTGCCGAACCGACACGGAGAGCGCTCTCACGCCGCGCCGGGGGACCCGTTACGCTGTGCGCGTACCGGCCCCCGGTTTTCTGTTATTTCCGCGTGAAGGAGACGTCCCTTGTCCGACCCGAGCTTCGCGCCGCGTCCTACGCTGGAGGCCGTCGCCGCGCGGGCCGGGGTGTCGCGTGCCACCGCCTCGCGCGTGGTCAACGGCAGCGAAGGGGTACGGGCGCCGCTGGTGGAGCGGGTCCGCAAGGCCGTGGACGAGCTGGGGTATGTGCCCAATCAGGCGGCCCGCACGCTGGTGACGCGGCGCAATGACGCCATCGCGGTGGTGGTCGCCGAGCCGGAGACGCGGTTCTTCACCGACCCGTTCTTCGCGCAGCAGGTGCGCGGGATCAGCAAGGAACTCACCGCGCGGGACAACCAGTTGGTGCTGCTGCTGACCGAGGGGGCCGCGGATTACGAGCGGGTCGGCCGCTATCTGGCGGGCGGTCACGTCGACGGCGCGCTGATCTTCTCGCTGCACACCGACGACTCGCTGCCCGTGCTGGCCCGCAGGGCCGGAGTGCCCACGGTGATCGGCGGGCGGCCCGGCTGGACCGACTTCGACAGCGACCACGGCACGTTGTACGTGGACTGCGACAACCGGGGCGGCGCACGGGACGCGGTACGGCACCTGCTGAGGATCGGCCGCCGCCGGATCGCCCACATCGCGGGGCCACTTGACCAGACGGCGTCGGTGGACCGGCTGGACGGCTTCCGCGACGTGCTGCCGGAGACCGACCCCCGGATGATCGCCGAGGGCGACTTCACCCCGGAAGGCGGCGCCCGCGCCATGGCCGAACTCCTCCAGCGCTGCCCCGACCTGGACGCCGTCTTCGCCGCCTCCGACGTCATGGCCTCCGGCGCTCTGCGCGTCCTGCGCACCTCAGGACACCGCGTCCCCGACGACATCGCCGTCGTCGGCTTCGACGACATGGTCTCCGTCGCCGAATGGACCGACCCGCCCCTGACCACCGTCCGCCAGGACATCGAAGAAATGGGCCGCCTCATGGCCCGCCTCCTCCTGCGCGCGGTGGCGCCGCCGACGGGCCCGCAGAGCGTTCCCGCCCTGTCCTCCATCGTCACGCCGACGCACCTCGTGGTCCGCGCCTCCGCCTGAGCGCCGAATCCCGGCCCGAGCACCACGCTTCCCCCTGAGCGCCGCACCGCGCCCGTCCGAGGGCACTCGGCACCGCCCGACTCCGCCTGACATACCGTCACTTCATCGGATCGAACCCACGCGCGAACACCGGTCCCCCACCTGTGGGTTGGGAACGTCGGGCGAAGGGAAGGTCACGAACAGGTAGCGAAGGTGAGGGCACGGTGAAGGCCGTGCCGGAGGCGAGGAGGTCCGACATGGCATACAGCGTGATTCTCGGCGTCGTGATCGTCGTGCTCGTGGTCGCCTGTGTCGTCGGCTCGTTCTGGAGTGCGGGCAGCCCGATCGCGGTGCGGCGCCGCCACCAGCAGGGTCCTGGCGGCGGCGCCGGATAGGGTCCGCGCCCGTACGGTCGGCCGTACGGGACCGGGTTCAGGACCGGCGGCGGTGGCCGCCGCCCCCGCCGCGCTTGCGCTCGTACATCTCCCGGCCCGCCGCGGTCCGTTGCTTCCACTCGCGCCGCATCTCGGAGCGCAGTCGCTGGTCGGTGCGTGAGGCGATCCACGCGTTCTCGCGCAGCAGCTTGCGGTAACTCTCCAGACGGCGGTGCTGCAAGGTGCCGTCCTCCAGCGCGGCCAGGACGGCGCAGCCCGGCTCCGACTGGTGCGAGCAGTCCTGGAAGCGGCAGTCGCGGGCCAGTTGCTCGATCTCGGAGAACACCTGGTGGAGCCCGGACTCCGCGTCCCACAGGCCGACCCCGCGCAGCCCCGGCGTGTCGATCAGCACCCCGCCCTGCGGCATCGGCAGCAGGTCACGCGTGGTCGTGGTGTGCCGGCCCTTGCCGTCGGAGTCCCTGGTGGCCTGCACCTCCTGCGCTTCGCGCCCCAACAGGGCGTTGGTGAGCGTGGACTTGCCCGCGCCCGACTGGCCGAGCAGCACCGAGGTGCCGCCCGCCAGCAGCTCCGACAGCGCCTCGATCCCCTCCCCGGTCGTGGCGCTCACCACCAGGACCGGCACTCCGGGCGCCGCCGATTCGGCGTCCTCCAGCAGATAGGTGGTGTCCGGCACGAGGTCCGCCTTGGTCAGCGCGACCACCGGTTGCGCGCCGCTCTCCCAGGCCAGGGAGAGGAAGCGTTCGAGGCGCCCCAGATCGAGGTCGGCCGCCAGCGACACCGCGATCACCGCGTGGTCGATATTGGCCGCGAGCACCTGGCCCTCGGAGCGCTTGGACGACGCCGACCGTACGATCGCGGTCCTGCGCGGCAGCAGCGCCCGTACCGACGGGCCCTTCGGCTGCGCCGGGTCCGGGTCGAACGCCGCCCAGTCCCCGGTGCACGCCACGAGCATCGGATCCGGCGAGTGCACCGGATCGGTGTCGGCGCGGACCGTCAGCAGACCGTCCGCGCCGTCGGGGACGACGACGTCGCACATCCCCCGGTCGACCCGCACGATCCGCGCGGGCACCAGTCCGTCCGCCGCGTACGCCGAGAAGGCGTCGTCCAGCACCGAGTCCCAGCCGTACGGGACGAGTGAGGACCAGGAGGAGGACGACGACGAGAAGGAAGAAGACGAGAAAGACAAGGGAAACCCTTCCAACAGGGCCCCGGCACCGCGCGTCCGATCGGCGCGGCAGAAGAAGAGAGGTCAGCCGGAGACCACAGAGGTGAACTGAATGAACTTCCGCATCTGGGCAGCGCCCATCACCAAGGCAGTCATCGAGTCACACCTCCTGGCCGTACTCACGAGCCGACAGCGGCGAGCCACTTCCGCAGCTCCCGCTCCAACACCAGGGACCGTAGCCCCTCCCCCACCGCCTCCGCCACCGAATTAACGGCCGCCGCCGCGGGCGGGCAGAGAGCGCCGGAGCAAAGCGGAGGGATCTCCGGTAGTGGTACGGTCGAAGAAGCGGAGTGACCTCCGCTTGTTCTGGTGTCGCACGGGAACGGGATGCTCATGGCTTCCAGCGGGATGACCTCGGACGGGACGACGGCCGGCGGGGCGCGGCGGGCCGGAGGGGCGGGGGCGCTGGCCGGGCGGACGGTGTCGCGCGTCGGGTACGGGGCGATGCAACTGACCGAGCGGGCCGGGCGGGCCGCCGCGGTCGCCGTACTGCGGCGGGCGGTCGAACTCGGGGTGGACCACGTCGATACGGCGCAGTTCTACGGCGACGGCTTCGTCAACGGGGTGATCCGCGAGGCGGTCAGGTCCGAGGACGAGGTGCTGGTCGCCAGCAAGGTGGGAGCCGCACCGGATTCCGGCGGCCCGGTGCACCTGCGACTCGCGCAGAAGCCCGAGGAGTTGCGGGCGGCCGTGGAGGACAATCTCGCGAGCCTCGGCCTCGACCGGATCCCGCTGGTGAATCTGCGCCGCACCGATGTCGGGCCGGGCCTGCGGGCCGAGGGCGACCAGGTGGTCGAACTCGACGACCAGCTCGCGACGATGGTGGCGCTGCGCGACGAGGGCAAGATCGGCGCGATCGGGCTGAGCAGCGTGAGCCTGGACAATCTGCGCCGGGCGATCCCGGCGGGCATCGCGTGCGTGCAGAACGCGTACAGCCTCGTGGCGCGCGACGACGAGGACATGCTGGCCCTCTGCACCGCGCAGGACATCGCGTGGGTGCCGTACTTCCCGCTCGGCAGCGCCTTCCCCGGCCTGCCGAAGGTGACCGACGAACCGGCGGTGATCGCCGCGGCGCGGGCGCTGGGCGCCACGCCCTCCCAGGTCGGCCTGGCCTGGCTGCTGCACCACGCGCCGAACGTCCACCTCATCCCGGGCACGTCGAACACCGCCCACCTCGAAGCGAACGTGGCCGCGGGCGCGCTCACGCTCGACGCCGCGACCCTCGCCGCGCTGGACGCCGTCCCGACCCGGCCGAACGACGCCCCGCTCACGTAACGCGGGGCGCGCGGCCGGACTCCCTCAGCGCGCCCCGAGGCTGGAGCCGCGCACGACCAGCTCCGGCTGGAGGACGACCTGGCGGTGCTCGTGGCCCTCGGGGTCCGCCGTCTCCTCCAGCAGCATCTCGGCGGCGAGCCGCCCCATCGCGACGGCGGGCTGCCGGACCGAGGTCAGCGGTACGGCCGCGGCAGCGGCGAATTCGATGTCGTCGTAACCGACGATGGCCATCTCCTCGGGGACCGCGATCCTGGCGGCGAAGACCGCCTGGAGGACCCCGAGGGCCAGCAGGTCGTTGGCGCAGAAGACGGCGGTGGGCCGGGGCGCCAGGCCGAGCAGCCGGGCTCCGGCGTCGCGGCCCGCAGAGACGTCCAGCCGCTCGGCGGACACCTCGGTCAGCGACTCGGGCGGCAGTCCGGCCTCGGCCAGCGCGGCGAGCGCCCCGGCGCGGCGGTCGCGGACCTGCGGGAGTTCGGGCGGGCCGCCGACGTAGACGATCGAGCGGTGTCCCGCGGCGATCAGGTGCTGGGCGGCGAGGCGTCCGCCGACGACGTCGTCCACCGAGACCGAGCAGACGGCGACGTCGGCGGAGACCCGGTCGACCAGGACGTACGGAATGCCCTGGCTGCGCAGCGTCTTGAGGCTGTGTCCGGTCGCGTCGGCGGGGGTGACCAGCACGCCGCGCACCCGCTGCTCGGCGAAGAGCGACAGGTACTCGACCTCCTCGCTGGTGCTCTGCGCGCTGTTGCAGACCATGACGCCGAGTCCGGCGGCGCGGGCGGCGCGCTCGGCGCCGCTGGCCACGTCGACGAAGAAGGGGTTGCCCATGTCGAGGACGAGCAGCGCGACGATACGGCTTGCCCCGGCCCGCAGTTGGCGGGCGGACTCACTCCGTATGTAGCCGAGGCGGCTGATGACCGACTGCACCCGGGTCCTGGTCTCCTCGGACACCAGGTCCGGGCGGTTGATCACATTGGAGACGGTCCCGACCGAGACACCCGCCTGCCGTGCCACGTCCTTGATCCCAACCATGGGCTCCACTGCTCCGTCCCGCCCGCCGCAGGCAGGGCTCCTCGTAACGCTCATCCGGCGTCGGCGCGACGTGCTCGACGTTCACCCGGAATCAACGCATTGAACTTATTCAAGCACAGTGCGTGCTGGTTGATCCGGCACGAACTGAATCGTTCCAACCTCTCATGTTCACGGAAGGTGGGACACCTCGGTGAGCGGGACCATCGCCGCGTCGGGCGCGACGCCGTCCAACTCCTCGAAGAAGCCCGCCATTTCCGCCTGCCAGCGGGCGTTCACCTCCGTACCGTCCATGGCGGCGCGCGCCCGCTCGAAGTCCTCGGTCTCCAGATAGCCGACGAGCAGGCCGTCCTCGCGCAGGAACAGCGAGTAGTTGTGCCAGCCGGCGGCGGACAGCGCCTCACGCATCCGCGGCCAGACGTCCGCGTGCCTGGCACGGTACTCGTCCAGCCGTTCCTGACGGACCTTCAACACAAAGCAGACGCGCCGCACTTGAGGATTTCCTTCCGCACACCGCCGGCCCGGACCCACAGGGCCGGCGGTCCAACTGCCTTACTGGATGGTGCCGTCGGCTCAGAAGTTGAACTGGCCGATGTTCGCCTTGTCGAAGACGGTCGGCTTGCCGAGGACGATGACGCTGTCCTTGCCGACGGTGAAGGTGCCCATGTCGCCCGCGGTGAAGGTCTCGCCCTCGGCGCCGGTGATCTGGCCGGAGGCCAGCGCGACGGCGGTGTAGCCCGCGAGCGCGCCGAGCTTGGCCGGGTCCCACAGCTCAAAGGACTGCACGGTGCCGTTGTTGACGTACGCGCGCATGTCGTTGGGCGTGCCCAGGCCGGTGAGCTGGACCTTCCCCTTGTACTTGGAACCGCTCAGGTACTGCGCCGCGGCCTTGATGCCGACCGTGGTCGGGGAGATGATCCCCTTCAGGTTCGGGTACTGCTGGAGCAGGCCCTGGGTCTGCTGGAACGACGCCTGCGCGTCGTCGTTGCCGTAGGCGACCTTGACGAGCTGGATGTCCTTGTACTCCGGCTTCTTCAGCTCGTCCTTCATGAAGTCGATCCAGGTGTTCTGGTTGGTGGCCGTCTGGGCCGCCGACAGGATCGCGATCTGGCCCTTGTTGTTGATCTGCTTGGCCATCAACTGGACCTCGGTACGGCCCAGGTCCTCCGCGCTGGCCTGCGAGACGAACGCGTCACGGCAGTTGGTGTTGGTGTCCGAGTCGTACGTGACGACCTTGACGCCGTTCTTGCGGGCCTGGTTCAGCGCGGTGCACAGCGCGCCGGGGTCCTGCGCGGACACCGCGATGGCGCTGACCTGCTGCTGCGTCAGGGTGTTGACGTAGCTGACCTGGCCCGCGGTGTCGGTGCCGCTGCTGGTGCCGACCTCCTTGTACTTCTCGCCGAGCGCCTCGACGGCCTTCTTGCCGCCGTTGTCGGAGATGGTGAAGTACGGGTTGTTCACCTGCTTGGGCAGGTAGGCGATGGTCAGGCCCTTCTTGACGGGCGCGTTCGGGTCGGCGGAGGCCGACGCCTTCGTACCGGATCCGGCGGAGGCCGATTCCGAGTCCGAGCTGGACTTCTTGGTGGTGCCGCCACAGGCAGTGGCGCTGAGCGCGACGACGGCGACAACGGCGACCGCGGCCGCGGCGCGACGGGCGGGGGCGGTTCTGTACGACATGCGGGTGTCCTTTCGATGCCGCACTCGCGGCAGGTGACGACCAGGTGAGGGTGTTCGGACGACGTGCGTGGTGCGGGGGGTCAGGTGGCGGCCAGTGCGGCCGGTGGTGGCGCGTCGGCGGTTCTGCGCCGGGCTCGCGCCCTGCCCACCTGCCGGGCCACCCGCGGTGCCAGTACCGAGATCACCAGCAGGACTCCGGTGATCAGGATCTGGGACTGCGCGGAGACGTTGATCAGACTCATCACGTTCTGGAGCGCGCCGAGCAGGAACACTCCGGCGATCGCGCCGCCCAGCGTGCCCTTGCCGCCGTCGAAGTCGATGCCGCCGAGCAGCACACCGGCGATGACGGACAGTTCGAGGCCGGTGGCGTTGTCGTAGCGGGCGCTGGCGTAGTGCAGGGCCCAGAAGACGCCGGTGAGCGCGGAGATCGTGCCGGTGGCGACGAACATCGACAGCTTCAGCCGCTTGGTGCGGATGCCCGCGAAGCGCGCGGCCTCCTGCGAGGCGCCGACCGCGAACAGCGAGCGGCCGACCGGGGTGGCGTGCAGGACGACGACCGCGATGACCAGCAGGACGGCCCACGGGATGGCGGCCTGCGGGATGAAGGTGCCGCCGATCCGCGCGGAGCCGAAGTCCAGGTACTGCTGCGGGAAGTCGGTCACCGAGTTGGAGCCGAGCACGATCTGCGCGATGCCGCGGTAGGCGGCCAGGGTGCCGATGGTGACGGCCAGCGAGGGCAGTCCGAGCCGGGTCACCAGCAGGCCGTTGACCAGGCCGCAGACCACGCCGAGCAGGATGCACAGCGGGATGATCATCTCGATGGCCATGCCGTCGTTCCACAGCTTGCCCATGACGGCGCCGGACAGGCCCGCGGTGGAGCCGACCGACAGGTCGATCTCTCCGGAGATCACCAGCATCGTCATCGGCAGCGCGATGAGCGCGATCGGCAGGGTGTTGCCGATCAGGAACGACAGATTCAGCGCGTTGCCGAAGTTGTCGACCAGGGAGAAGGAGCAGAGCAGCAGGACGACGAGCAGGGCTCCGACGACGGTGTCCCAGCGGAACGCGTCCCGCGCCCAACCGGTCGCCGTACGGCCCGCGGTGGCGGGCTTCGCGCTCGCGGACGGCTTCGTACCGGTGGACGGGTTCGTACCGGCGGACGGCTTCGTACCGGCGGGCGGGTTCGTACCGGCGGACGGCTTCGCGGCCTTCGCCGGACCGGTGGATTTCGTTGGCTCAGGCATGAGTTGTCGCACTCCTTGTCTGTGCGGCCCGCTTACGGAGCACCGCCGCGACCCGCAGCGCGACCACCCGGTCGACGGCGATGGCCAGCAGCAGGAGGACGCCGTCGATGGCCTGCACCCATACGGAGCTGACGCCGATCGAGGGGAGCACGCTGTTGATCGAGGTCAGCAGCAGGGCGCCGAGCGCGGCGCCGTACAGGCTGCCGGAGCCGCCGGTGAAGGCGACGCCGCCGACCACCACGGCGCTGACGACGGTGAGTTCGTAGCCGCTGCCGGTGCCGGAGTCGACATTGCCGAAGCGGGCGAGGTAGAGAGCGCCCGCCAGGCCCGCGAGGGCGCCGCAGACGATGTAGGCGGTGAGGATGCGCTTGCGGACCGGCACACCGGCCAGCCGCGCGGCCTCCGGGCTCGAACCGAGCGCGTACAGGTCGCGTCCGCTGCGGTAACTGCGCAGGTAGTACGCGGCGATGATCAGCACGACCGCGGTGAGCAGCGCGAGATACGGGACGGCGCCGAGGCCGTCGTGCCCGAAGCTGCCGAAGCCCGACGGGAGGTCGGCGGCGGTGATCTGCTTGGAGCCGAACCAGATCGAGTCCAGGCCGCGGATGATGTAGAGCGTGCCGAGGGTGACGACCAGCGCGGGCACCTGGCCGAGGCTGACCAACAGGCCGTTGACGATGCCGAATCCGGCGCCTAGGGCGACCGCGATCAGGATGGCGACCAGCGGATTGCCGCCGCCGCGCAGGAACTCGCCCGCGGCGAAGGCGGTGATGCCCAGCGTGGAGCCGACCGACAGGTCGACGTTCCGGGTGATCACCACCATGGCCTGACCGACCGCGACGAGCACCAGGATGGTCGCGTTGAGCAGCAGGTCCTTGATGCCCTGCTGGGACAGGAAGGCGCTGTTGTCGAGCTGGGTGGCCAGCAGCATCAGCACCAGGACGACGAGGATGGCCAGTTCCCTGACCTTCAGCACCCGGTCGAGGAGGCCGCCGGTGGAGGCGGTGTCCGGCGGCGCGGCCGACGCCGGTTTGGCGGTCATGGTCATGCCGCGTTCCTTCCGCGGCCGGTGGCCGCTGCCATGACGGATTCCTCGGTGGCGTCCGCGCGCGGGATGTCGGCGGCCAGCCGGCCCTCGTGCATCACCAGGACACGGTCGGCCATGCCGAGGATCTCCGGGAGGTCGGAGGAGATCATCAGGACGGCGAGGCCGTCGGCGGCGAGCTGTGAGAGCAGCCGGTGCACCTCGGCCTTGGTGCCGACGTCGATGCCGCGGGTGGGCTCGTCGACGATCAGCACCCGGGGGTCGGTGGCCAGCCACTTGGCCAGCACCACCTTCTGCTGGTTGCCGCCGGACAGCGTGCCGACGACATCGGCGAGGCGGGCGTACTTCACCTGGAGGCGCATGGCCCAGTCGACGGCGCGGCTGCGCTCGGCGCCGCGGTCCATCAGGCCCGCGCGGGTGGTGGCCTTGAAGCCGGTGAGGTTGATGTTGCGCTCGATGGACATCTCCATGACCAGGCCCTGTTCGCGGCGGTCCTCGGGTACGAGGGCCAGGCCCGCGGCCATGGCGAGGCTGGGGGCGCCGGACTTCAGCGGGCGGCCGTCGACCTCGACCTCGCCCGCGTCCCAGCGGTCCACGCCGAAGACGGCGCGGGCCACCTCGCTGCGCCCGGCGCCGACGAGTCCGGCCAGGCCGACGATCTCGCCGCGCCTGACGTCGAAGGACACGTCGGTGAAGACGCCTTCACGGGTCAGCCTGCGCACGCTCAGCGCGACGTCGCCGACCTTGGCGTCCTGCTTGGGGTAGAGCTCGTCCAGGTCACGGCCGACCATCCGGCGGACCAGGTCGTCCTCGGTGAGGCCGTCGACCGGCTCGCTGGCGATCCAGGCGCCGTCCCGCAGGGTGGTGACCTGCTGGCACAGCGCGAAGACCTCTTCCAGCCGGTGCGAGATGAACAGGACGGCGGCGCCGTCCTCGCGCAGCGCCCTGACGACGCCGAAGAGCCGGGCGACCTCGCTGCCGGTGAGGGCGGCGGTGGGCTCGTCCATGATCAGCACGCGGGCGTCGAAGGAGAGCGCCTTGGCGATCTCGACGAGCTGCTGGTCGGCGATGGACAGGCCGCGGGCGGGCTGGTCGGGGTCGAGGTCGACGCCGAGCCGCTTGAAGAGTTGCTCGGTGGCCTTGTGCACGGCCTTGTGGTCGACCCGGCCGAGCGAGCGGCGCGGCTGGCGGCCGACGAAGATGTTCTCGGCGATGGAGAGGTCGGGGAAGAGCGTGGGCTCCTGGTAGATGACGGCCACACCGGCGTCGCGCGCGTCGGCCGGGCCGTGGAAGACCACCGGCGCGCCGTCGAGCAGTACCGTTCCGGTGTCCGGTCGGTGCACCCCGGCCAGTGCCTTGATCAAGGTCGATTTGCCGGCGCCGTTCTCCCCCGCGAGGGCGTGCGCCTCACCCGCGTACAGCCGCAGTGAGACGTCGCGCAGTGCCCGTACCGCGCCGAAGGACTTGCTCACCCCCTCCAGCGCGAGGACCGGAGTCCGTTCCGGTTCGGGGTCGGTCATTGATGTCTCCTGGATCTCCCGGTCTTGCGCCGCGGGGTGAAATGTTTCAATGGAGTTGCCGGGACGTTAGCCCCGCTTGATCAGGCCGTCAAGAGTCCGTGGAAGCCATTTCGGGAGATCAACCCCCGACGGACGGCCAATCGCGGCTGGAAAGAGACCCTCTAGCAGCGCGTCCGGCTCATGTGACACGATTCAATAACGGCGACCGGCCCGCCATCGGGTTCTCGTCATGACCATTGACATGGCGCAGTGTCGCCTTTAAGGTGAGCCGTCAAATGAAACGATTCACAGAGGTTGCCATGACAGACCTGTCGGCCGTGAAGGCGGCGCTGAAGTCCCAGCGGATCGAGACCCCTTCGTGGGCCTACGGCAACTCGGGCACCCGTTTCAAGGTGTTCAGGCAGGAGGGCGTGCCGCGTAACCCGTACGAAAAGCTGGACGACGCGGCCCAGGTGCACGCGGCCACCGGCGTCGCGCCCATCGTCTCCCTGCACATCCCCTGGGACCTGGTGGACGACTACGCGGCGCTCGGCGCGTACGCGAAGGAGCGCGGCCTGACCCTGGGCGCGATCAACTCCAACGTCTTCCAGGACGACGACTACAAGCTCGGCTCGGTCACCAACGCCGACCCCGCGATCCGCCGCAAGGCCGTCAGCTATCTGCTGGAGTGCGTCGACATCATGGACGCCACCGGCTCGCGCGACCTGAAGCTGTGGTTCTCCGACGGCACCAACTACCCGGGCCAGGACGACATCGTCGCCCGCCAGGACCGGCTCGCCGAGGCGCTGTCCCAGGTGTACGACCGGCTCGGCGACGACCAGCGGATGCTGCTGGAGTACAAGCTCTTCGAGCCCGCCTTCTACACCACGGACGTCCCCGACTGGGGCACCTCCTACGCGCACTGCCTCAAGCTGGGCGACAAGGCGCAGGTCGTCGTGGACACCGGCCACCACGCGCCGGGCACCAACATCGAGTTCATCGTCGCGTTCCTGCTGCGTGAGAAGAAGCTCGGCGGCTTCGACTTCAACTCCCGCTTCTACGCCGACGACGACCTCATGGTCGGCTCCGCCGACCCCTTCCAGCTCTTCCGGATCATGCACGAGGTCGCCAAGAACGGCGGCCTGAAGCAGGAGACCGGCGTCGCCTTCATGCTCGACCAGTGCCACAACATCGAGGCGAAGATCCCCGCGATCATCCGCTCGGTGATGAACGTCCAGGAGGCCACCGCCAAGGCACTGCTGGTCGACCTCGACGCTCTCGGCGCCGCCCAGCGCGCCGGTGACGTACTGGAGGCCAACGCCGTACTGATGGACGCCTACAACACCGACGTCCGGCCGCTGCTCGCCGAGGTGCGCACCGAACTGGGTCTCGACCCCGACCCGACGGCCGCCTACCGCGGCTCCGGCTGGGCCACCCGCATCACCTCGGAACGCGTCGGCGGCGAACAGGCCGGCTGGGGCGCGTGATTTTTTAAGGCTCGGTTCACCGCGCCAGTTTTTTTCAAGGCTCGGTTCACCTCCGCTGCGCTTAGTCGCTGTCGACGGTCGATCGTGCTCGGTTGCTCGTTCCTCACAACCTGCGCGCGTTCTCCCTTTCAACAGCGACCGCTCCGCTTCGGTTCACTCGCCGGCCCTCCTGACGGCGAGCCCACGCGGCCGACCGGCTTCGCGACGCGCAGTGGAGCCTCCGAGCCGGTCGAGCTCGTCGCACCCGCACCCGTACTCATTCCTCCGAAGGACACCGCATGGCTTCCGCCTCCAGTTCCGACGACAGCACGGTCGGGGCGCTGCTCGGCCGTTCGAACCGGCTCGGATCCGATCCGCGCAACACCAATTACGCGGGCGGCAACACGTCCGCCAAGGGCACCGCGCCCGACCCGGTGACCGGGGCCGACACCGAGCTGATGTGGGTCAAGGGGTCCGGTGGCGACCTCGGTACGCTCACCGGCTCCGGTCTCGCGGTGCTGCGCCTGGACCGGCTGCGCGCCCTCACCGAGGTCTACCCGGGGGTGGAGCGCGAGGACGAGATGGTCGCCGCCTTCGACTACTGCCTGCACGGCAAGGGCGGCGCGGCCCCGTCGATCGACACCGCGATGCACGGGCTGGTGGACGCGGCGCACGTGGACCACCTGCACCCGGACTCCGGTATCGCGCTGGCGTGCGCGGCCGACGGCGAGGCGCTGACCAAGGAGTGCTTCGGCGACACCGTGGTGTGGGTGCCCTGGCGCCGCCCCGGCTTCCAGCTCGGGCTGGACATCGCGGCGGTCAAGGAGGCCCACCCGGAGGCGATCGGCTGTGTGCTGGGCGGGCACGGCGTCACCGCCTGGGGCGCCACCTCGCAGGAGTGCGAACGCAATTCGCTGCACATCATCCGCACCGCGGAGACCTTCCTCCAGGAGCGCGGCAAGGCCGACCCGTTCGGCGCGGTGCTCGACGGGTACGAGCCGCTGCCGGAGTCCGAGCGGCGCGTACGGGCCGCCGCGCTGGCACCGCTGCTGCGCTCGATCGCCTCCCAGGACCGGCCGCAGGTCGGCCACTTCACCGACTCCCCCGAGGTGCTGGACTTCCTGTCGCGCGCCGAGCACCCGCGGCTGGCCGCGCTGGGCACGTCCTGCCCGGACCACTTCCTGCGCACCAAGGTCCGCCCGCTGGTCCTCGACCTGCCCGCGGGCACGGCCCTCGACGAGGC
The DNA here is from genome assembly GCF_040610915.1 of Streptomyces sp. NPDC003300. Classification (NCBI taxonomy): domain Bacteria; kingdom Bacillati; phylum Actinomycetota; class Actinomycetes; order Kitasatosporales; family Streptomycetaceae; genus Streptomyces; species Streptomyces sp. NPDC003300. The sequence continues at coordinate 3,998 of NZ_JBEXNE010000052.1, read as the reverse complement.
CGAGGCCCGGCTGCGCACGCTGCACGAGGAGTACCGCGCCGAGTACGCCGCCTACTACGAGCGGCACGCGTCACCCGACTCCCCCGCCATGCGCGGCGCCGACCCGGCGATCGTCCTCGTGCCGGGCGTCGGCATGTTCAGCTACGGCAAGGACAAGCAGACCGCGCGCGTCGCGGGCGAGTTCTACGTCAACGCCATCAACGTGATGCGCGGCGCGGAGGCCGTCTCCTCGTACAAGCCGATCGAGGAGTCGGAGAAGTTCCGTATCGAGTACTGGGAGCTGGAGGAGGCCAAGCTGCGGCGGATGCCGAAGCCGAAGCCGCTGGCCACCCGGATCGCGCTCGTCACCGGTGCCGGGTCCGGCATCGGCAAGGCCATCGCCCAGCGGCTGGTCGCCGAGGGCGCCTGCGTGGTGGTCGCGGACCTCGACGCGGGCAACGCCGCCGCCGTGGCCGAGGAGCTGGGCGGTCCCGACAAGGCCGTCGCGGTCACCGTGGACGTCACCTCCGAGGAGCAGATCGAGGCGGCCTTCGCCGACGCGCTGCTCGCCTTCGGCGGGGTCGACCTCGTCGTCAACAACGCGGGGATCTCGATCTCCAAGCCGCTCCTGGAGACCACCGCCAAGGACTGGGACCTCCAGCACGACATCATGGCCCGCGGCTCCTTCCTCGTCTCCCGCGCCGCCGCGCGCGTCATGATCGAGCAGAAGCTGGGCGGCGACATCGTCTACATCGCCTCCAAGAACGCGGTCTTCGCCGGGCCCAACAACATCGCCTATTCGGCCGTCAAGGCCGACCAGGCCCACCAAGTGCGGCTCCTCGCCGCCGAGTTGGGTGAGTACGGGGTACGTGTCAACGGCATCAACCCCGACGGGGTCGTCCGTGGTTCCGGCATCTTCGCCGGCGGCTGGGGGGCCAAGCGGGCGGCCGTCTACGGCGTCGAGGAGGCCAAGCTCGGGGAGTTCTACGCGCAGCGGACGCTCTTGAAGCGGGAAGTTCTTCCCGAGCACGTCGCCAATGCCGTCTTCGCCCTCACCGGCGGGGAGCTGACCCACACGACCGGGCTTCACATCCCCGTCGACGCGGGCGTCGCAGCCGCCTTCCTCCGCTAGGGCGTGTCACCCTGCGCAGGGCCGGCGTTCAAGGGCGCGGCCCTAGGCGTTCGCCCTGCGCAGGACGTGCCCCGTCAGGGCCACCGGGGGCACCTTCCGGCCGAAGGCTGGGGGAGGAACTGCGCGGCCCGCCCCCACCGGCCGGTGGTCGGGACACCACCGAATTGCCCCTCTGGGGCCGGTGGTGACCTGCGGGAGCGCTTCGGCTGAGCGCGCGGTTCCTCCCCCAGCCTGCGGCCGGGAGGTGCCCCCAGCGCCCCTAAAAGATCGGCGCAACGCCCAAGCGCAAGGACACCGCACACGGGCCGCGCCCCGAAATGATCGGCCTAACGCCTCGCGTAGGAGAGCCGTTCCGGGGCGCGGGGCGGGAAGAATGAAGGACCGCACTCCGCAGGAGTGACCGTATAAGGAGAGGCATGATCGGCGAACCCCCAGGCGCAAGCCCAGCCGCAGGCGTGTTCGCGGCGGCGGACCTCGGCGCGACGAGCGGCCGCGTCGTCGTGGGCCGGGTGGGCGGCGGGGAACTGGCCCTCACGGAAGTGAACAGGTTCGCGAATGTGCCGGTGCGGCTGCCGAGCGGGCTGCACTGGGACCTGCCGGGCCTGTTCACCGGCGTTCTGGACGGACTGCGCGAGGCGGCGAGGTCGGGCGCCGCGGTGGCGTCCGTCGGCGTGGACACGTGGGCGGTGGACTACGGCCTGCTGGACGCGGACGGCGCGCTGCTGGGGATCCCGTACCACTACCGGGACAGCCGTACGGCGCAGGTGGCGCCGCGGGTGCGGGACGAGGTCGGCGCGCAGGAGCTGTACGCGGCCAACGGCCTCCAGCACCTGCCGTTCAACACGGTGTTCCAGCTCGCGGCGGCGCGGGACACGGTCCAACTGGCCGCCGCGCGGACGCTGTTGCTGATCCCCGACCTGGTGACGCACTGGCTGACCGGCAGTGTCGGTGCGGAGGTCACCAACGCCTCGACGACGGGCCTGCTGGACGCCCGTACGGGCGAGTGGTCGCGGGACCTCGCCGACCGGATCGGCCTGGACCCGGCGTTGCTGCCGCCGCTGCGGCAACCGGGCGACAGCGCAGGGGAGTTGCTGCCGCACATCGTGGCGGCGACGGGTTTGGCGGCGGGGACGCGGGTCACCACGGTGGGCTCGCACGACACGGCCTCTGCGGTGGCGGCGGTACCGGCCACCGCGCCGGGTTCCGCGTACATCTCCTGCGGCACCTGGTCGCTGGCCGGGCTCGAACTGGACGCGCCGGTGCTCAGCGCGGCGTCGCGGGCCGCGAATTTCACCAATGAGCGCGGGATCGACGGCACGTTCCGCTATCTCAGGAACATCATGGGGATGTGGCTGCTGGAGGAGTGCCGTCGGGTCTGGGCCGCGCGCGGCGAGCCGTCCGAGCTGGCGTCGCTGCTCGCGGACGCGGGCCGCGCGGAGCCGTTCGGCGCGGTGATCGACCCGGACGCGCCGGAGTTCCTGGCACCGGCCGACATGCCCGCGGCCATCGCGGACTACTGCGTGCGTACGGGGCAGCGCCCGCCGGAGAGCCGGGGCGCGCTGGTCCGCTGCGTGCTGGAGAGCCTGGCGCTCGCGCACCGCAGGGTGCTGCGCAAGGCCGCCGAACTCGCCGACCGGGAGATCACCCACATCCATCTGGTCGGCGGCGGCAGCCGCAACGAACTGCTGTGCCGCCTCACCGCGGACGCGTCCGGGCTGCCGGTGATCGCCGGGCCCACCGAGGCGACCGCGCTCGGCAACATCCTCGTCCAGGCCCGCGCCCACGGCCTCGTCGGCGATCTGGCCCGGATGCGGCAACTGGTCGCCGACACGCAGGAGTTGCGCCGGTACGAGCCGCGCGGTGACCTGCGCGCCTGGGACGCGGCGGACGCCCGTATCTCCGGTGCCCTCGCCGCCCCCTGACCGTCCGTCACCCGCCCAACCGCCGTCCGTCATCCGCCCGCACGACCCCGAGGGAGCCGCGATGCGTGCCGCCCTGTTTCTCACCTGCGTGAACGACACGCTCTATCCACGGACCGGCCAGGCCGTCGTCGCGCTGCTGACGCGGCTCGGCGTCGAGGTGGACTTCCCGATGGGGCAGACGTGTTGCGGCCAGGCGCACTACAACACCGGTTACCGGCACGAGGCGGAGCCTTTGGCGCGCCGCCAGGCGCGGGTCTTCGCCGGATACGACTACGTGGTCACGCCGTCCGGCTCCTGCGCGGCGATGGTGCGGGACATCTACCCGCGCCTCGGCGAACGGGCCCGGGAGGAGGGCCGCGGCGACGAGTTGAGCGAGGCGCTGGCCGACGTGGTGCCCAGGACGTACGAGTTGACGGAGTTCCTGGTGGACGTGCTGGGGGTGACGGACGTGGGCGCGTACTTCCCGCACACAGTGACGTACCACCCCACCTGTCACGGGCTGCGGATGCTGGGGCTCGGTGAGCGGCCCCGGCGGCTGTTGGAGGCTGTGAAGGGGCTTGAGCTGCGGGAGTTGGAGGGTGCGGAGGAGTGCTGCGGCTTCGGCGGCACCTTCGCCGTGAAGAATCCCGATGTCTCGGCCGCGATGGCCGCGGACAAGGTGCGGCACGCGGAGGAGACCGGCGCCGACGTGCTGTGCGCGGCCGACAACTCCTGCCTGATGCACCTGGACGGCACGATGTCCCGGCAGCGCACCGCCATCCGCCCGGTGCACATCGCGGAGATCCTGGCCAGTACGCGGGAGCACCCGCTGACGGTCCCGACCGCCGGGGTTCCGGTCCATGTCGCCACGGGCGGCGCGCGCAATGGAGGAGTGGTCCGATGAGTGGTACGTATCTGGGTCTGCCGTCGTTCCCGAAGGCCGCCGCCTCGTCCACGAAGGACACCCAGCTCCGCGCGAACCTCAC
>NZ_JBEXNE010000051.1:0-18747 GCF_040610915.1 Streptomyces sp. NPDC003300 | reverse complement strand
CGCGGCGGCGGCCACGGCCCTGGCCGCCGCCGCGGCCGCCGGATCGTCCCCTTCGGGCCTGCTGCGCAGCGTGGCCGTCCCGCGGGCGCAGATGGCGCGCACCCGCTCGACGGGCAGGCCGAGTTGGGCCGCGGTCTGCTCCTCCGCGACGCCCTCGAAGTGCCGCATCACGACGATCAGCCGCTCCTGGCCGCTGAGCCGGTCCAGGGTGCCGCCGCGGGGCCGCCGCCACCACGGGCGGTAGGCGAACCGCCGTACCAGCTCGCTCCTGGCCCGTTCGTACGGGTCCTCCGCGCGCATCGTGAGCCAGTTGGCGTAGACGTGCGCGAGCGTCGCGGTCAGGAGGCGGTCGGCGGCCTCAGGGTCGCCCGCCAGCAGTGTGGCGGCGTGCAGCAGACGGCCCGCCGCGCCCGCGGTGAACGCCGCGAATTCGGCGTCCCGTCGGTTTTCCGCTGCCGCCCGGCGCTTCCCCACGCGGCCATGGGACGGCAACCGGGTGTTCCGGGTCAAGCCCCTTGCGTGTCTCCCCGCGACCCGGTCGCGCCGCCGGTCCCCTCGGTCCCACCGGCCTCGTCGGACTCCGGCTCCTCGCGCTGTCCCGCCCCGGTGTGCCAGTCGGCGAGCGAGGTGTTGAATCGGGCCAGCAGCTCGGTGAAGATCTCCCGCTCCCGCGGGGTCCACTCGTCGGTGACCTCGGCCATCAGCCGGCGGCGGGAGTCGCGTACCGCGTCGAGCCGGGACCGGCCGCGCGGCGACAGGGCGAGGACGACCGCGCGGCCGTCCTCCGGGTGCGAGGTGCGCTTGACCAGGCCGGTGTCGACGAGCGGGGCGACCTGACGGGTGACCGTGGAGGAGTCGATGCCCATGGCCTCGGCGAGCGCCTTGACGCCCATCGGGCCTTCGCGGTCGAGCCGGTTGAGCAGCAGGTAGGCGGCGCGGTCCATGGAGTTGCGGGCCTTGCCGACTCCGCCGAGCCGCGTCTGTTCCGCGCGACGGGCGAAAAGTGCGACCTGGTGCTGGAGGCGCTCAAGGAGTTCGGTCGAGGTCTCCGTGGGGTTGGACATGACCTTGAAGCTCGCGTTCTGTCGGTCCTGTGAAGGGGAACGGGAAGGCGGAAGTTGTGGAGAAGAGTACGCGGCGCGGAAGGCCCCGTGACCCTTCACCGGCAATACGCCGCCCGCCGCGGCCCCGGCCCTGACACGTATTCCGGCCGCCGGTGACACCCTTGGCCCCCGGCGGTGGCGGTCCGCCGGAGCTGGGAGACTGGGCCCATGGACAGTTCGGTGCCCGCAGCGTCCCCTTCGATCACCCTCGATGACGTGCGAGGAGCGCACAAAATGCTCTCCGGGGTGGCCCGTATCACCGCGATGGAAGGCAGCCGCCATCTGTCGTCGCTGGTCGGAGCACCTGTGCACCTCAAATGCGAGAATCTTCAACGCACAGGTTCGTTCAAAATTCGCGGCGCGTACGTCCGCATCGCGGGCCTCGGCCCGGAGGAGCGCGCGGCCGGGGTGGTGGCGGCCAGCGCCGGGAACCACGCCCAGGGCGTGGCCCTCGCGGCCTCCCTGCTCGGCGTCCGCTCGACCGTCTTCATGCCCGTCGGCGCCCCGCTGCCCAAGGTGGCCGCGACCCGTGACTACGGCGCCGAGGTACGGCTGCACGGCGCGGTCGTCGACGAGACGCTGCGGGCGGCCATCGAGTACGCCGAGCAGACCGGGGCGGTCTTCATCCACCCCTTCGACCACCCGGACATCATCGCCGGGCAGGGCACGGTGGGCCTGGAGATCCTTGAGCAGTGCCCCGAGGTCGGCACCATCGTGGTCGGCATCGGCGGCGGCGGTCTCGCCGCCGGTCTCGCGGTCGCCGTCAAGGCGCTGCGGCCCGATGTGAAGATCGTCGGCGTGCAGGCCGCGGGCGCCGCCGCGTATCCGCCCTCGCTCGCCGTCGGCCGCCCGGTGGCGCTCGGCACGGTCGCCACGATGGCCGACGGAATCATGGTCGGCCGTCCGGGCGACATACCGTTCGCCCTGGTCAGGGACCTGGTGGACGAGGTCGTGACGGTGACGGAGGACCAGCTCTCCTCCGCGCTGCTGCTCTGCCTGGAACGCGCGAAGCTGGTCGTGGAACCGGCCGGGGCCAGTCCGGTCGCGGCGCTGCTGGCCGCGCCCGAGGCGCTGCGGGGGCCCGTCGTCGCGGTGCTCTCCGGCGGCAATGTCGACCCGCTGCTGATGCAGCGCATCCTGCGGCACGGCATGTCGGCCGCCGGCCGTTACCTGTCCCTGCGGCTGCGTCTCACCGACCGGCCCGGCGCGCTCGCCACGCTCCTGGGGGTGTTGTCAGTGGTCGACGCTAACGTCCTCGATGTCAGCCATGTGCGCACCGACCCGCGGCTCGGCCTCACCGAGGCCGAGGTCGAGGTGCACCTGGAAACCAAGGGACCTGAGCACTGTGTCGCCGTGGGCGAGGCACTGGAGAACGCGGGTTACACCGTCATCCGGTGACCGCCCCGGCGGGCGGAGCTCGCCGTCGTACGACCCGCCGCCGCGGGGGAATCGCCCGCCGAGCCCCGCGGCGGCGCGCCGTGTACCAGGTTCCGTGGCGGACGCGAAATTGGCTTGACGCGATATATCGCGTCTGTCATCCTCGCGTTCCATCGCGGTTCGCCGCGCGGTCCGCCGCGCGCTGAGCGATGAGTTTCGGCCGTTCGGGCGGTCGAAGTCATGAAGCCGCACACCGCACCAGTCGTGAGAGCTGCACACCGCACCAACGGACGGAGTGACAAAATGCCGGGCGCCATCTATGCAGAGGGTCTTGTGAAGACCTTCGGCGATGTCAAGGCACTGGGGGGAGTGGACCTCGACGTGCCGGAGGGCACGGTCCTCGGGCTGCTCGGGCCGAACGGCGCGGGAAAGACCACCGCCGTCCGGGTCCTGACCACACTCCTGCAACCCGACAGCGGCAGAGCCGTCGTCGCGGGCATCGACGTACTGAAGCACCCCAACGAGGTCCGCAGGCACATCGGCCTGTCGGGTCAGTTCGCCGCGGTCGACGAGTATCTGACCGGCCGGGAGAACATCCAAATGGTCGGCCAGCTCTACCAGATGAGCGCCAAGGCGGCCCGCGCGCGGGCCGACGAACTGCTGGAGCGCTTCAATCTGGCGGACGCCGCGAACCGGCCCTCCAAGACCTACTCCGGCGGTATGCGCCGCCGCCTCGACCTCGCCGCCGCGCTCGTCGTGAGCCCGCCGGTGATGTTCATGGACGAGCCGACCACCGGACTCGACCCGCGCAACCGCCAGCAGCTCTGGGAGGTCATCCAGGAACTGGTCGCGGGCGGCACCACCTTGCTGCTCACCACCCAGTATTTGGAAGAGGCCGACCACCTCGCGCACGACATCTGCGTGATCGACCACGGCAAGGTCATCGCGCGCGGCACCTCCGACCAGCTCAAGGCGCAGACCGGCGGCGAACGCGTCGAGGTCGTCGTGCACGAGCGGGACCGCATCTCCGACGCCGCCCGCGCGCTCGCCGGATTCGGCAAGGGCGACGCGAAGATCGAGGAACACCAGCGGAAGATCACCGTCCCGGTGACCGGCGGCGCCAAGCTGCTCGCCGAGGTGATCCGCGACCTGGACGCGCAGGGCATCGAGATCGACGACATCGGCCTGCGCCGACCCACCCTGGACGACGTGTTCATCTCCCTGACCGGCCACGCGGCCGAGCAGGACAACGCCGCCGACGAGGAGACCGACGACGCGGGCGCCCGCAAGGCCGACGCGTCCCGCAAGGAGGCAGTCAAGTGAGCGCCACGACCGACATCGTGACCACCGCCGCGCCCAAGGGCGCGGGCGGCGTCGTCCAGTCCGTCAGGGACTCGCTGGTCGTCGCCAAGCGCAATCTGATCCGGATGCTGCGCATCCCCGAGATGATCATCTTCGGGCTGATCCAGCCGATCATGTTCGTGGTGCTGTTCAGCTACGTCTTCGGCGGCTCGGTCGCCGTCGGCGGCTCCCTCAGCGCCTCGGACTACCGCAACTTCCTGATGGCGGGCATCTTCGCCCAGACGGTCACCTTCGCCACCGCCGGCGCGGGCGCGGGCATCGCCGACGACATGAACAAGGGCCTCATCGACCGCTTCCGGTCGCTGCCCATGGCGCGCGGCGCGGTGCTCACCGGCCGCACCCTCGCCGACCTCGTCCAGACGACGCTCACCGTCGTCGTCCTCGCGGTGGTCGGCGTGCTCGTCGGCTGGCGCATCCACAACGGCGTGCCGAAGATGATCGGCGCGTTCCTGCTGCTGCTCCTGCTGGGCTACGCCTTCTCCTGGATCGGCGCGCTGATCGGCCTGTCGGTCCGCACCCCGGAGGCGGCCACCTCGGGCGGCCTGATCTGGCTCTTCCCGGTGACGTTCGTGTCGAACGCCTTCGTGGACTCGTCCAACATGCCGGGCTGGCTCCAGGCGGTCGCCGACTGGAACCCGTTCAGCGCCACCGTGCAGGCGTGCCGCGTGCTCTTCGGCAACCCGGGCGTCTCGCAGTCCGGCGCCTGGCCGATGCAGCACCCGGTGTGGGCGTCGCTGATCTGGTCCGTGCTCATCATCGTGGTCTTCCGTACGCTCGCGGTCCGCAAGTACCGCTCGGCGACCGCTTAACAGCCGGTCACCGCGGAGAGCCGGACGACCGCCTCACGCTCGACGATCGCGTCACGCCCGACGCCTTCGCGGAGAGCCGCGTCACACATGTGCCGCCCGTGCCACGGGGACGGGCGGCACACCGCTGTCCGCTCAGCCCTGGTACGGCTTCACGTCGAGGACCTTCACCGACGCGCTCTTGCCGTTGGGCAGTTCGTACGTGGCGTCCTCGCCCGGCTTCTTGCCCGCCACACCGCGGCCGAGCGGCGACTGCGGCGAGTACGTGTCCAGGTCGCTGGAGACGCCCTCGCGGGAGCCGAGCAGGAAGGTCATGGTGTCGTCGGGGTCGCCGTCGAAGGCGATGGTCACCACCATGCCGGGCGCCACCACACCGTCGTCCGCCGGGGCCTCGCCGACCTTCGCGGACTCCAGGATCTGGTTGAGCTGGCGGATGCGCAGCTCCAGCTTGCCCTGGTCCTCACGCGCCGCGTGATAGCCGGCGTTCTCCTTGAGATCGCCTTCCTGGCGGGCTTCCTCGATCTTGGCGACGATCTCGGCGCGCGCCGGACCAGACAGATGCTCCAGCTCGGCCTTGAGCTGGTCATACGCCGCCTGGGTCAGCCAGGTGACGTTCTCGCTGGTCTGGGTCACAGGTGCTCCTCGTCGGTACTGGTCATGCCGTGTGCCTGTCCCGCGGACTCCCCGCGGGGCGGTGTGTGCCGTCGCACCCGTGGGGCCGACGGCTCGTCCCCACGGCCGGTGCCGGGGTGCGCCCCGATGAACAAGTCCATTGCCACCGGTCGCCGGGACGAAACCACGAGCCTAACAATTACTCGTCGGTCAAGGGGACGAGAAACGAACGCGGGTGCCGGGGTCCGGGGTCAGCCGCGCGGGGCGGTCTGGCAGCTGACCAGCTCACCGGTCTCACCGCGCGAGGTCGTCCGCACCGTGACGACGGTGTCGACCTGCCGGGCGTGCTGCGCGAGGCGGACGTCCTTGCGGCCCACCTCGTTGTGGTCGACGTCCACCGAGCGCAGGGTGCAGACGGCGACGGTCCCCGGGTCCTTGTGGACCTCCAGGTGGATCTCCACGGCCTGGTCCGACACGGCCTTGAAGGCGATGACCTGACCGCTGACCTTGGTGCCGGTGAGGGCGTGCCAGCCGTACCAGCCGACGCCGACGACCATCAGCGCGCCCAGCACGACGGCGGCGATCCGCAGCTTGCGGTCCGCCCGCGCGTCGGCGCCCGGACCGTACCTGCCGTCGGGCAGGGCGGGGCGGGCGCCCGGCTCACCGGGCCGCACGGCGGTCATAGGCTTTTCCTCCCGAGCGCGGGAACGGCGGAATTAATCGTCCCCTCACTCGGTCACTATAGGAGGCGCCCTCTCGGCCGACGGAGGGGGCTTAGAAGACGGGGGCTCGGCGCCGCTCGGACCCCGAAGACCTGAGGACCCAGCCTTGACTGAGCAGCTTCGACTGATGGCCGTTCACGCCCACCCCGACGACGAGTCGAGCAAGGGCGCGGCCACCATGGCCAAGTACGTGTCCGAGGGGGTGGACGTACTGGTGGCGACCTGCACCGGAGGCGAGCGTGGCTCGGTGCTCAACCCCAAACTCCAGGGCGACCCCTACATCGAGGAGAACATCCACGAGGTACGTGCCAAGGAGATGGACGAGGCGCGCCAGATCCTGGGCGTCCGCCAGTCCTGGCTCGGCTACGTCGACTCGGGACTGCCCGAGGGCGACCCGCTGCCGCCGCTGCCCGAGGGCTGCTTCGCCCTCCAGGACGTGGACGTGGCGGCGGGCACCCTGGTGAAGCTGATCCGCGAGTTCCGGCCGCACGTCATCACCACGTACGACGAGAACGGCGGCTATCCGCACCCGGACCACATCATGACCCACAAGATCTCGGCGGTGGCCTTCGACGCCGCGGGCGACCCCGAGCGCTACCCCGAGGCCGGGGAGCCGTGGACGCCGCTGAAGCTCTACTACAACCAGGGCTTCAACAAGGAGCGCACCCTCGCGCTGCACGAGGCGCTGCTCGCGCGCGGCATGGAGTCCCCGTACGGCGAGTGGCTCAAGCGCTGGGAGGAGTTCGACCGCCCGGAGCGGCAGCTCACCACCCACGTGCCCTGCTCGGACTTCTTCGAGATCCGTGACAAGGCGCTGCTCGCGCACGCCACGCAGATCGACCCGGACGGCGGCTGGTTCCGTATCCCGATGGACCTCCAGCGGGAGGTCTGGCCGACCGAGGACTACGAGCTGGCGCAGTCCCGCGTGGACACCTCGATCCCTGAGGACGACCTCTTTGCGGGGATCGAGAGGGCCTAGGCGACAATGGGCGGGTGAACGCCTCCCACGGATTCAATACGCTGGTCCCGCTCGCCTCGAACGCCGCCGGTGAGCTGAACCAGGACAAGGTGACGCCGGGGCTCCTCGGTTTCGTGATCTTCGCCGCCATCGCCATCGGGCTGTGGCTGCTGATGAAGAACATGGGCAAGCAGATGAAGAAGATCGATTTCACCGAGGAGCCCGCGGCTCGCCCGCCGCATGAGGCCCCCGCGGCCTCTCCCTCCGCTTCTCCCGCCGCCTCCGCCTCCGCCTCCTCCGCCCCGGAGCCGCCACGCCCCTGACGGGGGCGGCCCTTGCGCGGGGCGTGCTTTTCAGGGGCGCGGGGAACCGCGCGGCCAGCCGCCACCGGCCGGTGGTCCGGAGACCACCGATCTGCCCCGCCGGGGCGGGCGGTGACCTGCGGGAGCGTCGTGGCCGGCCGCGCGGTTCCCCGCGCCCCGACGGCGCACGTCGTGTGCAAGGGGTCAGACGGGGACGGCCATGACCATGCGGGCGGAGCGGCCGGGGGTCATGCCGAGGCGCCAGGTGTCCCAGGGTCCGCCGGGGGCGACGGTGCCGCGCTCCAGGAGGAGGGCGTACGCCTCGACGTACTCCTCGAGGTCCGGGTCCCGCCCCGGATAGGCGTCGGCGAGGAGCCCTGCGAGGGCTGAGCGGGCCAGGGGCAGGCCGTCCTCGGAGAGCAGCGGCTGGACGGTGGCGCGCAGGAAGACGGCCCAGTCGTGGCCGCGGCGGTCGCCGAGCCCCCGGAAGAGCTCGACGGCCTCGTCGAGGAGGGCGAGGGCCTCGGGCAGCCGCCCGTTCCCGGCGTCGATGACGGACAGCTCGACGCACGACCACGCCTCGCCGTGCTCGACGCCGATCCGGCGGAAGTCCTGGCGGGCGTCCTGGAGGAGCTGCCGGGCGAAGCCGCTGTTGCGCAGATTGCCGGTACGGGCCGCCCGCTGGTCGCGGGTGACCCGCGCGGAGTGGTGCCGGGCGCAGGCCAGCCCGTAGACGTCCCGCATGCGGGAGAACATCGTGCGGGCGCGTTCCAGGGTGCGCAGCGCCGAGTCGGTGTCGCCGGACTCCTCCAGCGCGTGCCCGAGGTAGTACAGCGTCCACGCCTCGCCGCGCGCGTCCTCGCAGGCGCGGTGCCGCTGCACCGCCTCGTCCAGGTCCTGGGCGGCCTGCCGGGCCTCGCCGCGCAGCAGCAGGGCCCGGGCGAGCTGCGTCGCGGTCCACGCGCCGCCGCGCGGGTCGCGGGCCAGCGCGTACGACTGCCCGGCGGCGCGCAGTTCGGCCTCGCCGAGGTCGAGCCGCCCGAGCCGCAGGTACACCTGGCCGAGCTGGAGGTGCGCCCACGCCTCGCCCTGCACGCTCTCGTTCTCGCGGTGCAGCGCCAGCGACTCGCGCAGCAGCTCCAGCGCCGTGCCGACCTGGCCCATGTCGCGCAGCACGGCGGCCAGCGCGTGCAGCGTCCAGGCCCGGTCCTCGTCCAGCTCGGGGGCGGACTGGATCTCCAGCGCCTCGCGCAGCCTGCGCTCGGCCTCCTTGAGGTTGCCCTGGTGGTGCAGGGTGATGCCGAGGCTGTCCAGCGCGCGGGCCGCGCCCGACGGGTGCCGCGCCTCGAAGTACAGGTCGACCACCGACGTCAGCGTCGACCGCGCCTTGTCCAGCTCGCCGAGCTGCCGGGCCGCGATGCCGGTACGCCACTGCACCGACCGCACCAGCACCGAGCGGTCCTCGTCGGGGCCCGACTTCTGCTGCCCGGCGGCCTGTTGGGCCTGCGCCATCTCGCTGATCTCGCCGAGCCGGTAGAGGTCGCCGCGCAGCAGGCAGTAGTCGCACAGCGCGCCGAGCAGCGCCTGTACGGCGGCCCGGTCGACGCCCTCGGTGTCGCGCAGCGCGGCGGTGATGAAGCTGGACTCCTCGTCCAGCCAGCGCAGCGCCAGCTCCAGTGAGGCGAAGCCGTGCTGGCCGAAGCGCCCGGCGCGGGTGGAGGTCTTGCCCTCGACCAGCCGGATGACGGTGTTCGCGAGGTCCGCGTACGAGCGGATCAGCCGCTCGTGGGCGGCGCCGCGCTCCACCGGGTCCTCCTCGTCCAGCAGCCGTTCGCCCGCGAAGGCGCGGACGAGGTCGTGCGGGCGGTAGCGGCTGCCGCGGACGTTCTCGATCAGCCCCGCGGCGGCGAGTTCGTCGAGCCTGCGGGCGGCCTCGCGTTCGTCGGTGGCCATCAGGGCCGCCGCGGCGGCGGCGCCGAAGCTGGCGCGCCCGGCGAGCGCGAGGCGGCGCAGCAGGCGGCGGTTGGGCTCCGGCTGGTCGTGGTAGCGCAGTGCGAGGACGCGGTCGACCGGGTCGCGCGGGCCGAACACCTCCAGGTCTGCGGCGAGTTCGGTGGCGCCGTGGTGGTCGGGGAGCGCGGCTCCGGCGATCCGCAGGGCTATCGGCAGACCCGCGCACAGGTCGCGCAGCCGCTCGGCCTCCTCCCGCAGCGGGGCGGCGCCGCCGCCCGCCGCGGCCAGTTCGCCCAGCAGCTCCAAGGTGTCGTCCGCGTCGAGCGCGCCGACGTCCAGGCTGTGCACGAAGGCGCCGGGCAGCGCCAGTTCCTCCGGGTCGAACGGCGCGCGGCTGGTGACCAGCACCAGGCTCTCGGACCGCTCGGGGACCAGCGTCCTGATCTGCGCCGCGTCGGTGGCGTCGTCCAGCACGATCACCACGGGCACGTCCCTGAGGTGCTGCTGGTACTGCTCGCTGAGCCGTCGCAGGTGCTGTTCCTGATTCTGCCGCTCGCGGAAGAGGAGCTGGTCGCGGGGCGCGCCGAGCCGGTTGAGCAGGTGCAGCAGCGCCTCCCTGGTGGGCAGCGGCGTCCTGCCGTCGCTCGCGCCGCGCAGGTCCACCACGCACGCGCCGCGGAACTGGTCCTTCAACTGCCGTGCGGTACGCACCGCCAGCGTCGTACGGCCGCTGCCCGCCGGGCCGTGCAGGACGACCACGGTGGGCCGTACCGCCGTGGACACCCGGGCCTGGTGCACCCACTGGGCGATCCGCGCGACATGGGCGCGGCGCCCGGCGAACGGGCCTTCCGCGTCCGGGAGATGGCCGAACGACTGCTCCAGCACGGCGCGTGTGCGGGCCGCCGCGCTGCGGTCGTTGCCCGAACGGCGCGGCGGGGAGGGCTGGTTGGGCACCTTGGCGGACTTCTTGCGGGGCGGCGCGGGGACGACCGCGCGCTGCGCCTCGATGAACGGCCGTACGCCGCGGCGGTCGAGCGCGGCCAGCCACAGCAGCCGCAGTTGTTCCGGACCGCCCGGTAAGCCCTGGCCGGCGCCCGCGCGCCGCGCCTTTCCCTGCTTGCCCGCTCCGGTCAGCGTCACCGCTCCCGCCGCGCCGACCGCGAGGCCGGTCACCAGCGCGGGTCCCGCCGCGAGGCCGTAGCCGAGGTCGACTCCGAAGGCCACCGCGGCCGTTACGCCCGCGACCAGGCCCTGCACCGCGGCGGTGGCGCGCCCCGAGCGCTCCTGCGGTCCGGCCGCCTGACCGGCTTCCAACGCCCTGACGTACGCCCCGTACTCCTCGTCCGCCGCGGCCGCGATCTCCTCCAGCCGCTCCAACCCCCGCGCCAGCAGCGCCTTCCCGTCCACGCCCTGCCCCTGCTGGGCCACCGCCCGCTCCAGCAGGCGCACCACCTCGGCCCGGTGCGGTGCGCGCAGCGCGGCCCGTGACTCCGGCACATGTCCTCCCGCGTACGGCTTCGACAACTTCGACGTGCGGACAACCCATGAGTGGGTTTGGTGCCCACCCAGCGCCCGCGTCAAGCCCCCGCGGCCCTGTGGATCCCACAGCGCCGTCCCCGCGCGCCCCTCCTGGGCGCGGAGCCGCCGTCGCCGCCGCGCGCACGCGCGCGGTTCAGGCCCGCGCGGGGAGGCGGGTTCCGGTGGTGCGGCGCCGGTGAACAGGCCGATCAGGCCGTAGGGCGTCTTGTCGCCGAGGCAGAGGTCGAGCATCTCGTGCGCCTCGGCGTCGGCGCCCAGCTCTCCCGCGCGCCGTGGCAGTCCGCGATGCCGCGCGTCTTCGACGGCGTCGGCGCTACGGCTTGTGAACCGCCCGGCTCACGGGGAGTGGTTCCAGACCAGCAGCAGATAGCCGCCGAAGTACCCGGACACCAGCGTCAGCGTCGTCACGACCGTGACGGCCGTACCGGTCCTGGCCTTGGCCAGTGCCACGGCGGGCGGGATGAGCAGCGGGAAGGCCGCGACGAGGAAGCGCGCCTTGGAGTGGTAGTAGCCGGAGCCGCCGATCGAGGTGGCCAGCAGCAGGAAGCTGAAGAGCAGCAGCGGCCAGGGCTGCCGGTCGAGCACGCCGAGGACGAAGAGCGCCACGGCCAGCAGCAGGACGACGGTCACCGCGTACAGGTCGAGCGCCGACGGCGTGCTGAGGATGTGCCGGGCGCTGTCGACGGTGAACCGGCCGCCGTCCCACGACGATCCCCAGCCGTCCTTCTGGATGTGGAACCAGCCGTCCAGCCGGTGCACCCGCAGGCCCACCCACACCAGATAGCCGATCCAGCCGGCGGGCGCGATCAGCAGCGCCGCCCACGCGCGCCAGGCGCGCGGCGCGCGGACGATCGCGAACAGCGCGGCCAGGCAGACCACCGGCACCAGCGCGGAGGCGGTCGGCCGGGTCAGCCCGGCGAGCAGGCACAGGAAGGCACTGGTCAGCCAGTGTTCGCAGAGCAGCGCGTACAGCGTCCAGGCGGCCAGCGCCGTGAACAGGCTCTCGGTGTACGCCATCGACTCGACGACGGCGTGCGGGATGACGCCCCACAGCACGGCGAGCACCACCCCGGCGCGCTGGCCGTACAGCTTCGCGCCGACCGCGTAGATGCCCCAGGCGGCGGCCAGCGCGAAGAGCCAGCCGAGGACGACGCCGGTGGTCGCGGGCCCGGTGGGGGACAGCGCGGCGGTGCCGCGCACCAGTTGGGGGTAGAGCGGGAAGAACGCGAGGTTGCTCTGCGCCGGGGTGCCGTGGTCGTAGCCGTGCTCGATGATGCCCAGGAACCACAGCGAGTCCCATTTGCGGCCCAGCAGCCCCAGCAGGCTCTTGTGTTCCGACCGCGCCCACATCCAGAGCATCGCGGTCGCCGCGAGCCGCACCAGCAGATAGCCGAGGACCGCGGGCGCCGCCGCGCGGGCCGCGCGCCGCAGCGCGTCTCCCCGGCCAGTGGGCTCCGCCGCGGGCGCCGGCCGGGTGTGGTCGAGCAGCGCCACGACGCTCCCTCTTTGGCGTGAAAAACGGTGCATACGGGTGAGGTGCAGAATTGCGGCAGTCTATCCGGTCGGTGTACGGCGGTTGTCCCGCACCTGTCCGCCAGCTGTCCGACCCCTCGCCGAAGCCCGCGCCACGCGCCCCGCCGACTTCCAGGCCATGTCGCCGCCTGTTCCGTACCCAGCAGGCCCGGTGGCGGTGGCGGGTACCGCCGGGTGACGGGGCGGACCTGGGCGGGCGGTGGGGGCTACCGGCGGGTGACCGAGCGGATCCAGGCGAGCTGCTGACCGACGTCCCCGGCCTCGGCGACCTTCTCCCGGTCGGAGCCGTCGAAGACGCCGAGGAGGGTTTCCGCGCCGTGCGGGGCGACGCTCATCACCGGTCCGCCGGAGTCCCCGCCCGCGGGAATCCCGGACACCTTCACCATGCAGAAGTCCGAGCCGCCCGGCGCGGTGGCGCCGTCGCACCGCGGGTCGTCCGGCCGGACGACCCGCAGCCGCGACTGCTTGAGCACCGGCGACTGGCAGGAGTTCTCGTCCCCGGCGCACGTCGCGCCCCACCCGTACACCCGCACGGTCCGGCCGGGGCGGACGGGCGCGGTGGACAGGCGCGCCGTGCGGACGTGCATGGCCGGCACCTCGACCAGCATCATGTCGGCGACGGCGCTTCCCACGCGCCCGCCGGGCACCGGCCGGACCGTCGTGCCCTTGCGGACGTCGAGGCTGCCCACCCGGAACGTGATCCGCTTGTCCGCGACCGGCCGCGCCTGCTCGAAGAAGCAGTGCGACGCGGTCAGAATCCACCGGCGCGTCACGGCCGTCCCGGTGCACACGGGCTTTCCGTCGACGAACATCCGCACCGCCCACGGCCCGTACGTGCTCTTCGACCCGCCGATCACCGCGGAGGCCGGTGCCGACGCCGTCACGATCCCCGTCACGGCCACCAGTACGGCCGTCAGCAGCACCCGAATCCGCCCCGCCATCCGCGACCACCCCTCACGCTCACCCGGCACCGCTCCCGCTGGCGCCACTGGTGCCATTGGCACCACTTCCGCCACTTCCGGAACATCCGCCCATGAGCGTACGCGCCGACCCCCGGCTTTCCGGACCGGACGCGCACCGGGCGTCACGTCGGTCAGCCGCCACCCGGCGCATCCGGCCCGGAGTTCGTCGGCGGTGACACCGGAGACGGGGGGATCACCCAGTCGGGGCGCCAGGTCCCGGCGGCGTCGTGGGCGGTCGCCGCGGCGGCGAGGTGGGCGCGCAGAACGGCCAGCGCCGGGTGGGGGTTGTCGCGGTGCCACAGGAGGGCGTGCGGGTAGACGGGGGTGGGGTCGGTCACCGGGATACGGCGCAGGCCGTGGCCCGCGGGCCAGATGAGACGGGTGGGCTCGCCCATGAAGGTGGCCAGCGCCGGGGTCTCGGCGAGGGTGTCGAGAAGCGCGTCGGAGCCGAAGTTGGGGCCGGTCGCCTCGATGGTGAGGCCGAACTCGTCGACGAGGTCGTCGTAGTAGGCGCCCCACTCGGAGCCGGGGACGATGCCGGGCATCCAGATCCGGTGCCCCACGAGCCGCTCGACGGTCACCGACCGGGCGCCCGCCAGCGCGTGGGCCGGGCCGGTGAGGAGCTGGAGCGGCTCGTCGAGCACCCGTACGGACGCGACGTCCTCGGGAAGCGGCAGGCCGGGCGCGGCGACGGCGCGGAAGGTCGCGTCGATCGCACCGGACCTGACGGCGCCGACGGCTGTGCCGAATTCCAGCAGCATCACCACGTCGAGGTCGATCTCGGGGTGCGCGCGGTGGAAGCCGCGCATCAGGCCCGCCTGCGCGCCGCGCGAGGCCATCACGTCGACGCGCAGCGGACGGCGGCCGGGGCGTACGGACGCGACCGCGCGTTCGGCGACGCGCAGCAGTTCGCGCGCGTGGGGCAGGAACGCCTGGCCGTCGATGGTGAGTTCGGCGCCGCGCGGGGCGCGGGCGAACAGCCGCATGCCCAGGGCGCGTTCCAGCGCGGCGACCCGCTTGGAGACCGCCTGCTGGGTGATCGACAGGTCGGCGGCGGCCTTCTGGAACTGGCCCGCGTCCGCGACGGCGACGAAGGTGCGTACGGCTTCGAGGTCCACGTCGATTCACCTTAGTGAACAACGAATGGTTGTGGATCGCGGGCGGTGCGGTTGTTTGACCTGCGGTTGTGCCGCTCGCTTAGCTCTCACCGGTCCACGTCGGCCCGTCGAAGGGGGAGCGCCGCGCATGAGGGGCAGGAGAGCGCTGGGGCGGCCGTTCGGCTGGCTGTGGGCGGCGTACGCGGTGAGCGCCTACGGGTCGGGGCTGGGCTTCGGCGCGCTGCCGCTGATCGCGGTGCTGGCCCTGCACGCGGGCCCCGCCGAGGTGTCCGCGCTGTCCGCCGTGGGGCCCGCGGTGGGAGCGCTGATCGCGCTGCCGCTCGCGCCGTGGGTGGAGTTCCGGCGCAAGCGCCCGGTCATGGTCGCGATGGACCTGACCCGGTTCGCGGTCATGGCGACGGTCCCGGCCGCGTACGCCCTCGGCTGGCTCAGCTTCGTCCACCTGCTCGTGGTCTCCGCCGTGTCCGCCGCGGCCAAGATCGCCTTCAACGCCTCCAGCGGCGCCTACCTCAAGGCGCTCGTCCGGCCGGACGACCTGCTCGTAGCCAACGCCCGCTTCGAGTCCACGAACTGGAGCTCCATCGCGGTCGGGCCGCCGCTCGGCGGAGCGGCCATCGGCCTGTTCGGGCCGGTCGTCACCGTCGTGGCCGACGCGCTCAGCTACCTGTGCTCCGCGCTGTGCGTCACCGCGATCCGCGGCCGGGAGGACGCGCCGCGGCCCACCGGCACACCGACGACCCGGGCGGGCGCGCTGCTCGACGGCTGGCGGCACCTCCTGGGCCACCCCGGCCTGCGGGCGCTCTACCTCAACCAGCTGCTCGTCGGCGGTCTGATCATGGCCACAGAACCGCTGCTCGCCGTGCTCCTGCTGCGCCAACTCGGCTTCCCGCCCTGGCAGTACGGCCTCGCCTTCGCCGCGCCCTGCGTCGGCGGGCTCATCGGCTCGCGGCTGGCCCGCCGGGTGGTCGCCCGCCACGGGCAGCAGTGGGTCTTCCGGACCGTCGGCACCCTGCGCGCCGTCTGGCTGATCGGGCTGGCCTTCGTCCGGCCCGGCGTCGTCGGCCTGCTCACCGTGATCGCCGTCGAGCTGGCGATCATCGTCAACATGAGCCTGTACACACCGGTGCTCGCCACCTACCGGCTCGAACACACTCCCCGGCACCTCGTCGCCCGGACCCTGTCGGCCTGGTCGATCGGCCAGCAGACGGCCATCGCCGTCCTCACCGCGCTCGCCGGGCTGCTCGCCGACGTCACCGGCCCGCGCACCGCCCTCACGGTCGTGGGCCTGCTCATCCTGACCACCCCGCTCCTGCTGCCCCGCCGCGACCTCACCCCGAGCCCCGAGCCGGCCGTGGCCCCCGGCCGGCCGTGACCGACCGGGCCCGGGCGGGGGTATCGGCGGATCGCGGCACCGCCGCTGCGCCGTTGCGGACCGGAACTGACCGCAATCGCGCCTAGCGTCGCTGTCGACAACCGATGTCAGCGAAAGGACCGCGATGCCCGAGAAGACCAATGCCGCGCCCGAGGGCTACACCACGGTGGCGCCCTGGGTGGTCACCGACGACACGGGGGCGTTCCTCGACTTCGTGGCCGCGGCGTTCGGGGGTGAGGAACTCGGGCGGGTGGCGACGGAGGACGGCCTGATCGGACACGGCGAGATCCGTATCGGCGACACCGTGGTGCTGGCCTTCGACCGGCACGCGGACTGGCCCGTCGTGCCGAGCCTGCTGCGGGTGTTCGTCGCCGACGCCGACGAGGCGTTCGCGCGGGCCGTCGCGGCCGGCGGCCGTATCGTCACGGAGCTGGCCGACGACGCCTTCGGACAGCGCGGCGGCCGGATCAAGGACCCCTTCGGCAACATCTGGTGGGTGGTCAGCCGCGTGGAGGACGTCTCCGCGGACGACATGTGGAAGCGGCTGGAGGACCCCGTGTACGCCGACGCCATGCGCGTGGCCCAGGAGACCCTCGACGCCGAGCTGAGCGGCCGGGCCGGCCGCAGCAGCGCCCCCGTCAGGACCTGGCCCCGCGGCCAGGACGCGTAAGGCGTAGGTCAATCAGCGTCAATCAGCCGTCGTCAGCGCGTCGGCGGTGAACCTCCGGCGCCAGGCGAGCGCGACGTGGACGAGGCCGATCAGGACGGGGACCTCGATCAGCGGGCCGACGACCCCGGCCAGCGCCTGGCCGGAGGTGACCCCGAAGGTGGCGACGGCGACCGCGATGGCCAGCTCGAAGTTGTTGCCCGCCGCGGTGAACGCGAGGGTCGCGGTGCGGTCGTAGGCCAGACCGACACCCTTGCCGAGGAGGAAGGCCCCGAAGAACATGACCGCGAAGTAGACCAGCAGCGGAGCCGCGATCCGTACGACGTCCAGCGGGCGCGAGGTGATCGTCCCGCCCTGGAGGGCGAAGAGGACGACGATCGTGAACAGCAGCCCGTACAGCGCCCACGGGCCGATCCTCGGCAGGAACGCGCTCTCGTACCGCTCGCGCCCCACGCGCCGCTCGCCGACGCGGCGCGTGAGGAACCCCGCGAGCAGGGGCACGCCGAGGAAGACGACGACGTTCAGCGCGATGTGCCAGGCGGAGACGTCCAGGCCCTGGCCGTCGCCGAGGCCGAGCAGACGCGGCAGCAGGTCGAGGTAGAACCAGCCCAGCAGCGCGAACGCGAGCACCTGGAACACCGAGTTGAGCGCGACCAGGACGGCGGCGGCCTCGCGGTCGCCGCACGCGAGGTCGTTCCAGATGATGACCATGGCGATGCAGCGGGCGAGTCCCACGATGATCAGACCGGTGCGGTACTGGGGCAGATCCGGCAGGAAGAGCCAGGCCAGCGCGAACATGATGGCGGGGCCGACGACCCAGTTGAGGAGCAGGGAGGACGCCATCAGCTTCCGGTCGCCGGTGACGCGGTCGAGCCGGTCGTAGCGGACCTTGGCCAGCACCGGGTACATCATCACGAGCAGGCCGAGCGCGATCGGCAGCGAGATCCCGCCGATCTCGGTCTTCGCGAGCGCGTCGTTCAGCCCCGGGACGGCGCGGCCCAGCCCCAGACCGGCCCCCATCGCGGCCAGGATCCAGACCGCGAGGTAGCGGTCCAGGGCGGAGAGCTTCCCGACGACCGAGTCGCGCGGGGCCGGACCGCCGCCCGGTGGGCGGGCGGCGGCGGGCTGCGCGGAGGGCGCGGGCCGGGGTTCCGCCGAGGGCGCGGGCCGGGGTTCCGCCGAGGTCACGGGGCGGGGTTCCGCGGAGGTCACGGGCACGCCCGCTTGTTCTCGGCGGCGGTACGCGCGGACTCCGCGAGCGCGGCGAACCGCTCGGACAGTCCGGCCAGCACCTCGGGGCGCAGCTTGTAGTAGACGAACCGGCCGCAGGGCTCGGTGTCCACCACGCCCGCCTCGCGCAGGACCTTCATGTGGTTGGAGAGATTGGTCTGCCTGGCTCCGGTCTCCTCGACCAGGTGCGTGGTGCACAGGGTCTCGCGAGCGAGCAGGGTCACGATCCGGAGCCTGAGCGGGTCGGCCAGCACCCGCATCAGATCAGTGTCGACTGATGTCAGCATGGACTGATACTGTCACACATCAGTCGCTGCTGATACCAGCGCGGGCTGAATCGTTCGTTCGCCTCGCCACGTCGCCGCAGCGAACCCGTCCCGTCAAGCCGTCGCACCAAGCCCGCCTCATCACGCCGGTCTCATCACGCCGGTCCCACCACGCCCGTCCCATCACGCCGTTCAACCGAGGAAGGAACAGGGAAGTCCCATGTCCGACAAGCCTTCCGTCCTGTTCGTCTGCGTCCACAACGCCGGCCGCTCGCAGATGGCCGCCGCGTGGCTCACCCACCTGGCCGGGGACCGCGTCGAGGTCCGCTCCGCCGGGTCCGACCCGGGCACCGCCGTCAACCCGGCCGCCGTCCGGGCCATGGCCGAGGTCGGCATCGACATCTCCGCCGAGGCCCCGAAGATCCTCACCGTGGACGCGGTACGCGAGTCCGACGTGTGCGTCACGATGGGCTGCGGCGACACCTGCCCGGTCTTCCCCGGCAAGCGCTACCTCGACTGGAAGCTCGACGACCCGGCCGGCCAGGGCGTCGAAGCCGTGCGTCCGATCCGCGACGAGATCAAGTCCCTGGTCGAGACCCTCCTCCAGGAGATCGCCCCACCCCCGGCCCCTTGACCGCCTCGCCCCCCGCCGGACCCCGTCCCCACCGGTCCCGCTCCCGCTCCCGCTCCCGCCCGGTGCGTCGAGATGCCCGAACGACAGCCTCCCGCCGCCGCGCGCGATCGTCTCGCGGGCCTTGCTTTGTGAGAGGCTAGGTGTATTGATCACGAGCGTTGTTGACATGTGCCGGTGCTTGATCATGGCGAAGACCTCCGGTGTGGTGGAGCTGTCTAGGACTGCACCGCA
>NZ_JBEXNE010000050.1:0-18865 GCF_040610915.1 Streptomyces sp. NPDC003300 | reverse complement strand
ACGCTGTTGAGTTCTCAAGGAACGGAAGCTTCCTTCAGACCGTTTCACCGGCCCTCCGGGCTTTCCCTTCGTCGTGTCTCCGACTTTAGCAGAAGTTCACTGGTCGGAATTACCACTCGCGTTTCGGAGACACGGATGCCCGAACTGAGATTTCTCTCGGCTTGGGTGGTGTGTCTTCGTCGAGCGAAGCGACATGGATCCTAGTCGGTCACCAGCGGACCTGTCCAGCTCGTGACAACCGTTCTAACCTACCTCCCCGCCAACCTTGAGTCAACGGTTCACGGTGAGGAACTTTCAGGCGGCCTCACGCGAAGGTCGACGGAGGTGTCTCCAGGTCTTCCAGCTCGATGCCGGGGGCCGCGAGGACCACGTCCCCGGCGATGTGGACGTCGTGCTGATCGCCGGTCGCGAGGTCGTTGACCTGGTATTCGTCCACTGCCAGCGGCCCGTTGTCAGTGGGGTGTGCTGTCCTGGTGATCAAGGACCAGGACTGGTCCACGGTGAGGGGCGCGAGCACGGGGGGCCGGAATGACACGAGACGTACGCGGGTGGCGGGGCCGCCGGGTTCCAGGCGGAGCAGTCGCGCGGTGGCGATCAGGAACGCGGGCGAGGCACCGGTGAAGGCGTGGGCGGCGGCGTTGCCCTCCTGGGCGTGTTCGCCGGTGGGGTCGGTACGGACCCAGGTGACGCCGTCGAGTGCGGCTCCGCGTACCTGCCAGGCGGACGCGTGGAGTTCGAGTCGGATGGGGCGGCCGAGCTGGTCGAGGGTGAGGTCGACCGAGCCCGCGTGATCGCCGCCGGAGGTGGTGGTCTGCGCGGTGTAGCGCCAGCCGGAGGGGCCGGTGGCGCAGTGGAAGTGTTCTGCACCGAGGGGGGTGTGGTCGTGTGTGTCGTGGAACGAGTAACGGCCTCGGGGCATGGTGGGGTCTCGGTGTCTTTCGGTGTGCCGGTGACGTGCGAGGCCCCCGCCTCGGACGGGAGACGGGGGCCAGCGCGCGGTGGATCAGTAGCGGTAGTGGTCGGACTTGTAGGGGCCTTCGACCTTCACGCCGATGTAGGCGGCCTGCTCCGGGCGGAGCGTGGTGAGCTTGACGCCCAGCGCGTCCAGGTGGAGACGGGCGACCTTCTCGTCCAGGTGCTTGGGGAGCACGTAGACGCCGATCGGGTACTCCTCCGGCTTGGTGAACAGCTCGATCTGGGCCAGGGTCTGGTCCGCGAAGGAGTTGGACATCACGAAGGAGGGGTGGCCGGTCGCGTTGCCCAGGTTGAGCAGGCGGCCCTCGGACAGCACGATCAACGTCTTGCCGTCGGGGAAGGTCCAGGTGTGGACCTGCGGCTTGACCTCGTCCTTGACGATGCCGGGGATCTTCGCGAGGCCGGCCATGTCGATCTCGTTGTCGAAGTGGCCGATGTTCCCGACGATGGCCTGGTGCTTCATCTTGGCCATGTCGGAGGCCAGGATGATGTCCTTGTTGCCGGTCGTGGTGACGAAGATGTCGGCGATGCCGACGACGTCGTCGAGGGTGGCGACCTGGTAGCCGTCCATCGCCGCCTGGAGCGCGCAGATCGGGTCGATCTCGGTGATGACGACGCGGGCGCCCTGGCCGCGCAGCGACTCCGCGCAGCCCTTGCCGACGTCGCCGTAGCCGCAGACCACGGCGACCTTGCCGCCGATGAGGACGTCGGTGGCGCGGTTGATGCCGTCGATCAGGGAGTGGCGGCAGCCGTACTTGTTGTCGAACTTCGACTTGGTGACCGCGTCGTTGACGTTGATCGCCGGGAAGAGCAGCGAGCCGTCCTGCTGCATCTCGTAGAGGCGGTGGACGCCGGTGGTGGTCTCCTCGGTGACGCCGCGGATCTCGGACGCGAGCTGCGTCCACTTCTGCGGGTTCTCCCCGAGGGTGCGGTTGAGGAGGCGGAGAACGAACTGCTCCTCCTCGCTCTCCGCGGTGGCCGGGTCCGGGGCGGCGCCGGCCTTCTCGAACTCGACGCCCTTGTGGACCAGGAGCGTGGCGTCGCCGCCGTCGTCCAGGATCATGTTGGGGCCGCCGGTGGCGGTGTTCGGCCAGGTCAGGGCCTGCTCCGTGCACCACCAGTACTCTTCGAGCGTCTCGCCCTTCCAGGCGAAGACGGGGATGCCCTGCGGGTTCTCCTCGGTGCCGTTCGGGCCGACGGCGATGGCCGCGGCCGCGTGGTCCTGGGTGGAGAAGATGTTGCAGGACGCCCAGCGGACCTCGGCGCCGAGGGCGACGAGGGTCTCGATCAGGACGGCGGTCTGCACGGTCATGTGCAGCGAGCCGGTGATCCGCGAGCCGGCCAGCGGCTGCGCGGCGGCGTACTCGTTGCGGATGGACATCAGGCCGGGCATCTCGTGCTCGGCGAGGGTGATCTCCTTGCGGCCGTAGGCGGCAAGCGAGAGGTCCGCGACCTTGAAGTCGGTGGCGGTGGTGGTCATATGAAGTGCTCCTCGGTGCTGCGGTCGAGGCGGACGTGGATACGGCGCGGCCACGGGGCGTGTACGGGGGTGCCCTCGTGCGGACACACCCGTCCCCTAGCGGCAGCGCAATCCGTCGGAGGCCCTCTCTCCCTCGGCCGGGCATCGCGAGATGACCCGCCCGACCGCCATCAGCAGCGACGTCTGGCTACGACAAAGCTACACCGGACGGGCGGTCCGCCCCAGTGCGCTTCCGGTCACCGGCCGCCAGGAGTCTGGTCCGGGTCGGGGCCCGCGGCGGCTGCCTGCTCGCTGTAGATGTCGGGTTCCAGGTAGACGACGCGGACGAAGGGTTCCGCGGCGCGGATGCGTTCCTCGGCGGCGTCGATGGCGCGGGCGACCTCGGCGGCGGTGTCGTCGTGCTGCACGGCGATCTTGGCGGCGACGAGGAGTTCTTCGGGGCCGAGGTGCAGGGTGCGCATGTGGATGACGCCGGTGACGGTGTCGCCGTCGACGACGGCGGCGCGGATCCTGGCCAGCGAGTCGGGTCCCGCGCCTTCGCCGATCAGCAGCGACTTGGTCTCGGCCGCGAGGACGAGGGCGATGGTGATGAGCAGCAGGCCGATGCAGAGGGTGCCGATGCCGTCCCAGACGCCGTCGCCGGTGGCGAGGGCGATGCCGACGCCGATCAGGGCGAGGATGAGGCCGATGAGGGCGCCGAAGTCCTCCAGGAGGACGACGGGGAGTTCGGGTGCCTTGGCGCGGCGGATGAACTCGGCCCAGGACTGCTTGCCGCGGGTGTGGTTGGACTCCTTGATGGCGGTGCGGAAGGAGTAGCCCTCGGCGATGATCGCGAAGACGAGGACGCCGACCGGCCAGTACCAGTGCTCGATCTCGTGCGGGTGGCGGATCTTCTCGTAGCCCTCGTAGAGCGCGAACATGCCGCCGACGGAGAACAGCACGATCGAGACGAGGAAGGCGTAGACGTAGCGTTCCCTGCCGTAGCCGAAGGGGTGCTCGTCGTTGGCGGCGCGCTTGGCCTTCTTGCCGCCGATCAGGAGCAGCGCCTGGTTGCCGGAGTCGGCGATGGAGTGCACGCCTTCGGCGAGCATCGAGGACGAGCCGCTGAACGCGAAGGCCACGAACTTGGCCACGGCGATGGCCAGGTTGGCGCTCAGCGCCGCGACGATCGCCCGTGTTCCGCCTGACGCGCTCATAGGTGCTGGGGTCCCTTTCGTCGGCCCGGGGTCTGTGTCTTGTCGTACCGGGCGTTGCGGACGCACATTGTTGCAGCCCGTCGGGCTTTTGGTGCGTCAGGCGGCCACGGTGGCCCGGAAGACGGTGCCTTCGCCGGTCAGGGTGGTGCGCTCGCTCGCGGGGACGTACGCCGACTCGCCGGGGGCCAGCGTCAAGGTGGTGCCGTCGCCGTCGCGCAGTTCGGCCCGGCCCGCGGTGCAGAGCAGGATCTGCGGGGTGCCGGAGTCGAGGGTGCGGGCCTGCGCACCGGGGGCCAGGACGTAGCGGGAGAGCCGGAATTCGTCGATCGGCGCCGCGTACAGCTCTTCGCCGTCGGGGGCGGCCTCGGGGCGCAGGACGCCGGGGTCGCCGGCCTCGAAGCGGACGACGCGCAGGAGTTCGGGGACGTCGATGTGCTTGGGGGTGAGGCCGCAGCGCAGGACGTTGTCGGAGTTGGCCATGATCTCCACGCCGAGGCCGTCGAGGTAGGCGTGCGGGACGCCCGCGCCGAGGTAGAGGGCTTCGCCGGGTTGCAGGCGTACGTAGTTGAGCAGCATCGCGGCGATGACGCCGCGGTCGCCGGGGAAACTGTGGGCGGCCTGGGCGTAGGCGGCGTAGTCCGCGGCGTAGGGGCTGTCGGTGGTGGACAGCCGGGCGGCGGCCTCGGCCGCGGCGGTGACGGACTCGGCCATCGCCTCGGGTTCCGCGGTGAGGACGGCGGCGAGGACTTCGCGCAGCGCCTTGTCCTCGGGGTGGGCGCGGAGGATGTCGGCGTAGGGCGCGAGGGCGGGGACGCCGAGGCCGTCGATGAGGTCGGCGGCGTCGGTGGGGCGGCGGAAGCCGCACAGTCCGTCGAACGGGGAGAGCGCCACGAGCATTTCGGGCTTGTGGTTGGCGTCCTTGTAGTTGCGGTCGGGGGCGTCGGTCGGGATGCCGCGGGCTTCCTCGTCGGCGAATCCGGCCTTGGCCTGCGCGAGGTCGGGGTGGACCTGGACGGAGAGCGGCGCGCCCGCGGCCAGCACCTTGAACAGGAAGGGCAGCCGGGGGCCGAAGCGCTTGACGGTGGTGTCGCCGAGTTCGGCGCGGGGGTCGGCCGCGATCACCGTGTCGAGTGCGACGGGGCCTTCGCCGCGGTCGATCCGGGAGGGCGCGCCGGGGTGGGCGCCCATCCACAGTTCGGCCTGGGGTTCGCCGGTCGGCGGTGTGCCGAGCAGTTCGGGGATGGCGGTGGTGGATCCCCAGGCGTAGGGGCGGATCGTGTTGGTGAGGCGGTTCATGCGGTCATGATCTCTCAGCCGAGGCGACGGTCAGGTAGACGGTGGCGAAATCCGCGAGGGCGATCAGTTCGGCCGCGGTGTCGAGCGGGCCGCCGGGGGCGGCGGCGATCTCGCTGAGCGGGGTGTCGTGGGCGTACGCCTGCTCGCGGGCGGCGGGGGTGGCGGGTCCGGGCTGCTCGGAGTTCTCCTGGAGGAGCACGATCCGCAGGCGCAGTCCCCCGGGTTCTTCGACCCGGTCGCGGAAGAAGTCCTCGGGGTCGGCGGCCAGGGCGAGGGCGCTGGCCTGGAGGGGGCCGTGGACGGTGAGCGCGGCGGGCAGTTCCGCGGTGAGCGCGGGCTGGCCCGCGCGGGTGCCGAGCACGGTCGCGAAGCGGCGGGCGGCGGTGGCGGAGAGCCGGCCCTGGCTCCACAACAGCGGGAGGGCGTCGGCCAGTTCGGCCGCGAGGGTCTTGGCCGGGTTGGTGTACGTGGCGATGGCGGGGCCGCAGCGGGCGGCGACCTCGTCGAGCCGGTCGGCGACGCCGTACAGCGCCTGGGTGGGTGCGCTCAGCAGGCCGATCCGGTCGGCGAGGGCGAGCAGCGGGGCGAGGAGCGCCCAGAAGGCGCCCGCGTCGTTGGCGGGGTCCTCGTCCGCGGGGTCCGCGCCGTTGCCGAAGGGCGCGGCGAACGGCAGGGCCATGCCGTGCACCTGTTCCACGGCTTCGGCGAGCGGTGCCTTGACCGGGGTGACGGCGGCGGCGGTGCAGCCGCGGCGGTATGCCTGTTCCACGAGGTCGGTCAGGCCCTGCTCGCTGCCCTGCGGGGTGATGAGCAGCAGCAGGTCGAGCGGTCCCGCCCAGCCGGGCAGTGTCCAGCGGGACTGTTGCGGGGTGGGTCCTGTGGGCGGCAGCACCTCGACGGGGCAGGTGCCGGAGCCGAGGGCGACCAGCAGGTCGGCGACCGCGGCGGCGTCGGGTCCGCTGGCCGCGAGCAGGACGGTCCGGGGGCGGCCGTCGGGCCGCAGCGCGGTGACTCCGGCCTCTTCGGCCAGGCGCAGCGCGGTGCGTACGCGGGCGCCGGCGGCGGCGACGCCCAGCAGCAGTCCGCGGCTGTCCGCGCGGGCCAGCGCTTCGGGGTCCTCAAGCAGCGACTCGTCGAACAACGCGACCTCCCGGTCGGAAGCGGCCTGGTCAGGGTCGGCGGATGGATGGGGCGGACGGGCGGTCCGGCGGTCGTGCGGGGGTGTCAGCGGGGGCGGCGGGCCTCGTCGACGAGGAGTACGGGGATGTCGTCGCGTACGGGGTAGGCGAGGCCGCACGTGTCGGAGGTGCAGACCAGCTCGTTCGCGTCGGCGTCCTCGCGGAGCGGGGCGTGGCACGCCGGGCAGGCGAGGATTTCCAGGAGGCTGGGTTCGACGAGCGGCATGGTGGGGTCCTCCGTGCTGGGTGCGGCGAGCGGCGAGGTGCCACCGCGCGCGGGACTGCGGTCGGGAAACGGCGGGCGCGTGCTCCGAGCGGTACGGTCCCGGGCCGGGCCGACGGCTCCCGCCGCGTACGTTCTCAGCCTATAGCCGTAGCGCCCGGCCCCGAGTGCGGCCTGTGGATAACTCCGGGAGCGCCCATGCGGGGACCGCGCCCGTACGGTGACCGCGCCCGTACGACGACGGGACCCGTACGGCGACGGGACCCGTACGGCGACCGGACCCGTACGACGACCAGGCGCGTACGACGGCCGGCCCGCGCACCCCCGGCCGCATAGGACCCACCCCGCGTCGGGCCCGCGAGACCACGCGGGCTCAGGCCCTGACGATCGCCAGGACCTGGTCCCTGACGCGGGCCACGCCCTCCGCGTCGCGCGCCTCGACGTTCAGCCGCAGCAGCGGCTCGGTGTTGGAGGCGCGGAGGTTGAACCACCAGTCGGCGGACGTGACGGTGAGCCCGTCCAGCTCGTCGAAGGTGACGCCGTCATGGCCGGCGAAGGCGGCGCGGACCGCCGCGGTGCTCGCGGCCTGGTCGGCGACGGTGCTGTTGATCTCGCCGGAGCCCGCGTAGCGGTCGTAGGCGGCGACGAGGGCGGACAGCGGGCCGTCCTGGGCGCCGAGGGCGGCCAGCAGGTGGAGGGCGGCGAGCATGCCGGTGTCGGCGTTCCAGAACTCGCGGAAGTAGTAGTGCGCGGAGTGCTCGCCGCCGAAGACGGCGCCGGAGTCGGCCATTTCCTGCTTGATGAAGGAGTGGCCGACACGGGTGCGCACCGGGACGCCGCCGTGTTCCCTGACCACCTCGGGCACCGACCAGGACGTGATCAGATTGTGGATGATCGTGGCGCCGGGGTGCTTGGCCAGTTCGCGGGCGGCGACCAGGGCGGTCACCGCGGACGGGGAGACGGGTTCGCCGCGCTCGTCCACCGCGAAGCAGCGGTCGGCGTCGCCGTCGAAGGCCAGGCCGATGTCGGCGCCGGTCTCGCGGACCCGCGCCTGGAGGTCGACCAGATTCTTCGGGTCGAGCGGGTTGGCCTCGTGGTTGGGGAAGGTGCCGTCCAGTTCGAAGTACATCGGCACCAGGTCGACGGGCAGCCCGTCGAGGACGGTGGGCACGGTGTGGCCGCCCATGCCGTTGCCCGCGTCCACGACCACCTTGAGCGGCCGGATTCCGGAGAGGTCGACCAGCGAGCGCAGATAGGCGGCGTAGTCGCCGAGCACGTCGCGCCGCACCAGGGTGCCGGTTTCCGCGTCGACGGCGGGGACGCCGTTCTCCAGCCACTTCTCCGCGAGCGCGCGGATGTCGGCGAGGCCGGTGTCCTGGCCGATGGGGGCGGCGCCCGCGCGGCACATCTTGATGCCGTTGTACCGCGCCGGGTTGTGACTGGCCGTGAACATGGCGCCGGGCAGGTCGAGTTGCCCGCTGGCGAAGTACAGCTCGTCGGTGGAGCACAGGCCGATCCCGGTGACGTCCGCGCCGCGGGAGGCGGCGCCGCGCGCGAAGGCGGCGGACAGGCCGGGGGACGAGGGCCGCATGTCGTGTCCGACGACGATCGCCGTGGCGTCGGTGACCGTGGCGAAGGCGGCGCCGAAGATCTCGGCGAGCGGCTCGTCCCACTGGTCGGGTACGACTCCGCGTACGTCGTAGGCCTTGACGAGCTGCGACAAATCGGCCACTGCACACCTCTGGTGAACTCTGGTGAAGGGTCGGAACGGCGCCGGTGGGCGGCGCGGTGGAGTTTCCACCACAACCTACCCCGATGGGGTGAGCGGAGTTTTTCGCCGCCGCCGCGACGCGAGGGGTGGCGTCACGGGAGCCCCGAAAGGGTCAACGGGACGGCGCGAGGGGCGGCTTGCGCGGGGTGGGGACCGCGGGTGGGGACGGGAGGTGAGGCCGGCTGCTACTGCTCGGGCGAGCGGAGCACGCGCAGATGGCCGCGGCGGGCCACTTCCAGCGGGTCGATGTCGCGCGGGCCAGGGCCCTGCTGGCGGCGCTCCTGGGGGCGGGCCGCCTCGCGCACCGCGTTGGCGAGCGCTTCGAGGTCGTCGCCGCTGGGCCCGACGGGACCGGTGTCCGTCGCCAGGCGGACGACTTCCCAGCCACGGGGCGCGGTCAGCCGCTCGGAGTGCTCGGAGCACAGGTCGTAGCAGTGCGGTTCCGCGTACGTGGCGAGCGGTCCGAGAACGGCGGTGGAGTCCGCGTAGACGTACGTCAGCGTCGCGACGGCGGGACGGCCGCATGCGGTGCGCGAACAGCGACGTACAAGGCTCACGAGGTTGGACGGTACCGCACTCTTGAGCGGGCCGCGACGACTCTCCGCCAGCTCACCCGGTCGTGTCGTCACGTGCCCCCGGAATCGTGCCGTGTGACGGCCGCCGCGCTGACCTGCGCGGACGGAAAACACATGGCAGGCGCGGCGCGGCGGTGCGGGAGAAGTACGACACGAGGTCACGGCCGTGAAAGGCGGCGGCTGGCGCATATGCGTCTGATCTATGGCCAGATGCTGACTGCGTGGTGTCCGTCCTGTGCGCACCCGGCGGGAGGGCTAGGCTCATCGCTGATGGAAAGCTCGGCACCTCCTCCTTCCGCACCCCGTCCGCGCCACCGCGACCGCCACGGACGTGGGATGCGCGGGCCCATCGCGCCCCCGCAGGTGCCGCTGGCGCTCAGCCGCGCCGACGCCTTCGACGACCTGGTGCGCGACGCCGCCGACCGGCTGGAAAGGCGCTGGCCGCAGCTCGCCGACGTCGAATTCGCCGTCCAGGAGGTGCCCTGGCCGCAGGACACCCCGCCGTCGGACGACGACACGGTGCCGCTGGGCCGTCTCATCGGCGCGGGCAAGGACCGGCCGAGCCGCATCGTGGTCTACCGGCGCCCGGTGGAGATCCGCGCCAAGACCCGCGACGAGCGGGCGCTCCTGGTGCACGAGATCGTCGTGGAGCAGGTCGCGGAGCTGCTCGGCCTGTCCCCCGAGAACGTCGACCCGAAGTACGGCGAGGACTGACACGGCGCGGCGCGGCCCCGACGCGGACCGCCCGCATATGGTGCGGCCCGCGAGGACCGCACCAGGTGCGGGAAAACGCTCTAGTGGTTGAGAATCCCCAGGTCGGCGCGGGCGGCGGGAACATCCACCATGCCGTGGTCGTCGGACATCGGCTGGATCGTGAACATCGGCACCCCGTCCAGCGGGAGCGCCAGCGTCCGTGAGGCGTAGACGCTTCCGCCGGAGACGCGCACGACGGTCACGGCGAACGTGCCCTTGCCGGACGCGGGCAGCGGCGGCGGGACGGCGACGGTCGTCCCCGCCTTGACGCTGACCGTCTTCGACACCGGCTCGCCGCCGGAGGATCCGGCCGACGCGGTGATCTTCACACTGGCGTCCTGGCCGACGGCGACCAGCGACAAGGTGGAGCCCTTGGTGCGGTTGTCGGCGACGGTGGAGCGGGTCTCGATCGCCGGGGTGGCGGGCAGGAACGCCATCTCCTGCTTGGCGCCCTTGCCGCGCGTCACCCGCAGGCCCGCCACGACGGGGACCGCCGCGTGGACCTGGCTGGAGGTGATGACCAGCGAACCCGCCTCGCCCTTGGTGAGGTCACCGAGGTCGACCGCGCTGGTCATACCGCTCTTGACGTGCAGCGTCTCGTGTCCCGCGGGGGTGATCGAGCCGGTCGGCGTCGCCAGCTTCAGCGTGAGGTCGGCGTCGTCGGAACCGGCCGCGTACACCACCAGGCGCACGGTCGCGGCGTCGGCGGGGATGCCGGGCAGCACCAGGCTGGTGGCGGGCTCGGCGGCCGGGGTCAGCCAGTCGCTGCCGAGCTTCTTGTCGATGGCCTGAACGGCCGCGCCGACCCGGCCGCTGCGCGCCACGACGTGCACGGTGAGGTCCTGCGCCTTGTCCGCGACCAGGGTGGACAGCAGCACCGGCTTGGCGGACTTGCCCGCCACGGTGACGCCGTCGCCGGTGGACGCCTTCAGCAGGCCGTCCTTGCCGTACAGCTCGATGTCGACGACCGCCGGGGTGTCGTCGGGGTTCACCAGGTGCAGGAAGTCCTGCCGGTCGGGTCCCGTGCTGGCGCCCGCGAACCAGAATTCGCTGTCCGGCGCCACGCAGGACGCGCCGAGCAGGCCGCGGCCCGCCCCGGTGTCCACGACGGTGGTCTGCTGGACGGTCCAGCCGGGCGCGAGCGGCCCGTCGGCCGTACCGATCAGCGCGGGCGCGTCGGGCTTGTCGGTGGAGCTGGTGGCGGGCTTGCCCGCGGCCTTCAGCGGGGTGAGCGCCTTGCCCTTGGGCGTCGCGGGGACCAGTTGCGCGCTGCCGGAGCCGGTCGCGCCCGCCGTCCCCTGCGGGGTGAACGAGGTGTAGGTGGTGTTGGCGAATTCCGACGAGGACGGCGCCGGGCACAGCAGATTGCTGCGCTGTACGGGCAGCCGGGCCGCGGAGGCGACCGGCGCGGTGTCCCGGTCGCCGCCGCCGGACACCACGGCGGCGCCGGTCAGTACGGCCAGGGCGGCGACGGCGCCCGCCAGGGAGATCGTGCTGCGGTTCACTGGTGGTCGCTCCCGTCGCGGCGCTGGTCGTCTTCGGCGTAGTACGGGGCAGCCGGGTCGGGGTACGCGGCCGGGTCGTAGGGCTGCTGTCCGCCGTACGGCGCCTGCCCGTCGTACTGCTGCTGCGGCGGCTGCTGCTGGTCGTAACCCGCCGTCTCGTCGTAACCGGCCGCCTCTTCGTGGCCGGTCGTCGCGTACGGGTCGTAGGGCGGCGGGGGCTGCTGCGGGTAGCCGTACTGGTCGGTGTAGCCGACCTGCTGCTGCTCGTACGTGCCCGGCTCCGCCGCGTACTGCTGCTGCCCGTCCCACTGCTGCTGGGCGGGGTCGGTGCCGTAGCCGGGGTCCTGCCGCGGGTAGCCGTAGAACTGCTCGCCGGTGTCGGGGGCAGGTACCGCGTACGGGTCGTAACCGCCCTCAGAGGGGTCGTACGGGGTCTGCGGCGGTGCGTCGGGGCCCGCGGGCCCGTCCTGGCCCTGCCGGCCGTGGTGGGCCTGCTGGGCCGCGTAGGCCGCCTGCTCCTGGCCCTCGGCCTCCGCGGCGTCGGGATCGGCCGCGGCGGCCTCGGCGTCGGCCGCCGCCTGGAGGCGGCGGGCGCGACGGCCCTCGCCCGCACCTTGTGCGGGAATCTGGACGGCGCTGGGCGCGTCGGCCTCCGGCAGGTCGTCGTCGATCTCGCGGCGGCGGCCCGGCAGGGCCAGCACGATGACCACGAGCAGCAGCAGTCCCTGCGCGCCCAGCCAGAAGGTGTGGGTGAACGGCTCCTCATAGGTGACGTCCAGACGGCCGCCGGTGGCGGGCAGCTGGAAGCCCTGCGCCCAGCCGTCGACGGTCGTTCTGGGCAGCGCGGATCCGTTCAGGGTGGCGTGCCAGCCGGGCGCGGCGGAGTCCGCCAGGCGCAATACGCGGCCTTCGGGACCCGCGGGCACCGTGGTGTGCGCCTCGACCTTGCCTGCCGCGACGGCGACGGGCTGCGCGCCCTTGCTGGTGATCGCGATCCTGGAGACCGCGTCGTTGACGCGCCACAATTCGCTGCCGTCCGCCTGGCTCACCCGGGACAGGCCGGGGGTGCTGTCCAGGACGCGGCCCACCGAGCGCGGCGCGCCCTTCTGCGCCAGTACGTAACGGATGGCGTATCCGGTGAGGCGGCTGCCCTGGTCGGCGCCGGAACCCGCCACCAGGTTGGCGACGACGGTGTCGAGTTCGCTGTCGCGGGACGCCTCCGCGGCCAGTTCGGCGTCGCCGATCCGCGCGCCCGCGCCGCGCACCAGGGAGTACGAGATGCGGCCCGCGGTGCCGTTGAGCACCAGGGTGCGGGCCTGGTCGCGGGAGGTGCTCTCCTCGGCGACGAAGGCGGGCACCTGCTGCGGGTCCTGGCGCTTGATGGGGCCGTTCGCGCCGTCGGCGACCCAGGTGAAGGCGGCCAGCAGCGGCGCGAGGGCCGCGGCCAGCGCGATCAGGCCCGCGACGGGCTGGCGCCAGCCGAAGCCGCTGGCGGCGATCCGCTCCTTGGCGCCTTCCGCGCCGATCGCGGCGGCGGCCAGCAGGGCGAGACCGTAGACGAGGGTGGCGGGGCCCGCCCACGCCTTGGTGTTCTCGATGACGGCGAAGAGCAGTCCGGTCGCGGCGGCGGCCCAGGCGGCGACGATCGCCGGGCGGCGGGTGTCGCGCATCAGGGCGGCGAGCGCGGCCAGGACGACGCCGATCAGCAGGAAGGCGGCGCCCGCCTTGGGTCCGCCGGGGCTGAGCATCAGCAGGTCGATGCCGGAGACGCCCTTGTCGCCGTACGGCAGTCCCGCCTCGTGCAGCAGGCGTCCGGGGTGCGCGAGCAGCGTCAGCGACCAGGGGGCGAGCAGCACGATCGGGGTGATCAGCAGGGCCGCGAAGCGCAGGAGCTGCGGGACCAGGAGCTGCTGCTGGCCGCGGGCCATGCGCCAGCCGAGGGTGGCGGCGGCCAGTGTCAGGGCGATCGGCCAGGTGACCGGGGTGAAGGCGGTGGTGAAGGTGAGCATCAGCGCCAGCGCCCAGGTGGAGCGCCAGCCGGGCCGTGCGCCGCGCTCGATCGCGCCGTCGCCGAGCTGGAGGCCCGCGGCGCCGACGGCGGCGCGCGCCATCAGCGGCAGCAGGATGGCCAGGACGGCGGTGCCGAGCCGTCCGGTGGCCAGCGCCCCGGTGGCGGCGGGCAGGAAGGCGTACGCGACCGACGCCCAGGCGCGCAGCAGGCGCGACTCGACGAGCGGGCGGGAGGCGAAGTAGGCGGTGATCCCGGCCAGCGGCACGGAGGCCACCAGCAGCAGGGTGAGGGTGAGTCCCGTGGAGCCGAAGAGCACGGTCGCGAAGAGCGCGAGGACCGCGATGTACGGGGGCGCGGCCTGGGTGCCGCCGGTGCCCAGCGCGTGCCAGGAACCCGTGTAGGTGCCCCACAGGTCGGAGGCGCCGGGGTCGGCGGGCAGCAGGGCGCCGCCGAAGAGGGCTCCCCCGCCGAGCAGTGAGCGGCAGGCGGCGAGCGAGACGACGAGCAGGACGGCGAAGAGCACGGGGCCCGGCTTGCGGGCGACGCGCTTGAGCCGCGCGAATTGCTCGACTTCCAGGAAGTCGCCGTCCTCGTCGCCCGGTCCGGACTCGACGGAGCCGCCGTGGCGTCCCGCGGCGGCGGACGCGGCGTCCGCGCGGCCCGCGATGTTGCTGACGACCTGGTCGACGGTGGCGCGTACGGTCGCGCCGGGCGGCGGGAAGAGCGGTCGCAGTTCGGAGGGCGGTACGGTGCCGCGGCCTCTTCTGCGTCTGGCGGCCAGCACCCGTCCGGGGCGCAGCAGGACGCCGAGCAGTCCGACGATCTCGTCGACGGCCTGTCCCGGCACCTTGCCGACGAGATAGGCGAGCGTGCGCAATATGGTGCCGACGGCGATCCGCAGCATCACATAGGGCAGCAGCGGGCCGCGGGTGTTGGCCAGCAGGGTGTAGACGGCGCCGGCCTTGTCGACGCGGTGCGGGTTGACCGAGGAGCGGCCCGCGCAGTCGACCGGACGGCGCTCGCGGGAGGCGGCCTCGGCGTGCCACATGACGGCGTCGGGGGCGACCAGCACGGTGTGGCCCGCCGCTTGGGCGCGCCAGCAGAAGTCGACGTCGTCGCGCATCAGGGGCAGCCTGCGGTCGAATCCGCCCAGCTCCTCCCACACGTCGCGGCGCACCAGCATGCCCGCGGACGACACGGCGAGCACCGGGCGGGTCTGGTCGTGCTGGCCCTGGTCCTGCTCGCGGCGTTCGAGCGCGGTCCAACGGCGACCGCTGCGGGCGATGCTGACGCCGACTTCGAGGAGCTGCCTGCGGTCGAACCAGCTCCGCAGCTTGGGGCCGATGATCGAGGCGGACGGCGAGGCGTCCGCGGTGCGCAGCAGGGCGGCGAGCGCTCCGGGGTCGGGCTCGCAGTCGTCGTGCAGCAGCCACAGCCACTGGACGGGGTCGCCGTGCGGCTGCTCGGGCTCGTCGTACGCGTCGTCGTTCCAACTGCGGCTGACCGGGTCCCAGCCGCTGCGGCGTCCCAGGTACGGCAACTGCTCGGCGCTGAGCGGCGCGGCGACCCTGGCGGCCTCCTCGACGGCGGCGCCGAAGCCGGTGCGGCGGGCCAGGTGCAGGACGCGCTGGTCGCCGAGGGAGTCGGCGAGCAGCCGCGCGGAGTCGTCCGCGCTGCCGGTGTCGGCGGCGATCACGTCCTGGACAGGGCGGTCCTGGGAGAGCAGGCCGGCGAGGGCTTTGGGCAGCCAGCGCGCGCCGTCGTGCGCGACGAGCACGGCGGTGACGACGTGGCGCGGGAACTCAGGGATGCCGGCCGGGAAGAAGGCCGGTGCTGGGCTGTTCACGGACATCGAGGTTCGGGCCCCGGTTCGCTGGACTGCGGTTGACGCATCGGCCGCCGGCGGCGGGGAACGTCTCGGACGGGCCCCCACACTAACGGCTTACACCGGGGGCTCCGTCCGAGTGTGAGAACAACGGCAGCCCGCCTCCCGTGCCGGTGGGCGCGGAAAGCGGGCTGTACGCGGGCTGGAAGCGGGGTGTGCGGGAGCTGTGATCGGGCCGGTGCGCGGTGCCGCGCGAGGGGTCGGGGGCGCGGTCAGGGCTCGGTCGGCGCCCTGCCGCGGACCCGGTCCTCGGACCGGTCGTCGGCCCGGTCGCGTGGTTCAGACGACGCCCTTCTTCAGGCGGCGGCGCTCCCGCTCGGACAGGCCGCCCCAGATGCCGAAGCGTTCGTCGTTGGCCAGGGCGTACTCCAAGCAGTCGGAACGGACTTCACAGGCGAGGCAGACTTTCTTCGCCTCACGCGTGGAACCGCCCTTTTCCGGGAAGAACGACTCGGGGTCGGTCTGCGCACACAGCGCGCGCTCCTGCCAGCCGAGTTCCTCGTCGGCCTCTTCGGCCAGCAGCAACTGGAACTGCTCGGTCATGCGCGCCCCTCGTCTGTCGTGCTTCCCCGTGATGTTGCCGTCACCATGAGCGGCCTAACGACACGAGTGAAATTACAAGTGTGCCGATCCGGGCCAGTCAAGCCGAGATCTGCTATTGGGCCCGTTATTCACTCCGCTGAACCAAGAGGTGACAGAAAGTGTTGATATCGGCCTAAAATCCGGTATCCGTCAACCATGGTCCCGCCGATCCACCGTTCACACCTCGTCAGACGCCTTGGCCACGCGCCACGTTCCGCCATTCGGGTGAAGCGTTGTGGATCACATTCCGATCACAGAAGCACAACAGCACAACGTGCTCTTCATGCGGTTGGGCACCACATATCCGCACACTTCTGCGCACAAACCTTTCACCAACCCTTCCAGCCGGATCAGGTGAAAGATTCGCGACATTCCGGACATCCGGTTGACAAGGTACGGGCGGGACCGGTCTCCTTGACGGTATGCCTGCTGAGCACCACGCGCCTACCCGGACTCGCCGTCGCGAGTCCCGCTGCGTCGCGCTCGCCCAGAGCTGTTGTCGTTCCTGTTGTTGCCGCTGAGCCCCCTGCCCAGGACCTGTCACGGACCTGGCACCGCCTAGCCACTCGCGCATCACGAGGAACACACCTTCATGTACAGCGATGTCTCGATCGCCGGTGACCCGCTCGCCCTTCCCCACCTGCTCCCCCCGGTGCCGCAACACCCACGCACCGTCGCGGAGTTCGCCGGGCTCGCCCGCTCCATCGCCGCCGACCGCGAGCGATGGGCCCCCCAGGTGCGCTACGACGCCACCACCCGCTGGTACGCGCGGCTGCGCCGCGGCCCCGGCTACGAGGTGTGGCTGCTGAGCTGGCTGCCCGGTCAGAGCAGCGGGCTGCACGACCACGGCCTGTCGTCCGGTGTGCTCACCGTGCTCCAAGGCGCGCTGCGCGAGCGGGCGCTGCCGGATGCGAGCACGGGGGCCTCGGGCGGCGTCGGCCGCGAGGTCAACCGGGTGCTGTCGGCGGGCGCGCAGCGTGCCTTCGCGCCCGGTTACGTCCACGAGGTCGTCAACGACGCGCTGGAACCCGCGGTGAGCCTGCACGTCTACTTCCCCGGCCTCACCAAGATGACCCCGTACGCCTGCACGTCCGCCGCCCCGCGGGCCGATACCTCACGGGCCGCCGCGGCGGGCTGACAGACTGGGAACCATGCGAATCGTGGTTCTGGCCGGAGGTATTGGAGGGGCGCGCTTTCTGCGCGGCCTGAAGGCAGCGGCGCCGGAGGCGGAGATCACCGTCATCGGCAACACCGGAGACGACATCCATCTGTTCGGTTTGAAGGTCTGCCCCGACCTCGACACCGTGATGTACACCCTCGGCGGCGGCATCCACGAGGAGCAGGGCTGGGGGCGGGCCGAGGAGACCTTCGCGGTCAAGGAGGAACTCGCCGCGTACGGCGTGGGCCCCGAGTGGTTCGGTCTCGGCGACCGGGACTTCGCCACCCACATCGTGCGCACACAGA
Organism: Streptomyces sp. NPDC003300; assembly: GCF_040610915.1. NCBI lineage: Bacteria > Bacillati > Actinomycetota > Actinomycetes > Kitasatosporales > Streptomycetaceae > Streptomyces > Streptomyces sp. NPDC003300. Next base: position 1,971 of record NZ_JBEXNE010000050.1, on the reverse strand, counting down.
TGATCGGCGCGGGCTACCCGCTCAGCGCCGTCACCGAAGCGCTGTGCGCCCGCTGGAAGCCCGGCGTGCGGCTCATCCCGATGTCCGACGACCGGATCGAGACCCACGTGCTGGTCGAGATCGACGGCGAGCGCAAGGCCGTTCACTTCCAGGAGTACTGGGTACGGCTGCGCGCCTCCGTACCCGCGCACGCCGTCGTGCCGGTCGGCGCGGAGGGCGCCAAGCCCGCGCCCGGCGTCCTGGAGGCGATCGGCGAGGCGGACGTCATCGTCTTCCCGCCGTCCAACCCCGTCGTCAGCATCGGCACCATCCTCGCCGTGCCCGGCATCCGCGAGGCCATCGCCGAGGCCGGGGTGCCGGTCGTCGGCCTCTCCCCGCTCATCGGCGACGCCCCCGTGCGCGGCATGGCCGACAAGGTGCTGGCCGCCGTCGGGGTCGAGTCGACGGCCGCGGCCGTCGCCGCGCACTACGGCTCCGGGCTGCTCGACGGCTGGCTGGTCGACACCGTCGACGCCGCCGCCGTCCCCGAGGTCGAGGCCGCCGGAATCCGCTGCCGGGCCATCCCGCTGCTCATGGACGGCCCCGAGGCCACGGCCCAGATGGCCAGGGAGGCGCTGACGCTCGCCGAGGAGGTACGGGCATGAACGCGCCCCGCTACGAGGTGTTCGCCGTCCCCGGCATCGGCGAGGTGCAGCCGGGCGCCGACATCGCCAAGCTCATCGCCGCCACCGGGACCGAACTCGCCGACGGCGACGTCCTGCTGGTCACCTCCAAGATCGTCAGCAAGGCCGAGGGCCGGATCGTCAACGCCGACGACCGCGAGGCCGCCATCGACGCCGAGGCCGTACGCCTCGTCGCCCGCCGCGGACCCACCCGCATCGTCGAGACCCGGCACGGCTTCGTCATGGCCGCGGCGGGCGTCGACGCCTCCAACACCGCGGCGGGAACCATCCTTCTGCTCCCCGAGGACCCCGACGCCTCCGCCCGGCGCGTCCGGGACGGCCTCCGCGAGATCCTCGGCGTACGCGTCGGCGTCATCGTCACCGACACCTTCGGGCGGCCCTGGCGCGAAGGTCTCACCGACGTCGCCATCGGCGCCGCCGGGGTCCGCGTCCTGGACGACCTCCGCGGCGGTCTCGACAGCCACGGCAACCTCATGTCCGTGACGGTGACCGCCACCGGGGACGAGTTGGCCGCCGCCGGGGACCTGGTCAAGGGGAAGGTCGGGGGGTTGCCGGTGGCCGTCGTACGGGGGCTCGGCGAGGTCGTCGCCGACGAGGGCGCTCTCGGCGACGGCGACGATTCCGGCGCGCGGCCTCTTGTGCGGGCCGCCGCCAACGACATGTTCCGGCTCGGCACCTCCGAGGCCGTACGCGAGGCCGTCTCGCTGCGGCGGACCGTACGGGAGTTCACCGACGACGCGGTCGACCCCGCCGCCGTTCGACGTGCCGTCGCGCTCGCCGTCACCGCGCCCGCCCCCCACCACACCACTCCGTGGCGGTTCGTCCTCCTGGAGTCGGCCGAGACACGGGAGCGGTTGCTCGACGCCATGCGGGACGCCTGGGCGGCGGACCTGCGGCGCGACGGTTTCTCCGAGGAGTCCGTGGCACGGCGGCTTCGGCGGGGGGACGTGCTGCGGCGCGCTCCTTATCTCGTCGTGCCGTGCCTTGTCGCCGACGGGGCTCACGCCTATCCGGATGCGCGGCGGGGGGCCGCGGAGCGGGAGATGTTCGTGGTGGCGGTGGGGGCGGCCGTCGAGAACTTTCTTGTGGCGCTTGCCGGGGAGGGGCTTGGCTCCGCGTGGGTTTCCTCGACGATGTTCTGCCGTGACGTCGTCCGCGACGTCCTTCGGCTTCCCGCCGATTGGGATCCCATAAGTCCGTATTCATCGAGAAGATTCAGCCCCGGCTGGGCTGACCGGTCACCAGGGGCAGGCATACCACCATGAGCAACGACACCAGCGCTACCGTG
>NZ_JBEXNE010000049.1:0-21699 GCF_040610915.1 Streptomyces sp. NPDC003300 | reverse complement strand
GTTGTCGGGGGCGGGCGGGGGGGGGGGGTGACTGGCCTGCCGGCCGCCCCCCTGGTGCGCGTACTTCCGGTTTGCCCCGGGGGGGGGCCGCCCCGGCCCCCGGCCGGTGGCACGGCAGCGGGACAGCGGTTAGCGGTTACCAGTACAACGGTTACCAGTACAGCGGTCTCAGCCGGTAACGGTTACTTCATCATGGCGGAGTGGCGGTAACGTTTCAAGGGTGGAGCAGCCCGGAGAACGCAGTCCCGCGCCTGGACCGCTGCGGCTGGTCCAGGACCTGGTCAACACCGTCGACCTGGAGAGCGGCGACGACGCGCTGCGCACCCCGGCGGAGCTGGCCGCCTGGGCGGGGGAGCGCGGCATCGAGGGGCCCGGCTTCGGCCCCGGAGGGCTCGCCGACGTCCTGGTCCTGCGCGAGGCGCTGCGCGACGTCTGCCAGGCCCACGCGGGCGTCGACGTACCGCCCGCCACCCTGGAGGCGCTGGAACGCCTGCTGTCCCGCGCGCCGCTGCGTCTGACCGTCGACGCCGAGGGCGCAGCCGCCGTACGCCCCGCCCCCGGCCTGACCGGACCCCCGGCCCTCACCGCCCGCGTCGCCGCCGCCGTCGTCTCGGCCGTCGCGGACGGCACCTGGCCCCGCCTCAAGGCGTGCGCGGCCGACACCTGCCGGTGGGTCTACTACGACCGCAGCCCCTCGGGCCGCAGCCGCTGGTGCACGATGGCGATCTGCGGCAGCCGCGCCAAGATGCGGGCGTACCGCAGCCGTACGCGCTGAGGCGCGTGACGCCCGGCCGTTCCCTTCCGGTACGGCGGCCCGTATGGCGGCCCGTGCTGCCGGTCATTGACGTGCGCACGTACGAGGCACGTGCGCACGGACGAGGGCCCGTACGCGGTGGTGTCGCGTACGGGCCCCGCGGGTGTCGTCGGTTACGCGGAGGGGCGGCCCATCGCGCGGTAGGTCCAGCCGGCCTTGCGCCAGACCGCGGGGTCGAGCGCGTTGCGGCCGTCGAGGATGTGCCGCTCGCGGGCCACGTCGGCGAGGGCGGCGGTGTCCAGCTCGCGGAATTCCCGCCACTCGGTCAGGTGCAGTACGAGGTCGGCGCCGCGGACGGCGTCCAGCGGCGTGGGGGCGTAACGCAGGGTCGGGAAGAGCCGCTTGGCGTTCTCCATGCCCTTCGGGTCGTAGACCGTGACCTGGCCGCCCTGGAGGTGTATCTGGCCCGCCACATTGAGGGCGGGGGAGTCGCGGACGTCGTCGGAGTCCGGCTTGAAGGTGGCGCCCAGCACGGCGATCCGGCGGCCGAGCAGGCTCCCGCCGACCGCCTCGCGGGCCATCTCCACCATGCTGGTGCGGCGCCGCATATTGATGGAGTCGACCTCGCGCAGGAACGTCAGCGCCTGGTCGGCGCCCAGCTCACCGGCGCGCGCCATGAACGCGCGGATGTCCTTGGGCAGACAGCCGCCGCCGAAGCCGATCCCGGCCCTGAGGAATTTGTGGCCGATCCGGTCGTCGTGCCCGATCGCCTCGGCGAGCTTGGCGACATCGCCGCCCGCCGCCTCGCTGACCTCGGCCATGGCGTTGATGAAGGAGATCTTGGTGGCGAGGAAGGCGTTGGCCGCGGTCTTGACGAGTTCGGCCGTCGGGTAGTCCGTGACGATGAACGGCGTGCCTTCTGCGAGCGGTCCGGCGTAAACCTCCCGCAGGAGTGACTCGGCGCGCTCGCTGGTCACGCCGATCACGATCCGGTCCGGGTGCAGCGTGTCCTGCACCGCGAAGCCCTCGCGCAGGAACTCCGGGTTCCACGCCAGCTCCGCGTCCGCGCCCGCCGGGGCCGTCTCGCGCAGCCGCTCCGCCAGCCCGGCCGCGCTGCCCACCGGCACGGTGGACTTACCGACCACCAGCGCGGGGCGCCGCAGATGCGGGGCCAGCGAGGAGAAGGCGTTCTCCACGTAGCTCATGTCGCAGGCGTACTCGCCGTGCTTCTGCGGGGTGTTCACGCAGACGAAGTGGACGTCGCCGAACTCGGCGACCTCCTCCCAGGAGGTGGTGAAGCGCAGCCGCCCGCTGGAGCCCTCGATCCCGGCCACATGTCTCGCGAGCAGTTCCTCCAGGCCCGGCTCGTACATGGGGACGCGCCCCTGCGACAGCATCTCGATCTTGCTCGGCACGATGTCGAGGCCGAGCACTTCGAAACCGAGCTCGGCCATCGCGGCGGCATGGGTGGCGCCGAGATAACCGGTGCCGATGACGGTGAGCTTCAGAGGCATGCGCAGAGCATAGTAGGGACCGCGCGGACCAAATAGTGGGTGGTCGGGGGGCCGGGGGTCCACAATGCGTGCAGATATCCAAGGGGTGGGTCGAGGGGTGGGGTGCAATCGTGGGTGACGCGAGCGGCAGAGGCGGCGGGACGGACGAGGGGACGGTCCCGACCGGAACGGACGTGACGACGCCGGATCAGCGGCGGGACCGGGGGCCGGACGAGGGGCGGTCGCCGGAACCGGAGGGGATACCGGGGCGGATACCGGGGCGGATATCGGCCGTCAAGCGCGAGCCGGGGTCCGAGCCGGAGCCGGAGCCGGGACTTGAGCCGGATGCGGAGGACGGCCTCGCGCCCGACGGGCCTGACGGCCCCGACAGCCCGGCGCGCACGACCCGGCGGCGCCGCCGTACCCGCCGCGTGCTGTACGCGGCCGTGATCCTGCTCTGCACCGGTGTGCTGCTGGTCGTCGGCACCGCCTACTGGGCCTTCCAGCACTACACCGGCCGCGTCGAGCGCATCCCGAACGCCTTCCCGACCGACGTACCGGCCGCCGCGCAGCCGCAGGCGTCCAAGAGCGGCAGCCAGACCTTCCTGCTGGTCGGCCTGGACGCCAGGTCCGACCTGCCGACCACCGGCAAGAACGCCAAGGCGCCGGAGTGGAAGCCGGGCGCCCAGCGCAGCGACACGATGATGCTGGTGCACCTGCCCGCCGACCACAAACACGCGTACGTCGTCTCGCTGCCGCGCGACTCCTGGGTGAGCATCCCCGGCCACGGCCAGGCGAAGCTGAACGCGGCCTTCTCCTGGGGCGGCCCGCCGCTGCTGATCGACACCGTGCAGCGGCTCACCAAGGTGAAGGTCGACCACCTCGCGGTGATCGACTGGAGCGGCTTCAAGAATCTGACCAACGCGGTCGGCGGCGTGGACATCACCGTCGACAAGACGGTCGACCGCCGCAACGGCCCCGGCGGGGTCTGGACGGCCGGCCCCCACCACATGAACGGCGACGACGCCCTCGACTACGTACGCGAGCGCTACGGCCTGCCGCGCGGCGACCTGGACCGTACGCACCGGCAGCAGAATTTCCTGCGGGCCGTGCTGTCCAAGATGCTCTCCGGCGGCACCTTCTCCAACCCGCTCAAGCTGAAGCGGACCCTGGACCAGGTGACGTCCGTGGTGAGCGTGGACGACAGGCTGTCCAACGGCGATCTGCGCGACCTGGTGTGGAACATGCGCGATGTGCGCTCCTCGGACATGGTGTTCATGAACGCGCCGATCTCCGGCTTCGACACCATCAAGAAGCAGTCCGTGGTGCTGCTGGACGCCAACGGCTCCTCCGAGCTGTGGCAGGCGCTCCGCAACGACACGATGAGCGACTACCTCGCGAACAACACCGTCGACCGGCTCGGCGACAAGGTGTCGTGAGGCGTTGCGGGGCGTCGGAGGGCGTCGTGCGGTGTTCCGCGGGTGTCATGAACGTCACGTAGGTGGCGCCGCGGGCGCGGGCCTAGGATCATTGGGTTACTTAACGGTAGTTAGCGCTGCACTCGGGGAGTGAGACACCTTGGCCGGATCCTCCGACTTCGACCTTTTCCGTACGTCCGAGGAGCACGACATGCTCCGGGACGCGGTCCGCTCCCTCGCGGAGGCGAAGATCGCGCCGTTCGCGGCCGAGGTGGACGAGCAGGGCCGCTTCCCGCAGGAGGCCCGTGACGCGCTGGAGGCCAACGACCTGCACGCGATCCACGTCCCCGAGGCGTACGACGGCCCGGGCGCGGACGCGCTGTCCACGGTCATCGTGATCGAGGAGGTGGCGCGGGTCTGCGCCTCCTCCTCCCTCATCCCCGCGGTCAACAAGCTCGGCTCGCTGCCCGTACAGCTCTCCGGCTCCGAGGAGCTGAAGACGAGGTACCTCGGCGCCCTGGCGCGCAAGGAGGGCATGTTCTCGTACGCGCTGTCCGAGCCCGAGGCCGGCTCGGACGCGGCGGGCATGAAGACCCGCGCGGTACGCGACGGCGACACCTTCGTGCTCAACGGCGTCAAGCGCTGGATCACCAACGCGGGCGTCTCCGAGTTCTACACGGTCATGGCCGTCACCGACCCCGACAAGCGCTCCAAGGGCATCTCCGCGTTCGTGGTCGAGAAGGGCGACGAGGGCGTCTCCTTCGGCGCCCCCGAGAAGAAGCTCGGCATCAAGGGCTCCCCGACCCGCGAGGTCTACTTCGACAACGTCCGCATCCCCGCCGACCGCATGATCGGCGCCGAGGGCACCGGCTTCGCCACCGCGATGAGGACCCTCGACCACACCCGCGTCACCATCGCCGCCCAGGCCATCGGCATCGCCCAGGGCGCCCTCGACTACGCCAAGGGCTACGTCAAGGAGCGCCAGCAGTTCGGCAAGGCCATCGCCGAATTCCAGGGCATCCAGTTCATGCTCGCCGACATGGCCATGAAGCTCGAAGCCGCCCGCCAGCTCACCTACGCCGCCGCCGCCAGGTCAGAACGCGTCTCGGCCGGCGGCAAGGAGGAAGACCTCACCTTCTTCGGCGCCGCCGCCAAGTGCTACGCCTCCGACGTCGCCATGGACATCACCACCGACGCCGTCCAACTCCTCGGCGGCTACGGCTACACCCGCGACTACCCCGTCGAGCGCATGATGCGCGACGCCAAAATTACCCAAATCTACGAGGGCACCAACCAGGTCCAGCGCATCGTGATGGCGCGAAACCTCCCCTAGGGCGGGGGGTGGTGATAGGCGGGTGACGGGGGTGAAGTGGGTGACGGGGGAGGGCGGTTCGGGGGGTTCAGTACAACGATCGGGGGAAGATCGCTATGTCCGACTATCCGGTGTAGTCCGGTGGTTCGGGCGGGGGGGATCGTCACCCGGCGCCGTTTAGCGGGCGGTTTGCGATCAATTGACAAGCGGACGCGGCGGCTTGTAGAGGTTTGAGGGCCACAGGTGGCGCGGGAGTTCGATCCCGCCCCTTGTGTGCCCTTTCCGCGCTTGTGATCCGATCCCGTGAAGGGAAGACGTGTCCATATCCCGCCGTACCGCAATCGCGGTGCGTACCATCGGCGTTGCCTCCGCCGCAGCCGCGCTCGCGCTGGGCGTTGCAGGCAACGCGTTCGCTTGCAGCATCTCCGAGTTCTCCGCCCAAGCCTCGTGCGACAACGGCAAGGGCTCGATCGACGTCACCAACAAGGACTACTCCCACACGCTGGTGAACATCACCGTGTCGCAGGGGCAGACCGAGGTCGGTCACCAGGAGAACCTGACCGGGACGCGCCAGGGCGTCACCGTCAACTTCCCGGTCGACTGGTCGCCGTCCACGACGTACACGGTCACCGTCGTGAAGGCTTCCGGCCAGAAGGTCGGCACCACGGACGTGAAGACGCCGGAGACCGCGTGCAAGGTCGACACCCCGACCACGCCCGCGACCGACACGCCGACCACGCCGGCCACCGACACTCCGTCGGACACGCCGACCACGCCGGCGACCGAAACGCCCTCGACGGCCCCGTCCGACACCCCCACCGCGACGCCGAGCACCAGCGGCGCGGCGGCGGTTGACGACACCAACGCTCCCTCGCCCGCGGCCGGTGGCACCACCGACCTGGCCGAGACCGGTGGCGGCAGCAACACGGGCATGATCGCCGGTGTCGCCGGCGCGCTCGTGGTGGTCGGCGGCGGCGCCGTCTACGGCCTGCGTCGTCGTACGGCCGGTGCGCGTCACTAAGGTCACGATCCGGCCAACTACGCGTCGCTGAGGTCTCGTTCGTCACCGGCGTGTATCAATGCAAACCCTGCGCGTACCTGACAGGCAGCAGGCGATACGCTGCGACGCCGTCGTCATCCGACGGCGTCGCGGCAATCGTCCACACACCTGAAGCAGGGGGACCCTTTATGGCCATTCGCAAGTCCACGATGCAGGAGCAGGTGGCTCAGGCCATCGCGGAGATCAACCCGAGCGACCGTCCGATCGCCACGATCCACACGGTCACCGGACCGAGCCCGTGGCTGATCAACTCGCTCGGCCTGATCGCCCAGGCATTCGTGAAGTACTACTTCGTCACGGTCACCGAGCAGGCCGTGGTCTTCCACAAGGCGGGCCGCATGAGCTCCCGCCCGAAGGAGCTCGTCGCCGCGATACCGCGCGCCGAGGCCGCGGGCCTGGTGTCCGAGGTCAAGCGGAACGCCCTGTGGAGCTCGCTGAAGTTCCAGCTCCCCGGTGAGCCCAAGCCGACCCGGCTGAACGTGGCCCGTTACTGGCGCACCGAGCTCGACCAGTGGGTGCCCGCCGTGACCGGAGCCCCGGCCGCCGTCTGAGCCCGAGGCGTCCAGCCCGAGGCATCGGACCCCGAGGCATCTGAGCCCGAGGTGTCAGACCTTCGAGGATCAGATCCCGAGGCAGCAGACTCCGTACCGTCACCAAAGGCCCCGGCCCCCGCAGCGACGATTCGCCGCGGGGGCCGGGGCCTTCGGTGTGTGCCGTCCCGTCGGTGCCCACCCGGTACCTACTTGGTGGCGGTCACCTTCTGGTCGTTCTTCAGCTCGTCGAAGAGGGTCTTCGCCTTCGTCATGTCCCACTTCACGGCGTCGCCGTCATTGGGCGTCATGTAGTTGGCGTTGCCGATCGGGACCGTGACGGAGTTGCCGTCGCCGCCCGTGACGCCCTTCATGGCCCAGAACATCGAGGCCAGGTTCATCAGGCTCATCTTCTTGTCGACGATGAGCGTGTCGAGCCCGGAGCCGATCACCGGGTAGAGCTTGAACGGGTTGAGGATCGTCGTCGGCGAGGCCGCCTGGTGGGCCAGCGTCGACAGGAACTTCTGCTGGTTGCGCATCCGGCCGAGGTCCTGGTCGGCCTCCTGGTGCCGCTGCCGGACGAAGGCCAGCGACTGCTTGCCGTTGAGCTTCTGGCAGCCCGCCGCGAAGTCGGCGCCCGACGCCTTGTCCTTCAGCGGCTTGTCCAGGCACATGTTGACGCCGCCGAGCGCGTTCACCAGGTTCACGAACCCGGAGAAGCCGATCTCCGCGTAGTGGTCGATGTGCAGGCCGGTGTTGTACTCGATGGTGCGGGTCAGCAGCTCGGGGCCGCCGTCGGAGTACGCGCGGTTCAGCTTGTGCGTGGAGGCCGCGTACCGCTTGCCCGACTTCTGGCCGGTGAAGGCCGGGATCGTGACGTACGAGTCGCGCGGCAGGCTCATCATGGTGGTCCCGTTGCCGCCGGTGTGCAGGATCATCATGGAGTCGGTGCGCTGGCCGTCCGCGGCGCCGGTGTGCAGGTCCTTCTCGTCCTGCTTGGTCAGCCCCTCACGGCTGTCCGAACCGACGATCAGATAGTTGGTGCCCTTGCCCGTCGGCGGGCGGTCCTCGACCTTGCTCAGGTCGACCTCGCGGCGCACCTTGGAGTCGGCCCAGAAGTACGTGGAGACGGACACCACCAGCAGCGCCACGACCAGACCGAGCGCCGTGATGCCGATCTTCTTGCGGGTGCTCCAGCGGGGCCTGCGGGGGCCGGTGGCGGTCCCGCCGGGCGGGGGCGGGCCGAAGCCGCCTCCGCCCTGGCCGCCTCGGCCGGGGCCCGCGGGTCCCGCGGGGCCGGGACGTCGGACGGGCTGCGGCGGTACCCCGCCCGCCGCGGCGGCGGCCCGGCGCGGCGACAGTTCAGGGGGCAGCGGCGGCTCGGCGCCGCGGCGCTGCTCGGTGTCATCGCTCCAACCGTTCATGGTGGAAAGTGTGCCCGGCCTCGGGCGACGACCGGGAATCCACGGCGGTTCTGTAGCAGACCCGATGCATTCGGCCACCGGCCGCGACCGTTTCGCAACGGACATAAGGTTGCTGTCATGATCGATCGCCCCACCCCCGAGAGCCCGGCAGTCCCCGAGAGCCCAGCCGCCCCCGAAGCCCCGGCCACGCCTGAGGCGCTGGCGGCGCCTGAGGCGCTGGGGGCACCTGAGGCCCTGGCCACGCCCGACGTCCCCGCTCCCGACGGCGCGGCGCTCCCGGGCAAGCCGACCTCGGCGTCCCGCATCACGCTCTCGCACATCATGAGCGCGCACGACACCAATCTGCTGGGCACCGTCCACGGCGGCGTCGTCATGAAACTGGTGGACGACGCGGCGGGCGCCGTCGCGGGACGGCACTCTGGCGGCCCCGCCGTCACCGGCGCGATGGACGAGATGATCTTCCTCGAACCGGTCAGGGTCGGTGACCTCCTCGCCGTGAAGGCCCAGGTCAACTGGACCGGCCGCACCTCCATGGAGGTCGGCGTCCGCGTCATGGCCGAGCGCTGGAACGAGTCGGGCGTCGCCAAGCAGGTCGCCAGCGCCTACCTCGTCTTCGTCGCGGTCGACGTCGAGGGCAAGCCCCGGCACGTACCGCCGGTCCTGCCCGAGACCGACCGCGACCGCCGCCGCTGGCAGGAGGCCCAGATCCGCCGCACCCACCGCCTGGCCCGCCGCCGCGCGATCGTGGAGCTGCGCCGCCGCCGCGCGGCCGAGGGCCTGGACGACCAGGGCCTGTCCTGAACGGTTCGGAAAGACGGCCGGGGGCCCCGGGGACGCACCCCGAGACCCCGGCCGTCCGGCCCTCAGGCCGTTGAGCAGCCGATCCGGTCAGCAGCGGATCAGTTGAGCAGCCGGTCAGTTGAGCAACCGATCCGATCAGCGTCCGGTCCGATCGGCACCTCATCCGGTCAGCACCCGACCTCGTCACCCGTCAGCGCGGAGTCCATCGTCCCCGACGCCCCGCCGTCGTCCGCCGTCACCGGCGTGACCGCCTTGTAGTCGGAGCCGAGGACCACCTTCATCGTCTTGCCCTGGCCGGGCACGGCCACCAGCTCGGAGCCGGGCAGCGCGGTGGCGAGGGACTGCGCGGAGCGGTCCCAACGGGGGTCGTAGCGGATCACGGTCCGCGCGCTGGGGTGCTCGGACGTCCCGGGGGTGCCGACGGTCGAGAAACCGGTGGCGGCCAGCGCCTTCTGCGCGGCGGCGGCCAGCCCGCTGGTGTCGGTGCCGTTCTGGACCGAGACCCTGATGGTCGCGGGGTCGACGTCCACCTTGACGCCCTTGTGCTTCCTGGCCGTCTTGTGGTGCACCGCCAGCGGCCGGTCCGCGCGGATCGCCGCCCACATCTTCCCGGCCTTGGCGGTGTCCCACTTCACGGTGGAGCCGACGCCCGGGACGGAGTAGTCCGTGTCGCTCAGCGGCACGGAGCCGAACTCCGACGAGCTGGCCGTGAGGCCCTTCATGCCCTCCGCGAGCGCGATCAGGTCACCCGCCTTGAGGTTCTGGTCGGCGCGCACCGACCCGAGCACGGTCGAGGCGACCCGGCTCAGCTCCAGCGGGTTGGCCAGCGTCCCGCCGCTGGTGATCTTGTGGATGACCTGGGCCACGAACCGCTGCTGCCGCTGCATCCGCCCCAGATCCGCCGCCGCGTCCAGATGCCGGGCGCGTACGTACTGGAGCGCCTGTCCGCCGTCCAGCTTCGTGGTGCCGACCGGCAGGTCGAGGCCGGTGTAGGAGTCCTTCAGCGGGCGCGTCGTGCAGACCGGGACGCCGCCGATGACGTCGACCGTCTTCATGAAGCTCGTGAAGTCGACCTCCAGGTAGTGGTCGATGTGCACACCGGTGATCTGCTCGACGGTACGGACGGTCAGCTTCGGGCCGCCGTCCGCGTACGCCTGGTTGATCTTCGCCGGGTGGGTGTCCGCCTGGACCTCGGCGGCGGGCGCGGCACCCGCCGTACCGGAGGCCGTGCCGGACGGCGTGGCCGAGGGTGCGGCGGACGGCGTGCCGGGCGGTGACGCGCTCGCCGGAGGGGACCCGGAGGACGACGCGTCCGCCGACGGCTGGTCCGGCAGACGTACGTACGTATCGCGCGGGATGCTCACGATGCTCGCGTGCGAACGGTCCTCCGACAGGTGCACCAGCATGATCGTGTCGGTGCAGTGACAGGGCGCGCCGCCCAGGTGGTACGCCTTCCTCGTCGCCGGGTCCAGGCCGTCGCGGCCGTCCGTGCCGACCAGCAGGAAGTTGGTGCCCTTGGACCCGTCGGGACGCCCCTCCATCCCGCCGAAGGCGTCCACCCGGTCGATCGCGCCGCTGACCCCGTTCAGCACGGCGTGGCCCACCCCGCTCGCGGTGATGATCAGCAGGGCCAGGCCGCCGATGATCCGGGTGCTCCAGCGGATCGGCGGACGTCGGCGCGCGGGGGGCACTCGGGTGGGCGGCACACGGGTGGGCGGCACAGGGAATCCCTCCGTGCGGTGACAGGGGCGTGCGGACCCGTTCAGGCTAGGGACAAATAGGACAGTAGGTCTTGACCCCACGCGCTGGTGTCCCCCATTAGCGGTAACGTTTGCCGCGATGAACGCCGCCGCTCCTGACCCCGCCACCCGTGCCGCCGCGCCGCAGAACCCCGCGCCCCCGGCAGTCTCCGTGATCATGCCGGTGCTCAACGAGGAGCGCCATCTGCGCGACTCGGTGCGGCACATCCTGGAGCAGGACTATCCGGGCGAGCTGGAGGTCGTCATCGCGCTGGGCCCGTCCACGGACGGTACGGACGCGATCGCCGCCGAGCTGACCGCCGCCGACCCGCGGGTCCACACGGTGCCCAACCCCACCGGCCGCACCCCCGCCGCGCTCAACGCGGCGATCAAGGCGTCCCGGCACCCGGTCGTCGTACGCGTCGACGGGCACGGCATGCTCTCGCCCGACTACATCGCCACCGCCGTCCGCCTCCTCGACGAGACGGGCGCGGCGAACGTCGGCGGCATCATGCACGCCGAGGGCGAGAACGACTGGGAGCGCGCGGTCGCCGCCGCCATGACGTCGAAGATCGGCGTCGGCAACGCGGCCTTCCACACCGGAGGCGCCGCCGCCCCCGCCGACACCGTCTACCTCGGCGTCTTCCGCCGCGAGGTGCTGGAGCGGCAGGACGGCTACAACGTGGAGTTCATCCGCGCCCAGGACTGGGAGCTGAACTACCGCATCCGCGAGGCCGGCCGCCTCATCTGGTTCTCGCCCGAACTGCGCGTCTCCTACCGGCCGCGCCCCACCGTGCGCGCGCTCGCCAAGCAGTACAAGGACTACGGCCGCTGGCGGCGCGTCGTCACCCGCTACCACCGCGGCTCGGTCAACCTGCGCTACCTGGCCGCCCCCGTCGCCCTGTTCGCCAACGCGGCGGGCATCGTCGTCGGCGCGGCCGTCACCCCGTGGGCGCTGCTGGTGCCCGCCGCGTACGTGGCCGCCATCACCGTCGGCTCGCTCCCGGCGGGCCGCGGCCTGTCCTTCGGCGCCCGGCTGCGTATCCCGCTCGCCCTGGCCACCATGCACATGTGCTGGGGCTACGGCTTCCTCACCAGCCCGCGCTCGCTGGCCCGCCGGGTGATCGCCAGCCGCCGCCCCGCGGTGCGCGACGGGGAGTCGCGACAGCGGGGACAGCAGGACGGGCAGGGCCAGCAGGACGGCCAGCAGACGGAGACGGCCCGCGCGGAGGCGTGAGCCGCTCCCCGCGCGGGCCGGTCGTACCGCCTGCCGGTCCCGCCCTCTCCCACCCGCGTGCTACCAGCGGTAGATCGGCAGCACCTCCATGCAGCCGGTCGTGTCCGCGCCGTTCACCGCCTCCGCCGTCGTCGGCACGGAACCGCTCTTCGGCAGCGTCTTGCTGAAGTCCGTACCGGTCTTCCAGTCCGCGCCGATGGTCAAGGTGATGGTGTCGACGTCCGCGGACGCCTTCACATTGCCCGCCGGGATCTTCAGCGCCTTGCCCACCGCCGTGGCGTCGGCCTTGCCCTGGTCACCGCTGCTCGTCGGATACGTGAGGGTGGTGCCCGGGCTCGGCTTGGTCTGCTGGCTCGCCTCCGCCTTGGTGAAGCCCGCGGTCTTGAGCGTGGTGGCGATACCGCCCGCGCGGTTCGGCGTGGCCACGCCGTCCGAGGTGCCCGCGGTGCCGTTGACCACGGAGACCGCGATGGTGTCGGAGGCCGCGGCGGCCGGGCCCTGCGGCGCGGTCGTGGCCGGTGTCGTGGCGGGCGCCCCGCTCGCAGGGGTCTTCGCCTTGCCGTTGCCGTCCATCGCCACGTCGTTGCGCAGCAGCGACCAGACCTGGGGCGCGTCCGCCGACGGGATGTAGTGCGCCAGCGGGGCCTTCGGGTCCGCGTCGTGCGGCATCGTCAGCATCGTGATGCGGTCCGACGGCACGGTCTTGAGCTGCATGCCCAGGTCGTACAGCTTCTTCGGGGTGCCGATCTCCTTGGAGACCTCGAACGCCTCCATCGCGGTGGTCGCGATCTTGTTGAGCTTGCCCGGGTCGGTGAAGAGGTTCTGGCTGCGCAACTGCCGGATCAGTGCGCTCATGTACATGTGCTGCGCCTTGGCCCGCGCGGCGTCGCTGCCCCAGGCGTGCCGGGTCCGCAGCCACTTCAGCGCGGTCTCGCCGTAGATCTTCTGCTTGCCCGCCTTGAGGTGCAGGTGCGAACCGCCGGGCTGGGCCGGGGTCGAGTGGTCGTCCACATTCTGCTTCACGCAGACCTCGACGCCGCCGACGACGTCGGCCATCTTCACCACACCGGAGAAGTCGATGGTCAGCCAGTGGTCGATGTAGACGCCGGTCAGATTCTGCACGGTGGCCAGGGTGCAGCCCGCGCCGCCGCGGCCGAGCGACGCGTTGATGATGTCGTTGACCGGCGCGAACTTCTCGTGCGTCTTGGGGTCGGTGCACGCCGGGATGTTGACGCGGGTGTCGCGCGGGATGCTGACCACGGACATGTTGCTGCGGTCCGCGGACAGGTGCGCGATCATGATCACGTCGGCGCGGGCGGCGTCGCCCACGGTGTTCTTGGCGCCGCCGAGCTTCAGATCCTCGGGGTCGTTGCGGCTGTCGGAGCCCAGGATGAGGATGTTCATCGCCGTCTTGCCGGCGGCGTTGGCCTTCGTCTTCGCCACGGTCGAGCTGCCGCTGACGCGCTCGCCCTTGCGGATCTTGCCCGCCAGGTACTCGTAGTAGCCGTAGGCCGCGCCCGCCGAGCCGAGCACCGCGACCGCGGCGCCGATGGACACCCACTTCAGGACCCTGCGCTTACGGCTCTTCGTGCGCCGCCGTGAGCCGCCGCGCCGGTGACCGCCACCGCCCGCCGCGCCGCGCTGGCCCGGTATTCGCTCGGGTGGCTCCTGCCCGCCGTCGGAAGAGGCGGGGTCGGCGTCCGGTCCCGCGCCGGAGCCCGCGCCGTCGTCGCCGCCGGAGTCCGTACCTGATGGCGCGCCGGGCGCGTAGGCGCGGGCGTCGTCCCGGTACAGGCTCTCGTCCCATCCCCGGTGGTCCGGGTTGGGTGCCGTACCGAAGCCGTTCCCTCCCACTGTCCCGTCGCGCATCCCGAACCTCCCTGTGGCGCGCATCGTCATCACGGTGACCGGCCGCGCGCCTTCGCGCGGGGTGTACGGACGGTGCACGCCGACGCGCCGCCCTACCCGGGTCATACTGGGTCGCCCCACTGTCAGACGGCTGTGAGCGGCGAGGAGTTGCACCCGGAGATCGTCAATTAGCGGACGCCGGGACTCCGGCGCCCGCCCGGATCACGTCAGAGGGTGACGGAGGTCACGGCGGTCGCCGCGTTCACCGGATTGACCGTATTCACCGGGTTTACGGTATTCACCGCGTTCGTCGCGTGCGCGACATCCGCGACGTCACTTCACGCACGCCGTGTCAGCGGCCTCGGTCTTCGGGAGGTCCGAGGGAGCCGCGGTGGGCGGGCCGATCGGGGTGCCGGGCGCCGTGAAGTCCTTGCCGAGGGTCAGCTTCATGTACGCGAGCGGCGCCGCGTCCGTCGTGCCCTGCTTCAGCGCGGAGGCGGGCAGCCCCATCATCGCGGCCAGCGAACGCGCCTGGTCGGCCTGGTTCGGCGCGTACTCCAGGACGGTCCTGGCGGTGGCGGGCGCGTTGCCGCCGTTCGCCGAGCGGTTGACGCCCTGGGTGTTCTGGAGCCAGTTGACGGTGCTCTGCGCCGCGCCGAAGGTCCCGCTGCCGTTGAGCACGTTGACGCGGGTGTCGTGCGGGGTCGCCTTCGGCCCGGTCAGCCGGGGGTCGGGCGTGGCGGACGGCTTCTTCACCGCGGTCAGCGACACGTCGTTCTTGATCAGCGCGAAGAGCTGCGGGGCCTTGACCGGGTCGACGACGACGGTGGCGTGCACCTTCTCGTTCGGGTTGTCGAGCACCGGCAGGGTGGTGAAGCTGATGTGCTTCTCGTCCACCTCGCTGAGGTCCTTGGCCAGGCTGGTGAGCTTGCTCACGCTGCCGATCGCGCTGTCCACGGTGAGCGCCTTGGTGGCCGCGTCCGCCAGCGTGAACAGCTTCTTCGGGTTGGTCAGCGTGCCGCTCGACTTGATCTTCCGGATCATCGCGCTCAGGAAGTTCTGCTGGAGCTTGATCCGGTCCAGGTCGCTCTGGTTCTTGAGCGCGTGCCGGGTCCTTACGAACTCCAGCGCCGTCTCGCCCTGGATGTTGTGCGGTCCCGCGCTCAGGTTCAGATGGGACTTCGGGTCGACCAGCGGCCGGGCGAGGCAGACGTCGACACCGCCGACGGCCGTCGACAGGGCCTTCACCGCCTCGAAGTTGACCATCATGAAGTGGTCGATCGGCAGCCCCGTCATCGCCGTCACCGCGCGCATGGTGCAGCCGGGGTCGCGGCCGTCCACGCCCAGGCTCTCGTTGAACTTGGGCGTGGTGAGCTGCGCGGGCGTGCCCGGAACCGTCTTGGTGCTGCCGTCCTTCTGCTTCGTCGGGCAGTCGGGGATGGAGGTGACGATGTCGCGGGGGATGCTCATCGCGGTCGCGTTGCTGCGGTCGGCCGACACATGGAAGAGGATCGTGGTGTCCGCGTGGCCGACGCTGCCCGCGTCGCCGTACTTCTTGCCGAGGCCGACCCGGCTGTCCGTGCCGATCACCAGGACGTTCATCGGACCGGTGTGCGTGACGTCCTTGCTGCCCGCGTTGCCGACGTCCACCGTCGTGATGTTGTTGTTGAAGTGCTGGTAGACGAGGTAGCCGCCGACGCCGACCGCCACCAGCACGAAGCTCACCGTGCCCGCGGTCCACAACAGGACCTTCTTCTTACGGGACTTCTTGTTCCTCGCCTTGCGACGGCTGGTCGGCGTTGACGCGTCGGCCGAGCCGCCCCCCAGTCGCGCCGAGCCGGTGGTGGAGGTCGTGGCACCGGTCCTGGCCGC
Source organism: Streptomyces sp. NPDC003300 (assembly GCF_040610915.1). Taxonomy (NCBI): domain Bacteria; kingdom Bacillati; phylum Actinomycetota; class Actinomycetes; order Kitasatosporales; family Streptomycetaceae; genus Streptomyces; species Streptomyces sp. NPDC003300. The sequence goes on along the minus strand of NZ_JBEXNE010000049.1, from coordinate 6,211 downwards.
GAGGCGGGCCGCGCGCCGGCCGCCGGGGGACGGGGCGGGGCTGTCCGTCGGGCCGGTCCCGGCCCCGGCCGCGTCGTCGTCTCCGGCGGTGGGAGCGGAGTCGCGCCCTTGGCCGCGCCCGGCGTCCCGCGGTGCGGGGGAGGCGTCGCGATGACCGCTCTGCCCCGGCACGGTGGGCCTCGGCGCCGCGTCCGGCTCCAGCCGCAACTGGTACGTACCGGTCGCCGGGTCCAGGACCCACTGGTCCGCCGGGTCGATGTTCCTACGGCCTTGCGTGTCCACGGTCGCTCGGGTCCTCCATCCGGGATCGGCCGGATCGCTCACACTAGCCCCACAGTTCAGCGCCGATGCGCGCCCGTGACAAATCGAGCGCCCCTACAACCGGACAAAGCTGCCGATCCCGCCTGCCGACCAGGTGGACTCTTTAGCGGGATTTCACCCGCTCTTGCCACAGATGTCGCGGTCCGCGGTCGTTCCGCGGTACGTGGGGCCCGTGGGGGTGGTCGTGGGCGTGGCCGTAGAGGTCGAGCCCGCGGACGGGGTGCCGGGCGTACGCGTACCGCCCGCGCTGTCACCGCCGCCGTCTCCGCTGTCCGGCGCCTTGTCCGACACGTTCACCGGCCGGTCGTCGCGCAGCGTCTTGAAGAGGGTGTCGGCGGCGGGCTGGACGAGCTGGTCGCGGTTGATGTCGTTGACGTACTGCTCGCGCGGCACGGTCAGGAAGTGCACGTTCCCGGTCGGTATCTGCTGGAGGCTGTGCGCGAGGGTGTACAGCTCGCTCAGCGAGTCCAGGCCGGGGTCGGCGGTCAGCGACGAGGTGGCGGCCGACAGCAGCGGGTAGAGCTTGGTCGGGTTGAGCAGCACGCCGTTACTGCTCACCTTCTTCAACAGCGAGGCGAGGAACGCCTGTTGGCGGTCCATCCGCATGGTGTCGCTGCCGTCGCCGATGCCGTGCCGGGCGCGTACGTATCCCAGCGCCTGCTCGCCGTTGAGCGTCTGCCGTCCCGCGGGCAGGTCGAGGTGCGCGTACGTGTCGTGCACCGGCTCGGCCAGGCACACATCGACACCGTTCACCGCCCCGACCATCTTCTTGAAGCCGTTGAAGTCCACGATCAGGTGATGGTCGACGCGGATGCCGGTCATCTTCTCGACCGTACGGATGGTGCAGGCCGCGCCGCCCGACTCGAACGCCCAGTTGAACTGCTCGAAGCGCTCGTGGTCCTCCTTGCCGCTCGGCAGGGTGCAACGCGGCACGTGCGTCATCAGGTCACGCGGGAGGCTGACGGCGGTGGCGCTCTTCCGGTCGGCGGATATGTGCAGCAGGATCGTGGTGTCCGAGCGCTGAGTGCCGCTGTCCTGGCCGTACTTGCTGTTGCCGTTCCCGCGGTTGTCCGAACCGATCAGCAGGATGTTCTGGGCCTCCGTCGGGCCCTGCGTGGGGCGCTCGGAGGCGTGCACCTTCAGGTCGTTCTCGGTCGCGGTGTCGGTCGTGATGTTGCCGTTGAGCCGCTGGTAGAGGTACCAGCCGGTGCCCGCGCAGGCCAGTACGAGTACGGCGGTGCACAGGGCGACGACCTTCAGCCAGCGCCAGTTCTTGGGGTTGGCGGGCTCCTCCGCCGGGGCGGCGGCGGGGCCTTCGACCGGCGGCGTATCCGTCTCCGTATCGGCGGCCGGCTCCGCGGCCTTTTCCGTAGCGGCGTCCGGTTCCGTCCCCGCGTCCGCGTCCGCTTCGGCCTCTGGTTCTGCCTCGGCCTCGGCTTCGGTCTCCGCCTCTGCCTCTGGTTCTGCTTCCGCTTCGGTCGTCGGCTCGGCGGGCTCGTCCGACCGCGCCTTCTGTGTGCCGGACGCGTCGTCGGAGCCGTCGGAGGCGGGGGGAACGGAGTCACCCTGCGGAGGCTCTGCTGGCGTGGTCACGTCGGGGCCCGTCTCTCGGAAGTCGCCGGTTACCGGGGACAGGCTTGCGATTACCCGCCCGGCATTCGTTCAGACAGCCGAATACGGTGGTTGGTTGCCTGGGTACCCGAAATCCACAGACAGCTGTTGACGAGCTGTGACGGAAGTGACGACAGGGGCGTCCGGCGAGGCCGGGGCACGTGACCGCTACAGAGATACGGTGACGCGCTCGGCGTCCTTCCGCTTGGCCAACTGCTCCTCGGGCAGCCGGTCGAGGTTGCGGCAGAGCACCACGGAGGCGTCGGCGGCGAGCGGCGCGAGCAGCCCGGCCGCGAGCCCGTCCCACGTGTCGAAGGACAGCGGCGACAGCAGCCGTCCGCCGCGGCCGAGCCCGAGCGCGGCGGCCGACGCGCGCGCCTTGGCGACGACCTCGGACGCGGTCAGCACACCCCCGCCGTCCGGCAGTACGAGCGCGGGCGCGTCCGGGCCGACCGGCGCGTAGGGCGCGAAACGGTCGCCCTGGCTCGGCACCTCCACCGCGTAGTCGACGAAGCCCGCGGGCGGCTGCGGGAAGCGTCCGCCCAGCGGCCGGAGCGCGAGCGCGACCCGCTCGCCGCCGCAGGCCCGCGCCGCGTCCAGGGTGTCCGGGCCGCTGACCACCAGGTCGGCACCGGCCGGATCGCCGCCGGGCGCCACGACGACGCCCGCCGAGAAACCGGCCAGCACCCACACGGCCGTCTGCCAGTGCGCGGGCAGCAGCAGCGCCAGCCGGTCGCCGGGCTGCGCGCCCAACTCGTCCTGGAGCAGATTCGCGGTCTTCGCCACCCAGTTCCCGAAGGTCGCCACCGACAACTCGACGCGTTCACCCGTCGCGTCGTCGTAGAAGGTGACCAGCGGGCGGCCCGGATCACCGCGCAGCGCGGCGTCGAGCAGCCCGGCGGGAGTCGCGGGGCCCTGGGGAGTGCGGGGCGTGTCGGGCGTGTTGGCGGTCGGCGTCACGCGTGTCAGGCTACCCCCAGCGATCACGACGGCCTGTGCCCGTACGGGTACGGGGGCCGGTTCCCCGTGCGGCCGTCGCGCGTGGCGTCCCCGTCCGAGTCGGCTCGTTCGAGTCGGCTCGTCCGTACGGGTGTCAGTGCGGCGGCGCGGCCGACTGTCCGTCAGTTCGTGAATACTCATCTTTACGGCTTATGTCACTATGCTTGCCATGCGAGCACACCCCGCCTCCGCCGTCAGCGTGGAGCGCCCCGTGGAGAGCCCTGCGGCAACCGAAGCGATCCTCCTGGTCGGGGGCAAGGGCACCCGGCTCAGGCCGCTGACCGTGCACACCCCGAAGCCGATGGTCCCGGCGGCCGGAGTCCCGTTCCTCACCCACCAGCTCGCGCGCGCCAGGGCCGCCGGGGTCGAGCACGTGGTGCTCGCCACCTCCTACCTCGCCGAGGTCTTCGAACCGCACTTCGGCGACGGCTCGGCGCTCGGCCTGCACCTCGAATACGTCACCGAGACCGAGCCGCTGGGCACCGGCGGAGCCATCCGCAACGTCGCCCACCGGCTGCGCTCCGCGCCCGGCGACCCCGTCCTGGTCCTCAACGGCGACATCCTCACCGGCCTCGACATCCCCGCCCTCGTCGGCACCCACCGCGCCACCGGCGCCGACATCTCGCTGCACCTGACCAAGGTCGCCGACCCGCGCGCCTTCGGCCTCGTCCCCACCGACGCCGACGGCCGCGTCACAGCCTTCCTGGAGAAGCCGCAGACGCCGGAGGAGATCGTCACCGACCAGATCAACGCGGGGTGTTACGTCTTCACCCGCTCGGTCATCGACACCATTCCGGCCGGGCGGCCGGTCTCCGTCGAACGCGAGACCTTCCCCGACCTGCTCGCCGCCGGTGCCCACCTCCAGGGCATGGTCGACTCCACCTACTGGCTCGACCTCGGCACCCCGCAGGCGTTCGTCCGCGGCTCCGCCGACCTCGTACTCGGCCACGCGCCGTCCCCCGCCGTCGCGGGCCTCGGCGGCGACCACCTCGTCCTGACCGGCGCCCATGTCGCCGCCGACGCCAAGCTCTCCGGCGGCACCTGTGTCTCCACGGGCGCCGTCATCGGGGCCGGCGCCCGCGTCGACGGCAGCACCGTGCTGTCCGGCGCCACCGTCGAGCCCGGCGCCGTCATCCGCGACTCGCTCGTCGGCATCGGCGCCGTCATCGGCGCCCGCACCGTCCTCGACGGCGCCGTCGTGGGCGACGGCGCGCACATCGGCCCCGACAACGAACTGCGCGACGGCGTCCGGATCTGGTGCGGAGCCCGGATTCCGGCGGGCGCGGTGCGCTTCTCGTCGGACCAGTAGGGCGGGGGGCTCGGCTTTACGGGGGCGGGGCGGCGGGTGCGTCGGAGGGGGCGGATACGCTCGCCGGGTGCCTCTCCCGCGACCCCGACCCGCCTCCATCACCACCGCCACCGCCGCTTGCGCGGCGTCGGTGTCATCGGCGGCTCCCGCGGCTCCGCGTACCCGGTCCTGGTCGCCTGCCGGGCCGCTCGACATCCGGCTCACCCTCAACCCGCTCTGCCGCGGTTACGGCGACCCCGCCTTCCGGATCGACCCGGACGGCACCGTCTGGCGGGCCAGCCGCACGCCCGACGGCGCGGGCACCCTCCGCCTGACCGGAAGTCCCGCCACGATCGAGGCCCACGCGTGGGGGCCCGGCGGCCAGTGGCTGCTCGACGCGCTGCCCGCGCTGCTCGGCGCCGACGACGATCCGGCCGCGTTCACGCCCCGGCACCGGCTCGTGCACGCCGCGCACCGGCGCCACCCCGGTCTGCGGCTGACCCGTACCGGGCTCGTCCTCGAATCGCTGATCCCCTCCATCCTGGAACAGAAGGTCACCACCACCGAGGCGTACCGGGCCTGGCGTCTTCTGCTCCACCGCCACGGGGAGGCCGCGCCGGGGCCGGCGGGCGCCGAGCGCATGCGCGTCATGCCGGACGCGCGGGGGTGGGCCCTGGTCCCGTCCTGGGACTGGCACCGGGCGGGGGTCGACAACAAGCGCGCCTCCACCGTCCTGCGGGCCGTCCGGGCCGCCTCCGCGCTCGAAGGGCTCACCGCCCTTCCACCCGGCGAGGCGGCCACGCGGCTCCAGACGGTGCCCGGGATCGGGCCCTGGACGGCTGCCGAGACGCTTCAGCGCAGTCATGGGGCCGCCGACGCCGTGACGGTCGGGGACCTGCACCTGCCGCATCGGGTCGGGTACGCCCTCACGGGTGAGCGCCGCTCTTCCGACGAGGTCATGCTCGGTCTTCTCGCCCCTTACGCGGGGCAGCGGCACCGTGCCGCCCGCCTCATCCTCCTCAACTCTCCCGCCCCGCCCCGCCGCGCCCCCCGCCTGGCCCCCAACCCTCCTGGCCGCTAGCCCTCTTGCCCTTTGTCTTTTCCCGCCCGCCCACCCGTGCGGGTGCCTTGTCGTCTGCGGGTGCCGCTTGTGCCTGGTCGGTGCCGGTCCGGGGCACCTCCTCGAAATGCGGCTACCTGGTCGTGAGTATCCGGTGCCCTTCTTGTCACCGCATTTCTGCGGGGGCACCCCGGCCCGTCCCCTCCCGGTACGTCGGCGTCCGCCTGCCGGTGGGGGTTGCCGGGGGAGGGGGGTTCTTTCGGCGGGCCGCCCTGCGCCCGTGCCCCCTCCCGGTGAGTCGGAATGCTCGGGCCCTTCCTCCAAGAGCCCCACAAAACCCCTGCGGCGAGCCCCACACCCGCCCTGAGGACCAGGTGGCCCCTTAACCCCCCTAGCCCCCCACCCCCTCCGGCGGCCGTCAGGTTGCGGGCCCGAGCCGAACCGTCGAACCCCGCAAGACCCGGGCCTCGCCCCCTTCACCCGAGCGAAGAGCCGGGTGGTGCATGGCCCACCCCCCGGCCCCCCTGTCCAGCCCACCCGCCCGGACGGCCGCTGGCGGAGACGCCCGGCCCCCACCCACCCCCCTCCCAGCACCCCCACCGGCGGCCGGACGCCGACGTACCGGAGCCCACCCCCCCGCCAGCACCCTCACCGGACCGCCGGACGCCGACGTACCGGAGCCCACCCAGCCCCCTCCGCCACCCCCACCGACAGCCTGACGCCGACGTACCGGAGCCCACCCCCCTCCCGGCCATCCCCACCGGCGGGCGGACGCCGACGTACCGGGAGGGGACGGGCCGGGGTGCCCCCGCAGAAATGCGGTGACAAGAAGGGCACCGGATACCCACGACCAGGTAGCCGCATTTCGAGGAGGTGCCCCGGACCGGCACCGACCAGGCACAAGCGGCACCCGCAGACGACAAAGCACCCGC
>NZ_JBEXNE010000048.1:0-27259 GCF_040610915.1 Streptomyces sp. NPDC003300 | reverse complement strand
GTTCCCCGCGCCCCTGACGGGGCGCACCGCCTTTCGTCCGGACGGCAAGCCGATCTTTTGGGGGCGCGGGGAACGGCGCCACCAGCCACCACGCTCCCGCACGTCACCACCCGCCCCAGCGGGGCAATCCGGTAGTCCCCGGGCCACCGGCCGGTGGTGGGTTACCCGCGCCGTTCCCCGCGCCCCTGACGGGGCGCACCTCTTTCGCCCCGGCTGCGGGAGGACCTGGTTTTTAGGGGCGCGGGGAACTGCGCCACCAGCCACGACGCTCCCGCACCTCACCACCCGCCCCAGCGGGGCAACCCGGTAATCCCCGGACCACCGGCCGGTGGTGGCTGGCCGCGCAGGCTCCCGCGGGCGGCGCCCCGCCGGGAGGGTGGAGGTTCTAGGGTCGAGGGATGGTCACGCAGGCGTTCGGGGTCGCGGAGTTCCAGCTGGTGCTGCTGCGAAGAATGGCGGACCACCAACCGGAATTGGTGGACGAGGCGCTCCGGTCGCTGGGAGCGACGCACGCCCAGGCGCGCGAGGCGCACAAGAGGTGGCAGGCGAGAGTCCACTCGCGCACGTTCCCGACCGGTGAGCGGAGGTACAGGACGGCGCTGGGCCCCCCGGAGACGGAGGAGGAGCGGCGGATCGGCGACCTGACGTGCCGGGCCCTGCGCTGGCCGACGCCCCTGTGGCCGGACCTGAGATTCGAGGTGCTGTGCGCACCGGGCGGCGGCTCGGCGGTGTGGAACGAGTGGCTGGTACGGGCCCCGGAAGCGCCCGCGCCAAGGCTGCGGGAGGTGGCCGACCTGACGCCGTGGTCGTGCACGGTGGACGACGCGGCCAGGGCCTTCCCGCCCGCGGAACCGCTGCCGCCGGACGCGCCGAGCCGTACCCGCGTGGCGCTGACACCGCCCGGCGGCGGCGCGAGGGTGGTCGCGCACTTCACATGGGGCCTGTTGCAGTACGTGGACCAGGGGGACTGGCGCTGAGCGCCCCACTTTTGTACCGTGAGGGAACAAAGTGGTTCCGCCCGCTTCCCTGACCGGCGGGCGGAACCACGTTGCCGTTGATCACCGATGTGCCGAGGAGCCCCAGAACATGCCCGTCCTCTCCGCGAAAGCCCTGCTGCTGGACATGGACGGAACGCTGGTGAATTCGGACGCCGTCGTGGAGCGCTGCTGGCGCGCCTGGGCCGGCCGCCACGGCCTGGACGCCGACGCGGTGCTGAAGGTCGTGCACGGCCGCCAGGGCCACGCGACGATGGCCGTCCTGCTCCCCGACCGCCCGATGGCAGAGAACTACGCGGAGAACGCGCTGATGCTCGCCGAGGAGACCGCCGACACCGACGGTGTCGTGCAGGTGCCCGGTGCCACCGCCTTCCTGGCCTCGCTCGACGGCCGCCCGCACGCGCTGGTGACCTCGGCGAGCGAGGAACTGGCCACGACCAGGATGGCCGCCGCGGGCCTGCCGCTGCCGCCCGTCATGGTGACCGCGGAGCGGGTGAGCGCGAGCAAGCCGGACCCCGAGGGCTTTCTGAAGGGCGCGGCGGAGCTGGGCTTCGCGCCCGAGGACTGCGTGGTGTTCGAGGACGCCGAGGTCGGCATCGCGGCGGCGCGGGCCGCCGGAATGCGCGTGATCGGCGTCGGCCCGCGCGCCGCGGTCCACGCGCCCACCGCGCACGTCGACTCGCTGGAGCGGGTGCGGGTCGAGGCCGTCGCGGACGGCGGCCTCCGTATCGTCGTCGACTGAGACCTACGGACGCGACGTACGGACAGGACGCACAGCCGAGACGCACGCACGAGCCGTAGGGCCGTACGGGGCCGCGTGAAAACGAACGGGCCGGACCCTCTTCAGGGTCCGGCCCGCCGTGCCGTACGGACCCGCGGAACGTCAGCCCGCGGCGGCCTCGTACAGGCTGAATCCGGCGAGCACCACCATCACAGCTGCCGCGATCTTCGTGATCAGCGCCAGCGGCACCCGCTTCATGAGCAGCCGCCCGCCGAAGATGCCCAGGGCCGCGACCGCCCACAGGCCGAGGACGGCGCCGATGCCGACCGAGACCGGGTCGTCGTAGCGGGCGGCGAGGTTGGCGGTCATGATCTGCGTGAGGTCACCGAATTCGGCGACCAGGATGAGCATGAAGCCGGTGCCCGAGACCTTCCAGAAGCTCTGGTTGGCGGGCTCGCGCACCTCCTCCTCGTCGTCGCCCTTGGAGAAGAGCAGCATGGCCGCGCCGCCGAGGAAGAGCAGTCCGACCACGCCCTGGACCCAGCGGTGCGGCAGCAGGGTGAGCAGGCTGCCCGCGGCGATGGCGAGGGCGACGTGGACGACGAAGGCGGCGGCGACGCCCACGAAGACGTACGAGGCGCGGTAGCGGGTGCCGAGCATGAGCCCGGCGAGCGCGGTCTTGTCGGGGAGTTCGGCAAGGAAGATCACGCCGAAGACGACGGCGATGACGGTTAGGCTGAGCACGGGGTCTGGTCCTCAATCGGTCGGGCGCCGCACCGAGAGATCCAGGGGAACGTCAAGCCGTATCTGAGATCGCTTCGGCACGGCAGCGTCGGAACACTGCGGCCGAAGGTCTCGCTGGCGGGCTGTACGCGCATCGCGCGGCACATCCGCCTCCGGGCGCCGGCTCAGAACAGCGAACTGCGGCTGAACTGAGCAGTATGTCGACGGTCCGGCGAAGAGCTACTCCCCTTCTGCTCCGACGAGTCTACGCGACGCCCGAACGGGGTACCGCACCGCGCGGTCGCGGGGCCAGGCCCCCCGGTCCGAAGGCCCGGTCACAGGGCCGGAACGCGGGTGATGCGGCCCCGCGCGACCAGTTCCAGGACGACGGAGACCGCGACCGCCTGGACGGCCATCAGCGCGATGAGGACGAAGAACTGCACGGCCCCGGCCGACACGGGGCTCGCGCCGCCCAGCAGCATGCCCACGAAGGCGCCGGGCAGGGTCACCAGGCCCACCGTCCTGGTCTGGTCGAGTCCGGGGACCAGCGCCCCGGAGGCGGCCGGTCTGGCGATCTCCAGGCGCGCGTCGCGGTCGGAGAAGCCCAGCGCCATCGCGGCCTCCACCTCGCCCGCGCGCAGCTTCAGCTCCTCCAGGGCGCGCCGCCCGCCGAGCACGGTGGCGGTGAGCGCGCCGCCGATGAGGATTCCGGCCACGGGGATGAGCGCGATCCCGTCGATCGGCACCAGGCCGGTCAGCACGAGCACGACGACCACCGGCAGCGCGCCCGCCGCGACGGGCACCGCGGCCCACCACCAGGTGCGGTTGCGGGTGATCCGGCGCCCCGCGGTCCGCGACGCGACCGCGAACATCAGCGCCACGAAGCCCAGCAGCGCCGCCTGGTGCTTGACGACCCAGCCGATGAGGGCGGCGACCACCGCGAGCTGTACGGCCGCCCTGAGGCCCGCCAGGGCGATGCCGCGCGCGTAGTTGTCGTGCTCGTCGGCGAGCCTGGCGTACGCGGCGACCCCGGCGGCCGCCACGAGCAGCGCGGCGAGAACGAAGCCGAGGGTCTTGTCGACCGGCAGCAGGGAGGAATTCGAGGCCAGCGACGTGGACAGCGTCTCGTGGGTGGACACTGGAGGAGCGGGTGCGGAAGCCACAGCGTCACTGTAGGCGGGCGCCCGCCCGGCGCCCCCGCCGATTCCCGCGCGGATCGTACGGATTTCCGATCAGTTCTCTGATCAGCGATGAACGGTCCCGGCGGAAAGTATTCTCGTAGTGATGTCTACTACGTCACGTGCCCTCGCCGGTTCCGGCGGTGCCCCTTGGCGTACGCTGTACGGCTGACGGTGGATGAAGATCTTCGACCACCGGACAGCACCCCTTCAGGACCCGGTTCGACGAGGCGGAACGCCGACGGAGAGCCGGACAGCACGGCAAGTACGAGGTGCCCGGCATCAGACGGGCGCTCCACGGGTACGAATTCGGCCAAGGACGAGGAGGCGCGGTGCTGCAAGGCCTGGGCTCCCTTTTCGACTGGCCCTGGATCTACGTGCTCGTGGCGAGTTCCGTGATCCTCGACGTCTTCGTGCCGGTGCTGCCGAGCGGTGTGCTGGTGATCAGTGCCGCCACCGCCGGGACCGCCAGCTCACGCGACGACATGCTCGACGTCTTCGCGCTGCTGGTGTGCGCCGCCGTCGCGTCCTGCCTCGGCGACCTGCTGGCGTACCGGCTGGCCTTCCGCGGCGGGGACTGGTTCGACCGGAGAGTGGCGTCCTCGCGGCGCCTGGCGGGCGCGCACGAACGGCTCGGACAGGTACTGCACCAGGGCGGCGGCGCCCTGGTGATCCTCGCCCGCTTCGCACCGGCCGGCCGCAGTGTGGTCAGCCTGGGCGCGGGCGCCGCCCGCCGCAGCCCGCGCGAGTTCCTGCCCTGGTCGGCGCTGGCCGGGGTCGCCTGGGCGACGTACAGCGTCGGACTCGGCTGGATCGGCGGCAAGTGGCTGGGCGCGAGCTGGCTCGGCACCCTGATGTCGTTCGTCGCGCTGCTGGGCGCCGGCGCCTTCGCCGCGTACGTCTTCCGCCGGGAGCGCCGCAGCGCGCTGGCCGCGGCGCTGGCCGCCGTGCCGCTCACCATCCCGCCGCAGGTGACGCCCCCGGACCGCGGCTCGGTCGTCGAGGCGCTGTAGCCGCCGCGGCCTCCGCGAGCGGCGGTTCCTGACCGCCGCGTGGCCGCCGCCTCACCTCGGGTGCGGTCCCGCACCCGGTCAGCGGCGACGACGCCGTCTGCTGGGGACCGCCCAGCCCGATCCGACGCCCGCCAGGTGCAGTGCGACGAAGACCAGTCCCGCGAGCAGCAGACTGATCGGCGTGAAGCCCGCGTCCGTGCTCGTGCTCGTGGCGTTGATGATGTACGCGATGGCGAAGATGACTGCCCCGATTGCGGCGAACATCCCGGACCTCCTGTAAGCCGGCCCTCGGGGCCGGCGGTGCTCGTGCGGTGCGGCGGCGCCGGGTGGCGTCCCCACCCACCGGTTGCCCCCGAACTCCCCCCTGACGCACACGGGTTCGAGCGCGCGCGGGGTCGCGCGCCCCGTGCGCCCCACCAAAAGCCGCGATCCGGATTTTCGGAAAGTATTCTCACTCGTTTCGGCAATAGGCAGCACTCTGCGTCACGGAAAGAATGAGGCCGTATCACCCGCTTACGGGAAGGACAGCACATGTCGGTTGATGCGGGCCAGGACACCGCACTCGGCAATCCGCACGACGACCAGGCGCGTACGAGTCTGGACACGTCGGCCGCCAGGAATCTGGCGACGACCACCAAGTCCGCCCCGCAGATGCAGGGCATTTCCTCCCGGTGGCTGCTGCGCGTACTGCCCTGGGTGCAGGTCAACGCGGGCACGTACCGGGTGAACCGCCGGCTGAGCTACTCGGTCGGCGACGGGCGCGTGACCTTCGTGAAGACGGGGTCCGAGGTCCGGGTGATCCCGCAGGAGCTGGGCGAGCTGGCCGCGCTGCGCTCGTTCAACGACGTCGGCGCGCTGACCGCGCTGGCGGACCGTTTCGTCCAGCGTGAATTCGCGCCGGGCGAGGTCATCGCCGAAGCCGGGACGCCCGCGGACACCGTCTATCTGCTGGCGCACGGCAAGGTCGAGAAGCTCGGCGAGGGGTCCTACGGCGAGCCGACCCGGCTCGGAGTCCTCGCCGACGGCGACCACTTCGGCGACCAGGCGCTGCTCGGCGCCGACGGCGAGTGGGAGTACACGGCCCGCGCGGCCACCGTCACCACGGTGCTGGCCCTGCCCCGGCAGGAGCTCGAACCGCTGCTCGGACAGTCAGAGGCGCTGCGCACACACCTGGAGGCGCACCGCGCGATCCCGCGGCAGCGGGTCAACAAGCGCGGTGAGGCCGCGATCGAGCTGGCGTCGGGCCACAAGGGCGAGGAAGCGCTGCCCGGCACCTACGTCGACTACGAGGTCAAGCCGCGCGAGTACGAGCTGAGCGTCGCCCAGACCGTGCTGCGCGTCCACAGCCGCGTCGCGGACCTCTACAACGAGCCGATGAACCAGACCGAGCAGCAACTCAAGCTCACCGTCGAGGCGTTGCGCGAGCGCCAGGAACACGAGCTGATCAACAACCCCGAGTTCGGGCTGCTGCACAACGCGGACTACGACCAGCGCATCCAGCCGCACGCGGGCCCGCCGCTCCCCGACGACCTCGACGAGCTGCTCAGCAGGCGCCGCGGCACCAAGTTCTTCCTCGCCCACCCGCGGGCCATCGCCGCCTTCGGCCGCGAGTGCACCAGGGCGGGCCTCTACCCCGACCCGGTGGAGGTGCACGGCCACACCGTTCCCGGCTGGCGCGGTGTGCCCATCCTGAGCTGCAACAAGATCCCGGTCAGCACCGCTCGTACCAGCGCGATCATCGCGGTCCGCAGCGGCGAGGACAATCAGGGCGTCATCGGTCTCAACCAGACCGGGCTGCCCGACGAGTACGAGCCGGGGCTCAACGTCCGTTTCATGGGTATCGACGACAAGGCGATCATCAGCTACCTCGTCAGCACGTACTTCTCCGCGGCCGTCCTGGTGCCCGACGCGCTCGGCATCCTGGAGAACGTGAACGTGTCCAACTGGCGCTGACCGCACGGCGGTTCTCCTGAAAGCGGCTCCCCTGCCCGGCCTGGCAGGGGAGCCGCTTCGTTGTGTCCGCCGGTCGCGTTCCCGGCCGCGTCCGCCGTGCGCGTTCCCGGCCGTGTCCGCCGGGGCGCGCGCCCTGGTCAGCGGCGCAGTACGAGGTCCCGGAAGACGTCGGCGGAGACGGCGAGTCCGCCGCCGAAGGGATCGTCGAGGTCCCAGATCAGGAACAGCAGGAAGGCGATGAGCGCGCTGAACAGACCGGCGAGCAGCAACTCCTTCGGTGAGCGCCGGATCTGGAGGGTGAAGATCAGTCCGACCGTCACCAGCGCGCCGGTGATCAGGCCGAACCACACCATCCCCGGCATCGTCGCGCCCACGCTCTGGCTGCGCGACGTGCGGGCCTCGTCGACGGCGGCGACCTCGTCGACCAGCGGCTGGTACGCCTGGGCGCCGAGGTCGGACGTGGGCGCGTACTGCGAGACGTCCTTGCGGAGCGTGTCGAGCAACGCGTTGCCCCGCGGCTCCAGTTCGCTGTGGTTCTTCATGTACGGCCACTCCTTGTCGGCCACGAACGCCGCGTAGGCGTTCACGTCCGCGCGGATCCGGTCGCGTACGTCAACGGGATACACCTGCGCCCGCGCGCTCACCTCGTGCAACGCCTGTGCCTCGGCGAGGACTTCGGCCTGTGCCCCGCTCCTCCCCTCCCAGACACCGGCGATGGCCAGACCGAGCACGATCGCGTAGACCACGCCGATCATCATGACCATGTACTCGATGACGTCGGGTGTCTCCGACGGATCGTCGTCCGCGTGGACCTTGCGCGTACGCAGGACGACCACGCCGAGGACCACAGCGCAGACCGCGGCCATCGCGATCACCAGCGCCAACCACTGCGACATGCGGAAATCCCCCTTGTTTCACGTTCAGTTGTTCCTGCTGCGACCGGAGTTGGAGCCGGAGGAGCCGGGCCGCAGGACGGCGACGGCCAGCACGGCGGGCACGGTGGTGAGCATCATCGTGATCATCAGCGACCGGCGGTGCTCCTTCGGCGCCGCGACCGGCGCCGGCGCCTTCTCCGGCCAGTGCACCGCCACCGGGGCGGCGGGCGGCGCGGGTTGGGACCGCGGCACCGGCGCGGGAGCCGGTACGGGTGCGGCGGTGGGTACGGGCTGCGGTACGGGTGCGGGCGCCGGGGGCTTCGGCGCGGGTCTGGGACGTGGCGTCACCGCCGCTTTCTGACTCGGCGTGGGAGTCGGGGTCGGAGTGGGTGTCGGCGTGGGCGTGGGGGTCGGAGTCGGGGTCGGTGTGGGCGTGGGCGTAGGAGTCGGTGTGGGGGTGGGAGTCGGCGTGGGGGTCGGTGTCGGGGTCGGGCACGGCTTCGGATGGTGGTGGTGGCGGTGGCAGAGCCACGTCCAGGGCCACTGGTCCGGCCAGTACCCGCACCAGGGCACATACGGGTCGGGGTGGTGGTAACCGGGCCCGTGATGATCGGGCCGGTGCCGTCCGGGGTCGTGGTCCGCGGGGGCGTGGTGCCCGGGGTCGTGGTGATCCGGGTCAGCGTGGTCCGGGCCGTGATGACCGGGGTCGTGCCATACGGGCTCGTGGTGCGTCGGCTGGTGCCGTACGGGCTCGTGGCGGTCGGGCACACGGCTGGGCGCGGGCGAGGTCGTCGGCACGGCCGTGGGCGCGGGATCGGTCCTGTGGGTGGGAACAGACGTGGGCGCGGCCGTACGCGTCGGTTCGGGCGCGGGCGCGGGTGTGGTCGTGGGAGCGGGATTGGGTGTGGGTGCCCGGGTGGGCGGGGATGTGGGACCGGGATCGGGCCGGGAGGGCCGCGTCCGTGTCGGTGCGGGTGTGGGTGTCGATGTCCGGGTCGGTTCCGGACCGGGCGACGCGCGGTGCGACGGCGCGGGCGACGCGGCCTCGGACGGTACGGGCGACGCGTGGTGCGATGGGTGACGGGACGGCTCGGCGGGGCATGACTCCGCTCTGCCGTGGCCCGCTCCCGCCGGGCACCGCGCGCGCGGCTCGGCCGAGGCCACCGCGCCGAGTCCCCACGATCCTGCCGCCATCGTCACGACAAGCAGCGCCGTCCAACCGCGGACGCGCCTCCCCCTAGAAGTGGTCACCCTTCATGGTCAGCATGCGCGCGGCACGTGCCGACGCTTCCCGCGACCGTTCCCCCAAAGGAGTAACGAAGGCATCAAACCCTCGATTTTCCGCGCGAATCAGCGCCGCCCGCACCGGCCGCCGCGCGGGCGTGACCGGACCCGACTCGCAGCGGTTGAGGACCAGTTGGGCGCGGTCGCGGGCGCCGGTCCCCCGCGCGGCGGGGCGCGTCAGGCGGGGTCGTGCGGTGCGGCGGCCCCGTCCGTACACGCGTGCGCGCGGGGGGTCAGCGGGAGGTCGGCCGCGACCCGGAATCCGCCTCCGGCGAGGGGGCCCGCCGTCAGGGTGCCGCCGACGCTGCGGACGCGTTCGCGCATGCCGATCAGACCGAAGCCGGGGCCGAGGTCGTGCCCGTGGGCGGGGCCGTCGTGAGGGCTGTCGTGAGGGCCGAGGTGGAGGTTGGTGCCGGGGCCGGGCCGGGGACCCGAGCCGACGGCCGCCCCGCCGTCGTCGGTGATCTCGACCAGCAGCGAGCCGGGGCCGACGCGCACGGTCACCTCGGCCCGCGCCCCGGCCCCCGCGTGCCGGGTGGTGTTCGTCAGGGCCTCCTGCACGATGCGGTACGCGGCGGCCTCGACGGCGGGCGGGATGTGCGGGTCCGCGCCGCCGGAGGAAGCACCTCGCGCCGTAAGCACGTGGAGCCGGGCCCCGGCCGGGCGGGCGAGGTCCGACAGCGCGGCCAGACCGGGCAACGGCCCCTCGTCGGCGGCCCGTTCGCCGTACCGCAGCACCTCCAGCGTGGTGCGCACCTCGACGCGGGCCGCGCGGCAGGTGTCCGCGATGCCGTCCAGCGCCTTGGACACCGCCGCCCGGTCGAACTCCTCGGGCGCCACCGTCATCACGTGCGCGGCCACCGCCGTCTGCACGCCGATCAGCGTGATGCTGTGCGCGAGCAGGTCGTGCAGGTCACGGGCGATCCGCAGCCGTTCCTCCGCCACCCGCCGGGCCGCCACCTCCTCCCGCGTCCGCTCGGCGCGCTCGGCCCGCTGCGTGGTCGCGGCCACCAACTGGCGGTGCACGCGCACGGTCGCGCCCGCCACCAGCACCGCCGCGATCCAGCCCGAGGTCCGCAGCGTGTCCACCGCTCCCCCGGCGTCCGAGACCCAGTCCGCCGCCACCGTGCCGCCGACGACCACCGTCCCGATGGCCGCCGCCCGCCACACCGGGCTCGTGGCCGCCGCCGTGAACAGCAGCGTCATCGAGCCCAGCACCGGCGCCGCGTGCGGATACCCGAGCGCGTGGTACGGCCCGAGGAACGCAACCGTCACCACCAGCGCGGCCGTCGTGTGCGTCCGCCGCCACAGCAGCGGGATCTGGCAGCAGACCAGCAGCGTCCAGCCCAGCGCGTCGGGACGCGTCCCCGGCGTCAGCAGGGCCAGCGGCACCGACAGCGCCGCCAGCCCCGCCGCGAGCGCCGCGTCCTGGCGCGTCACGCGCCGCCCTCGCGGGCTCACCCCCGTTCGCCCGGCGCCGGGCGGCTCAGGGCGCCGGGCCACCAGACCCGGCGGCGCAGCAGCAGCGCGGCCGAGGTCACCAGGAAGGTGCGGACGAGGAAGGTGTCGAGCAGGACGCCGACGGCGATGACGAAGCCGAGTTCCGCGAGCTGGACGAGAGGCATGTTCATCAGGACGGAGAAGGTCGCGGCGAGGACGACACCTGCCGAGGTGATGACGCCGCCGGTGGAGTGGAGCGCGCCGAGGGTGGCCTCGCGGGGGCCTGCGCCGTTGAGCGCCTCTTCGCGCATGCGGTGCATGAGGAAGATGCCGTAGTCGACGCCGAGGGCGACGAGGAAGACGAAGGAGAGCAGCGCGAGTCCTGGATCGGTGCCGTGGAAGCCGAGGACCGGGCCGAAGACGAGGCCGCCGATGCCCAGGGCGGCGCCCCAGACGGCGACGACCGCGGCGACGAGCAGCAGCGGCGCGACCAGGGACCGCAGCAGGAGGACGAGGATGAGCAGGACGGCGGCGAGGGTGATCGGGATGACGATGCCGCGGTCGCGCTGGTTGGTGTGCTGGAGGTCGAGCTGCTGGGCGCTGGGGCCGCCGACGTAGGAGCCGGGGAGTCCGGTGCGCAGGGCCTTGATGGTGGCGGTCTCGGCCGCGGTCTGCGGCGGGCCCGCGGTGGTGACGAAGAATTCGCTCCAGCCGTCGGCGGTGCGCCCGGCGCGCACGTCGGTGACGCCTCGGGTGGAGCGGGCGGCGGCCCGCGCGGCCTCGGCGCGGTCGGCGGGCGCGATGACGGCGACGGGACGGCTGCCCTGGTCGGGGTAGGCCGCGCCGAGAATCCGCATGGCGGTGATCGCGTCGGGCTCGCTGCTGAACATGTCCTGCTGCTTGACGCTGCCGGGCAGGTTGAGCACGCCGACGGCGAGGGCGCCGAGCAGCAGCACACCGCCGACGAGCACCGCGACCGGCCTGCGGCCGACGCCGTCGCCGATCGCGACGAAGGCGCCGCGCCGCTGCTTCGGCTCGCTGCCGTGGGCGGGGATCAGCGGCCAGAACACGCGGCGGCCGAGGACGACGAGGACGGCGGGCAGCAGCGTCACCATGGCGAGCAGCGCGCAGACGACGCCCACGGCGGCCGTCGGGCCCATGCCCCGGCTGCTGTTGAGGTCCGCGGCCAGCAGGCAGAGCATGCCCGCGGCGACGGTGCCCGCGGAGGCCAGGACCGCGGGCGCGGCTTTGCGCAGGGCGGTGCGCATGGCGTCGTACGGGCGCTCGGTGCGGCGCAGTTCCTCGCGGTAGCGGGCCACGAGCAGCAGCGCGTAGTCCGTGCCGACGCCGAAGACGAGGATGGTCATCACACCGGAGCTCTGGCCGCTGACGGTGACGCCGAACGCCTGGTTGAGGCCGTAGGTGACCGCCATCGACAGCACGTCGGCGGCGCCCGCGCAGATCAGCGGGATCAGCCACAGCACGGGGCTGCGGTAGATGAGGATCAGCAGGACGGCGACGACGAGGACCGTGGTGTAGAGGAGCGGGCCGCCGAGCGCGCTGTAGACCTCGGCGCTGTCGGTGTCCAGGGCGCCCTGTCCGCCGACCTTCACCGTCAGCCCCGAGCCGCCCGTGGCGACGTCCCTGACCCCGTCCACGAAGTCGGTTCTGGCCTGGGAGTCCTGGCCCGGCGCCGTGGTCGACAGCGGGTACATCAGCGTGGTGCCGTCCTTGGACGGCACGGCCCGCGGGGCGTCCCCGGTGAGCCGGTTCGTACGGGCGATCTCGGCGGTCTGCCGCGCGGCGGTGGCCCGGTCGGCCGCGGTGAGGCCGCCGTCGCGGTGGTAGACCACGACGATGTCGGTCGTCTCGCCGCCGGGCAGCGACGCCTGGATCTTGGCCGCCCGCGTGGAGTCCGCGCTGTTCGGCAGGTAGTCCACGACGCTGTCGCGCTGGACGTCACCGAGCCTGGCGGACAGCGGTATCGCGACCGCCAGCACCCCGACCCACAGCGCGAGCATCAGCCACGGCAGCTTCCGCGCCCGACCCCCGCCCGCCCCGCCCGGCGGCGCGGCGCCCCCGTCACGTACCCCGCTGACCTGCTCCGCGGTCCTCATCCCGGCCTCCCCTTGCGACGAACGACTGATCGCCTCCATCGTCAAGGCGTGACAGCCACGGAA
Source organism: Streptomyces sp. NPDC003300 (assembly GCF_040610915.1). Lineage (NCBI taxonomy): Bacteria > Bacillati > Actinomycetota > Actinomycetes > Kitasatosporales > Streptomycetaceae > Streptomyces > Streptomyces sp. NPDC003300. The sequence continues at coordinate 14,897 of NZ_JBEXNE010000048.1, read as the reverse complement.
CGTCGCGCCAGCGGCGGACATCGCCGTACCCCCGCGGGCGGTACGGGCCGCGCCGTTACATCCACGGGAGTACGGACGCGGCCCGGTCGGCCGGTGGCCCCGGCCCGGTGTCAGCGCAGGTGATCGGGAAGTGCCGCCTTCGCCGCCTCGAACAGCAGCGGCCAGGGGAAGTCGTCCGGGGCGTCCTGGCCGGGCGGGTGGGGGACGAAGCCGCCCTCGCCGTAGAAGACCCTCACCCCGGCCACGCGCAGTTCGTCGACCGACCGGTCGAAGGCGGGGTGCCGGGCGGAGGCGGTGTTCACGCACGGCATCGTCACCAAGGGGATGCCCCTGCCGATGGCCTCGGCCGCGACGCCGACGACGAAGTGGTCGGTGATCCCGAGCGCCCACTGGTTGATCGTGTTGAAGGTGGCCGGCGCGACGGCGATCACGTCCGCGGGCGGCCAGACGTCCGGCTCACCGGGCTTCTTGTACCCGCTGCGCACCGGGTGTCCGGTCAGCTTCGTCAGCTTCTTCGTCTGGGTGAAGAGCCAGTCGGCGGCGGCGGGCGTCAGACCGAGGCAGACGTCCCACCCGGCTCGTTGCGCGCCCTCGACGACCGAGGCGATATCCAGTACCGGGGGTGCGGCGGAGCCGAACAGATAGAGCACGGGGCGCGTCATGACCCCACCCAACCCCGACCGTGACGGGCCACGCAACCGCCCCCGGCCGCCGCGCACGGGCCGGGGGCGGCACACGGAGCGGGACAGGGAAGAGGCCCCTGTCCAAGGACGCTGGACAGGGGCCCGGGGGCTTCCGAGGGTGGGCGTGGACGGTTTCGAACCGCCGACATCCGCCTTGTAAGGGCGGCGCTCTACCACTGAGCTACACGCCCTCGGTGAGTTCGACGTCACAGGTTACCCTGCCCTGGGGCGTGATCAGCAACCACGGGGCCGTGGGGACCGGGCGGTGTGTTCGGGGCGGCCTGGTGGGAGGATGGGTCCGACGGTGGTCGGCGGCGATCTGCGGGGAGAGAGTGTCACGGTGACGACGGCACGTTCGTGGTGGCGACGCGGCGACAATCACCGTGCGGAGGCGCAGGCGGCGAAGGACGCCGCGTCACAGGCGTTCTACGAGCTGGACACGGCGCAGCGCGATCTGGAGATCTCGATAGAGACGATCTCGGCGGTGGACGACTCCCCCGAGGCGCGCCGGGCGCTGGCCGGATTCCGGTCGCTGGGCGAGCGCATCGACCAGGTGAGCGCGGCCTACATCAACACCGTGGACGCGCACGACATCGACCGGGACGAGCTGGACGCGGGCACGGCGGCGCGGGCGCGCACCGAGCTGACGAAGGCCAAGGACGAGCTGGACAGGGCCAAGACCGAGCTGGAGCGTTTCTCCGCGGGTCTCGCGCCGCTGCTCGGCAAGGCGGAGACGCAACTCGCCCGGCTGGCGCCCGCCGTGGAGCGGGCCAAGCAGTCGCTGCTGGCAGCGACGAACGCGCTGGACGGGGTCCGCGCGGTCGGGCTGAAGGCGGACGACCTCGCGGCCCGGCTGGCCGCGCTGGCACCCGAGCTGACCAGGCTGAACGAGGGCGCGAGCAAGCACGGCGTGCAGGAGACCGTCCAGCGGGCCGACGATGTGCGCCGCAAGGCGGACGCGGTGCGGACCGAGGCGGAGCGGCTGCCCGAGCAGGCCAGGGAGATGGACAAGCGGCTGGTGTCGCTGCGCACGCGCGTGCAGGCGCTGGCGACGCGGGCCGAGGGCGTGGACCCGGTGCTCAGCGAATTGCGGCGGCGGTTCTCGCTGGCGTGCTGGCAGGACCTCCAGCAGGTGCCCGAGCGGGCCGCGCAGGCGGTACGGCAGGCGGAGACGGCGCTGGCCGAGGCGCGCAAGGCGCGGGACGAGCAGCGCTGGCCGGACGCCACGTCACGGCTGGCGACGGTCAGGGCGCTGATGGACGACGTGGAGGGCGCGGTGTCCGCGGCCGGTGACCGGCTGCGGCAGCTCAACGAGGTGAGCAAGGACCCGAAGGGCGAGGTCGAGAAGACCCGCTTCGCGATCCGGGACGCGCAGCGGCTGGCCATGCAGGGGCGTTCGACGCCGGAGCCGCGGCACGCCCGCCCGCTGGACGACGCGGTGGCGCGCCTCGACCGCGCGGTGGCCGCGCTGGAGGGCAGGCACCCGGACTACTGGGCGTTCCTCACCGAGACCGCAGCGGTGCGCGAGACCGCGAACCGCGTGGTGGCCAACATCCGTGAGGACCGCGCGGCCGGGCGCTGAGCACCCCTGGCCGGTCTCCTGCTCCGGCGACCGGCGGTACGGCCGGACCGGCGTTGTACGGCCGGACCGGCGTTCATACGACCGGACCGGCGTTCGTACAGCCGGACCGGCAAACGTACGATCCGACCGCCGCCCGTACCGGCCCCGGTCCCGTCCGTTCAGTTACAGCAGCCGCCACCGCAGCATCCGCCGCCGCCGTTGCCGCTCGCCGGGGCGGGACCGGCCGACGACGAGGACGAGGACGACGAGGAGCCGACCGCGACCGTCGAGAGCAGCTTCACGGTGTCGTCGTGACCCTTGGGGCAGACGGTCGGGGCGTCCGACTGGGACATGGGGCGGCGCAGCTCGAAGGTGGAGCCACAGGTCTTGCAGCGGTACTCGTAGCGAGGCATGGGCCCAGGGTAGCGGGGACGCGGCCCGCGGAGGGCGTTCCTCCACAGGTCACCCCGGCGTCGCCGGCCGCCGGGAACGATGTGCCGGACTTCGCGCACTGCCGCCCGCTGCCGCAAGCCCCGCGCCGCCGGCCCGTGACCCGGGGTGACCCGCGCGGAGCGCCGGATTCCGGACCCCGGCCTATCCTGGAGGAGCAGCGGCCTCGATTCCCCTTCAGCGAAGGAGGCCGGTCATATGCGACTCGACGATCATCTGCCCGTGGACCACAAGCTGAGCCAGATGTACCGCTTCGGCGCCGGTCTGATGGGCCTGATCCTGGTCGTCTTCGGGATCCTCGGACTCCTCAACGGCGTGTCGTTCCTGTCCAAGGCGGGCGACCGGATCGCCGGGCTGAACTCCAACGGCGCGCTCAGCACGATCTCCATCGTCATCGGCGTGCTGCTCTTCGCCGGGATGGTGAAGGGCGGCAACTTCGCCTCGACCCTCAACATCGTCGTCGGCGTCGCCTTCCTGCTCAGCGGGTTCGTCAATCTCGCCCTGCTGGACACCGGCAGCAACCTTCTGGCGTTCAAGATGTCGAACGTGCTGTTCAGCTTCGCGGTCGGCGTGATGCTGATGTTCTTCGGCATGTACGGGCGGGTGACCGGCGGGCTGCCGCACGACAATCCGTACTGGCGCAAGCGCCACCCCCAGCAGGCAGCCCGCGAGGAGGAGGCCCGGGCGGCGGTGACCACCCGGCGGCCGCCTCCCCGCGGACTGCCGCAGCACTGACCCCGTGACGGTCCTGCCGGAGTGACTACTTCTTACGGGCCAGGGTCAGGCCGTCCGCGACGGTGAGCAGGACGTCGTCCACCCGGTCGTCCGCGCGTACGTGGTCGTTGAACGCGCGGATGGCCGCGGCGCCGCCGGTCGCGTCCTCGTCCACGACCTCGCCGTGGAAGAGCGTGTTGTCGACGACGAGCAGGCCGCCCGGGTTCATGCGCGGCACCAACTCCTCCCAGTAGTCGGTGTAGGACCCCTTGTCGGCGTCCAGGAACACCAGGTCGATCCACTGGCCGCCGGGCAGCGCCTTGAGCGTGTCGATGGCCGGGGCGATCCGCAGGTCGACGCGGTCGGCGACGCCCGCCTTGGCCCAGGCGTCCTGGCCGACGGCGGTCCACTCCTCGGAGACGTCGCAGGCGATGAGCCTGCCGTCGGCGGGCAGGGCCTGGGCCATCGACAGGGTCGAGAAGCCGGTGAAGGTGCCGACCTCCACGATCTGCTTGGCGCCGGTCAGGCGGACGAGGAAGGCCAGCAGCGGGCCCTGCTCCTCAGCGGTCTGGAGCCCGGCCACATCGGCGAGGCGGGCGTGCGTGGTCTCGACCAGTTCCCGCTGGACGGCGTCCAGCGGCGGGTTGTGCGCGAGGACGTATCCGTAGAGCTCGGGTGTGAGCTGCGGGTTCTTCGTTTCGGACAAGGGTCTTCTCCCTGGTGCGGCGCTCAGGGCCCGTCCGGGCCCTAGGGTGACGGAATGCTCGTGGATGACGCGGTCGCCTTGGTCCCCAGCATTCCAGGCCGGAGGGCTCTGCTGGGGCTGGCGGGCGCCCCGGCCGCCGGGAAGTCGACTCTGGCGCGGCGGCTGGTGTCCGGGGTGAACGACCGGGTGGGCGCGGGGACGGCCGCGTATGTGCCGATGGACGGGTTCCATCTGTCCAACGCGCAGTTGGACCGGCTGGGGCTGCGGGACCGCAAGGGCGCGCCCGAGACGTTCGACGTGGACGGCTACGTCCACCTGCTGCGGCGGCTGCGCGGTGACCGTCAACACCCGGTCTACGCGCCCGACTTCGACCGGCGCCTGGACGAGCCGGTGGCGGCCGGGCTGGTCGTCGCGCCCGGTGTCCGGCTCGTCGTCACCGAGGGCAATTACCTCGCCGACGACGGTGCCGGGTGGGAGCAGGTCCGTGACCTGCTGGACGAGCTCTGGTACGTCGACGCGCCGCGTCAGCTGCGTGAGCGGCGGCTGCTGCGACGGCACGTGCGCGGGGGGCGCAGCGAGCTGGAGGCCCGGGCCTTTATCGCTGCGAGCGAGCGGCCCAACGCGCGACGCGTAGAGCGCTCCCGCGCCTATTGCACCCGGGTGGTGGCCCCGGGGCACTGACCCCGGGCCCCGGAGCGGTTCCTCTCAGCCGGGGCGCCGGCCACGCGTTTTTTGGGGGCGCGGGGAACTGCGCGGCCCGCCCCCACCGGGCTGTCAGCCCGAGAACAGACAGCGTCTGCCCCGCTGGGGCCGGTTTTCAAGGCGCGCCACCGTCGGTGGCTGGTCGCGCAGTTCCCCGCGCCCCTAAAAAACAGGCCCTGCGCGGGGGCGGCGTTAGAGGGCGTTGCGCATCCGCAGGATGATCTCTTCGCCGGCGGCGACGCCGACCGTGGCGAGGCCGGTGACGTGGGGGGCGGTCCAGCCGGAGTCGGCCAGCTCGCCGTGGCCGGGGCGCCAGCCCTCATCGGCGGCGAGGAGCAGATCGGCGTCGAGGAGGGAGTCGCCGGCGGCGAGGACGCGGTCGGCGCCGGTGCGGCGGACGACCTCGGCGAGGGCGGCGGACTTGCTGAGCGGCAGCGGCACGGCGTAGATCTTGCGGCCCTGGAGGGAGACGGTCCAGCCGCGGGGTTCGGCCCAGGCGGCGAGTTCCTTGACCCAGCCGGCGGGGAGGCGTTCGCGGTCGACCACGAGGTAGGCGAAGAGGTCTTCCGCGATGCGCTCCTTGCGCAGCCACGCGGGGTCGGCGGTCGCGGCGAGGTGGGCGCGTACCTCGTCCAGCGGCGCGGAGCCGTCGGCGAGACGGCGGCGGATCTCGGCGTTCCAGTCGTGGTCGGTGCGGCCGTCGACCAGGAGGTGGCCGCCGTTGGCGCAGATGGCGTACCGCGGCTGGGGTCCGGGCAGGCTGATCCGGCGGTACTGCTTGCGGGTGCGGGTGGTGGAGGGCACGAACTGCCCGGCCTCCGCGGCGAGTCGCACCAGCAGCGCCGCGGCGGTCTCGGTCATGTAGGACAGCGGCTTCGCCTCGTGCACCTCGACGCAGAGCAGGCGCGGCGCGTGCTCGTCGGCCATGGTGAGGGCGAGCGCCGCCGTGGAGTAGATCAGGGTGCGGTCGAGGTCGCTGGCGACCAGCGTGCGGTTCTGACGGGTACTCACTTCGCGTCCACCGCCTTGCCGTCGGTCCCGGTGGCCCCTCGGGTGTAGCGGGGGTGGATGAGACCCACGCAGGAGTACGGCAGCCCGTCCACCTCCTCGACCGGTACGCCGCGCTGTGCGGCCAGCAGGCGGACGTGGTCGAGGTCGGCGCCGACGCCGCGCTGGGCGAGGATCTTCCAGGGCACTCGGCGCAGCAGCACGCGGGTGGTCTCGCCGACGCCGGGCTTGACGAGGTTCACGTCGCCGATGCCGTACTCCTGGCTGATCCGCTCGACCGCGGCCCAGCCCGCCCAGGTGGGTGAACGGTCGGCGGAGCGCAGCGACTTGACGTCCTCGGCGACGGCGTCGCCGACCCGGTCGAAGGCGGCGGTGACGGTGTCGAGGAAGAGCCCGGAGACGTCGGCGCCCGCCAGCTCGCGGTAGAACTTCGCGCCGTGGTAGTCGTCGGGCCCGGTCAGGTCGGCGCGCAGCACGGTGCGCGAAATGAGGCCGGAGACCGTGGAGTTGAGGCACGCGGAGGGGATCAGGAAGTCGTCGCGGGTGCCGTAGGTGGACACGCAGCCGCCGGGGTCGGCGAGCACCGCGATGTCCGGGTCGAAGACGCCTTCGCCGTCGAAGTCCTTGACGGCTTCGGCCAGTTCGCGGGTGATGGCGCCCTTGCCCGTCCAGCCGTCGACGAACACGGCGTTCGCCGCGTCGTGGTGGGCGGCCAGCCAGCTCAGCGCGTTGCGGTCGATGCCCCGGCCGCGGACGATGGAGACGGCGTAGTGCGGCAGGTCCAGGCCGTGCGCGTGCCGGGCCCAGCGGCGCATCAGCACGCCGACCGGGGTGCCAGCGCGGGCCAGCGAGACCAGGACGGCGTCAGGGCCGCGCTCGGCGAGCACGAGTTCGGTGACGGCGCCGACCGCGCGCGCGATGCGTTCGGCGGAGCCGTCGAGGGCGGCCTTGAACAGGTCCTGGTACGCGGCGCTCGGCTGGTACTCGACGGGCAGCGACTCGGCGTAGTGCGCGCCGCCGCTCTGGATGGCCTCCTCGCGCTCCTCGGTCGGCGCTTCCAGCTCGACCTCCGACAGGTCCTTGAGCAGCCAGCCGACCTCGTCCGCCGCGTACGACGAGAAGGCGGGGCCGCGCAGGGGCTCGGGCAGCGGTCGGGCGGTGGCGCTCACAGGGGCGGGGCTCATCGGTGCGGCGTGTCCGTTCGGTCGGGGACGGGACTCGGTTCCGGCGGTGAGCCGGGACCGCAACCGGGCGTGCAGCCGGGGCCGCGGCCGGTAGGTGGGGACGACGGCGACCAGTACGCGGTCGGTGTGCGCGGCGAGCTGGGCGATCAGGCCGCCGGGCCCGTACAGCTCGGGGGTCTCGCCCGCGGAGTCGATGACGCAGACGACCGCGTTGAAGCCCGCGCCCGCCACGTTGTACGCGTACCGGTCGCCGGGGCCGTCGCTGGGCTCGTCGTGGGCGGGGAACACGATCCGGCTGCGGATGGCGTAGCCGGGGTCGTCGACGGCCAGCACCGGCGAGCGGGTGGTGGTGGAGTAGCGCACGTCGAGAGCGCCGCCAGGGGCCGCCTGCGAGCCCCCAAGGCCCGCGTCCGCTGCGGCGGTGTGCCGCCCCAGGCCCTCAAGGCCCGCGTCCGCTGCGGCGGTGTGCCGCCGCAGCGCCTCCGCCAGCCGCAGCGGGGCGTACATCAGCTCCTCGTTGCCGAGGACGAGGACGCGGCGGGCGCCGGGCGGGAGCGCGGCGGCCAGCCGCTGTCCCATCGCGGGCAGCGCGGCCTCCAGGGCGGCGCGGTGCTCGGGCAGGAAGCCGTGCCTGCCGCCGTCCGGCACCCCGGCCGGCCAGTCCAGCTCGACGTGCGTGAGGTCGTAGTAGTCGGCGGGCGCGGGCGGCGGCGTCTCGTGGGCGGCCACCAGGGCCTGGCCGCGCTCCAGCACGCCCTCGGGGAGCGTGACGGCCCCCGCGACCAGGGCGACGACGTCCACGCGGGCGCCGAGTTCCGCCGCGAAGTCCTCCAGCCGCGCCTGGTCGGCGGCGGACCGCATGTCGGTGAGGGCGACCACCACATACCGCTCGCGCGGGTGGCGTCCGTGCAGGTCACGGATGGTGTTGAGGATGGTCTGGCCGGTGGAGAACTCGTCGTCGACGAGGACCAGCGGGCCGCTGCCCGCCAGCAGCGCCGGGTCCTCGGGGAGCAGCAGGTGCCCGGTGGCGTGGCTGTGCTCCTCCTGGAAGCCGCCGCCCGCCGCGACGCCCGCGACCTCGCGCCGGGTGGAGTGCAGGTACGGCACACCGCCGACGCCGTCGGCGACGCAGTGGCCGAGCCCTGTCGCGGTCTCGGCGTAGCCGAGGACCACGGCGTCGGCGACCGCGTCCGGGCCGAGCAGGTCGCGGACCCGCTCGCCGAGCGCGTACGCGGAGCCGTAGACCGCGCGCGGGTCCTGCGGGACGTGCTTGCCGAGGATGTTGGAGACCAGCAGGTGGGCGCGCTTGGGGTTGCGGCGCAGCGCGAGGCCGAGCACTCCGTGCAGGCCCTCGCCCACCAGGCCGATGCCCAGCCGGTCCGCGACCCACTGGCCCGGCCAGGGCGTGTGCGTTGCCATGCGGTGCTTCTCTTCCGTTCGGTGCGAGCGCGGCGCGGGGGCCGTGCTCAGGGCTGGGCGCGGCGCCTGGCCGTGCTCAGGACTGCGCTGGAGGCTGTTCCGGGACCGCGCTCAGGACTGCGGCAGGCTCGCCGCGAGCAGTTCCACGAAGCCGATGTCCTCCTGGGCGACGCCGAAAACCTCGGCGCGGCGCATGGTGCGCTCCGCCCAGGCGCGGTGCGGCTTCACCTCGTTCATCTTGTTGGTGTACGCGGACCGCATGACGCCGCCGCCGGAGCGGTCCTCGTCGAGTATGTCGGCCGCGTCGCAGAACTCCTCGTGCGTGACGACGCTCAGCGCGTGCACGACGGGCACGTGGGTGGGGTGGATGCAGGTCTTGCCCTGGAGGCCGTTGGCGCGGTCCAGCTCGATCTCGCGGAGCAGTCCGTCCATGTCGCGCTCGATGAGGGTGTCGCGCAGGTCCTCGGCCTCGGGGGTGAAGGGGCTGCGGCGCAGTTGCGGCTTGAACATCCGCTCGTGGTGCCTGAAGTACTCCCAGACCGGTCCCGTCACGGTGAAGCCGCTGCCGTCGGCGCGGCCGAGGACGTTGACCACGTCGGCGATCACCGAGGCGACGATCTGCACGTCGTAGGCGGTCATCGCGGGGGCGCGGCGCAGGCCGTAGGAGGAGCAGAAGTCGGTGACGCCCAGGCGCAGGGCGAGCACCCGCTCGCGGTATTTGTCGACCGTCCTGGATATCCCGTAGAGCGTCTCGACCCGGCTCTCCAGGTGCAGGAGCTGCGGGGACTCCAGTACGGGCATGGCGAAAAGGCGCCGCCCGCTGGCGGCCTCCGCGTGCGCCATGGCCTCCAGGAAGGGGACGCCGGTCTCCTCGGTGAACTTGGGCAGCACGAATCCGGACAGCAGTTCCACGGTGCCGCCGAGCCGTGTCACCAGGTCGGTGATCTGCGCGGGCGTGCGGACCCGGATGAACAGCAGCGGAAGGGCCGCCTCCGGCCGGGTCGCGAGATCGGCGAACTGCCGGACGAGATTGGCCTCACCTGCGACGACGTCGCGGTCGTCGATGGAGTCCTCCAGGCACAGGACCATCGACACCACACCCCGGGCGGCCTGCTTCACCACGTCGTCCGCGAGCTGCGGGCGGGTGGCGGGGCTGTAGAGGGTGGCGCCGAGGGCGACCGCGAGCATGCGTGCGGGCGAGTCGGCAGTGAACTCCTGCGGCTCGCGGTGAAACAGTTCGCTCCTGGCTTCAGGAGCGAGGTGCCCGAAGTGTCGCATACGCCCCATTTCGAGGTAGTGAGCCCGATGATATCTGGCCGATTATCGTACGTGCGAGCATGGGGTAGAGGTTCCCTCCACACGTGAAAAACAGGTAACCGCGGCGGGTCCACCGCGTGACCGTCCCGCCCGGCGTTGTGGCGCACGCCACGGGGAGGGCAGGATGACCGGTATGACGCACGTGATGGTGAAGGGCTCGAACACCCCACTGGACGCCCCCGGAATCCGGGCGGTACTGCGCTGGACCCCGGCGTCCGGTTCCCCCGATGTTGACGCCTCCGTGCTGCTGCTCGGTTCCAACGGCAAGGTCCGTTCCGACGCCGACTTCGTCTTCTACAACGAACCGCGCCACCCCTCGGGGCTCGCCCGTCACCTGCCCAAGAAACGCGTCTCCGGCAGCCTGACCGACACCGTCGAGGTCGACCTGGCCGCCCTCGGCTCCGACGTGGACCGCGTCGTGATCGTCGCCTCCTGCGACGGCGGCCCCTTCGCGCAGGTCCAGGACCTGTGTGTGCTCCTCTACGACACCACGGGGCCGCAGCACGCGCCCGTCATCACCTTCGAGGTGCGCCCCGACACCGGCTACGAGACCGCCCTGAACTGCGGCGAGATCTACCGCAAGGACGGCGGCTGGAAATTCCGCGCCCTGGGCCAGGGGTACGACACCGGTCTGGTCGGCGTGGCCACCGAATTCGGCATCGCGGTGGACGACGTCGAGGGCGGCGACTCCGACCGTACTGCCGTACCGGCCACGACCGCGCCGCCCACCGTCTCCCCGGCGGCGCCGCCCACGGCCGGGCCGGTGTCCCAGCAGACCGCGCCGTACGCCCAGGAGCCGGAGCCCGCGCCCACCAGTGCGTACGGATACCCGCTCCAGGCTCCCTCGCCCGGCCACGTGCCCGCACAGCCCGCCTACGGCTACCCGCAGCCCGTGGCGGCCACCACGGCCCCCGCGGTCCACCAGCAGCCGCAGCAGGGCTACCCGGCGTACGGCTACCCGCAGCCGGTGGCCGCCGCCGCCAACGACGGCGGCTTCCAACTGCCGCCGCAGGGACCCCAGTTCCAGTCGGGCAGCTGACCCGCGCGGACAGCGCGCCGGACGCGGTCAGACCTTGGACTTGTAGCCGCGGCCCCACTGGAGGCCCCAGCCGTAGAGCCGGTCGATCTCGGCCTGGAAGCCGTAGACGTACCTGACCTCGCGGCGCACGACCAGCTCGCCCTTGCGGTTCTCGATCAGCACGACGGCGCACGAACGGGCCTGCGGCTCCCGCTCGTTGAGCGGGATCTCGATGCGCGGGCCCGAGGTCGGGAAGATCTCGACCTTCGCGTGCGTGCGGTCGAAGGCGGGCGTGCCGTCGTAGATGTAGACGAAGACCAGCAGCCGCCGGAATTCGTCCCGCTTGTCGAAGTTGATGTACAGCGTCTCGCCCGAGGTGCCGCCGAACCGGTCGTCGCCGCTCATCTGGATGTACGGCGGCGCGTCCAGGTCGCCCAGCAGATTGCCGAGCGGCTGGACAACTCCCTTGCTGCCGTCGGCCAGTTCGTACATGCAGGCCAGGTCGAGGTCGACATTGACCATGGCGGGTCCGGCCGCCTGCACCACGCGCGGTTTGAAGACGTCGAGCTGGCGGCGGAAGAACCCGCCGTTGGAGGTGGCCCAGCCACCGGTGTCGGATGTCCGCATCGACCACGAGAGGTTGACCCGGAGGTTGCCGACGGCCGCTCCCTGCTTGGACAGCGACACCATCGGGTGCCGCTTGGTGAGTTCCACGGTGTGCGCGTTCGCGACGTCGAACTGCTGCCCGCCGCTCGGCCGCAGAAAACTCCACCAGGCCATCTGCCCTCGCCCTCCCCTGACATGAGGCTGCCCCCGCCGGACGGCGGGGGCAGCGCTGGCGCGACCGGGGTCAGACCCCGCTCGCGACTTCCGCCTTGTCGTCGTCCTTGTCACCGTCCGGTTGCCCGGAGTCTTCCCCGAGTCGGCGGTTGCGTACCACCGAGGACCAGTACGAAGCGGCGATCAGCACCACGCCGACCAGACCGGTGATGACCTCGCTGACGTCGTACTTGATCGTGACGAGCAGGATGACGGCCAGCGCGCCGATCGCGTAGTGCGCTCCGTGCTCCAGGTAGACGTAGTCGTCCAGGGTGCCCTTGCGGACCAGGAAGACGGTCAGCGACCTGATGTACATCGCGCCGATGCCGAGACCCAGCGCGATCTCGAAGATGTCGTTGCTGACCGCGAAGGCGCCGACGACACCGTCGAAGGAGAAGGACGCGTCGATGACTTCGAGGTAGAGGAACATGAAGAACGCGGCCTTGCCCGCCAGGCCCACGACCTGTCCGGTGCTGACGCCGTTGCCGTTCTTCGCCGCGACGGGCTCCGCTCCGCCCGCTTCCGCGCCGTCCTCGTCGTCCTCGTCGTCGTCCTCCAGCCGCTCCTCGAAGAAGCTGGAGACACCGCCGACGATGAGATACGTGAGCAGGCCGCCGACGCCCGCCAGCAGCACCGTCTCACCCTTGTCGATGGTGCCGTGACCGCCGTGCAGCGGGACGCCGGTGGCGACGGTGGTGGCGGCGACGAGCAGCGCGACCAGCGCGACCACGACGGAGAGCATGTCCAGCTTGCCGACCTTGGCCAGCGGCTTCTCCAGCCAGCCCAGCCAGGTGATCTCCCGCTCCTCGAAGATGAAGTCGAGGAAGATCATCAGCAGGAACATGCCACCGAAGGCGGCGATCGCCGGGTGCGCGCCGGTGACCAGCGCCTCGTAGCGGTCGTGGTCGTTGATCGCGACCCTGACCGCTTCCCACGGACTGAGCTTGGCCGTGATGGCGACGATGATGATCGGGAAGACGAGCCTCATGCCGAAGACGGCGATCAGCACGCCGATGGTGAGGAACATCTTCTGCCAGAAGGCATTCATCTTGCGGAGGATGCCCGCGTTGATCACCGCGTTGTCGAACGAGAGTGAGATCTCGAGGACCGACAGGATCGCGACAATGGCCAGGCCCTTCCAGCCCCAGAGGACGCCGGCCAGGGCGAGGCCGGCGGCAGTGATGCCGAACGACCAGCCGAATGTTCTGAGGAGCACGAGCTACCTACCTATTTCCCTGATGATCACGAGGACCCCCGCGAGGTACGCGGCTTTACGAAACGTTGACCCCGAAGTCTAGGGCGATGCCGCGCAGTCCGGAGGCGTACCCCTGACCTACCGCACGGAACTTCCACTCGCCGCTGTAGCGGTAGAGCTCGCCGAAGATCATCGCGGTCTCGGTCGAGGCGTCCTCGGTCAGGTCGTAACGGGCCAGTTCGGCGCCGTCCGCCTGGTTGAGCACCCGGATGTACGCGTTGCTGACCTGGCCGAAGGTCTGGGAACGGGCGTCGGCGTCGTAGATCGAGACCGGGAAGACGATCTTGTCGACGCGCTCGGGGACGAGGCTCAGGTCCACCAGGATCGTCTCGTCGTCACCGCCGGTGCCGCCGACCAGTTCGTCGCCGGTGTGCTCGACGGAACCCTCCGGGCTCTTGAGGTTGTTGTAGAAGACGAAGAACTCGTCTCCCAGGACCCGGCCGTTGCCGCAGAGCAGCGCGCTGGCGTCCAGGTCGAAGTCGGCTCCGGTGGTCGAGCGGGAACTCCAGCCGAGACCGATCTGCACCTTGGTGAGATTCGGCGCGGCCTTGGAGAGGGAGACATTGCCTCCCTTGGCGAGCGTGACGCCCATCGTGTTTCGTTCCTCCCCGTCGCAGGGTGTGCTGGGTGGGTCCTGGGTGCTGGGTGGGCCCTGGGTCCTGGGTCCGCCAGGGACGGGCGGCGCCCGGTGGCCGGGCGCCGCACCGCGATCAGACGTTGACGCCGAAGTCCTGGGCGATGCCGCGCAGTCCCGAGGCGTAGCCCTGGCCGATGGCGCGGAACTTCCACTCCGCGCCGTGCCGGTACAGCTCGCCGAAGACCATGGCGGTCTCGGTCGAGGCGTCCTCGGTCAGGTCGTAGCGGGCCAGCTCGCGCTGGTCCGCCGCGTTGAGCACCCGGATGTAGGCGTTGCGCACCTGGCCGAAGCTCTGCTGGCGGCTCTCGGCCTCGTAGATGGAGACGGGGAAGACGATCTTCGCGACATCGGCCGGGACACCGGCCAGATTCACGTTGATGACCTCGTCGTCGCCCTCGCCCTCACCGGTGAGGTTGTCACCGGTGTGCACCACGGAGCCGTCGGGGCTGGTGAGGTTGTTGAAGAAGACGAAGTGCGCGTCGGAGAGCACCTTGCCCTGGTCGCTGGTGAGCAGCGCGCTCGCGTCGAGGTCGAAGTCGTTGCCGGTGGTGGTGCGGGCGTCCCAGCCCAGACCGACGACGACGGCCGTGAGATTCGGCGCCTCCTTGGTCAGCGAGACGTTGCCACCCTTGCTGAGGCTGACTCCCACGAGTCCTCCCAAATCGGTTCGTGCGTGCTGTGTGCGTGGCGTACGCGTGCACAGATCCTGCGCTGGTGCCGGATCAACGTGCCGAGCTTAGTGACGGGTTCCCGAGGTCTACAGCGATTCGAGCGCCTTTGCGTAGTCGTGAAGATCGCGGGCGTCCGGCAGCCCGTTGACGACGGTCCAGCGCACGGTGCCCTCCTTGTCGATGACGAAGGTGCCGCGCAGGGCGCAGCCCTTGTCCTCGGCGAAGACGCCGTAGGCGCGGGAGACCGCGCCGTGCGGCCAGAAGTCGGACAGCAGCGGGTAGTCCAGGCCCTCCTGGTCGGCGAAGACCCGCAGCGAGTGCATCGAGTCGCAGGAGACGGCGAGCAGTTGCACGTCCGCGTTCTGGAACGCGGGCAGCTCGTCGCGCAGCGCGCACAGCTCGCCGGTGCACACGCCGGTGAAGGCGAAGGGGTAGAAGAGCAGCACGACGTTCTTCCGGCCGCGGAAGTCGGCCAGGCGCAGGGTACGGCCGTGCTGGTCGGGCAGGGCGAAGTCGGGTGCCGGGGCGCCGACCGCGGGGATCTCGTGGGCTGCGCTGATCTCGCTCATCGCGCGGGCGTCCCTTCTCGGGGGAGGCGCGGGACCCGGCGCGGCCGTCGCGACCGCCGCAGGGCCGCGACACAGGGTGGGCCAAGCGCGCGGTTGCCCCCGCCCCCCCGGCGGCGGGGGGGGACCCCCGGGGCGCCGGGGGGGGGGGGGCGGCCGGCCCGGGGGGCCGCCCCACCGCCGGGGC
>NZ_JBEXNE010000047.1:0-29357 GCF_040610915.1 Streptomyces sp. NPDC003300 | reverse complement strand
GCCAGGGCCGTGGCCGCCGCCGCGGCGCGGGCCCGCAGAGCCCCCAGGGAGACCGAACCGGCTTCCGAGGCAGCGGAGTTGGCCGAGTCCAGCGCGGTGGCGCCGTGAGCCGCCTGCCCAACCGCCGCGACGACGAGGTGCGCCGCCTGCTGGACACCCCGCACCCGGTGGTCCCGCTCGATCTCACCGCCCGCGCCGCCGCCCGCGGACGCCGGATCGTACGCCGCCGCCGGGTCGTCCGACTCACCCTGTGGCTGGTGCTGTTCGCGGCCGTCGTGGCCGGTCTGGTCCTGGCCGCGGTGGCGTGGCCCGACCACTCGGCCCCTACGACGCCGACGGACGGCAGTTGGTGGTCGGCGACGGACTGACGCCTTTCGTGGGAAAGGCGCCGGGCCCGTACGGTACGCGGCGCGCGCGACCGTACGGGCCCGGAAGTTCACGCTCTCACGACCGTGTCACGACCTCAGCCGAGGGCCTGCGCCAGGTCGGCCAGCAGGTCGTCCGCGGCCTCGATGCCGACCGACAGGCGTACCAGATCGGCGGGCACCTCCAGCGCGGAACCGGCCACCGAGGCGTGCGTCATACGGCCCGGGTGCTCGATCAACGACTCGACGCCGCCGAGGGATTCGCCGAGCGTGAAGAGCTCCGCGCGGTCGCAGACGGCGACCGCCGCGTCCTCGCCGCCCACGACGCGGAAGGACACCATGCCGCCGAACGCCTTCATCTGCTTGGCGGCCACCTCGTGCCCCGCGTGCTCCGGCAGACCGGGGTAGTACACCTGCGCCACCTTCGGGTGCGCGGCCAGCATGCCGGCCACCCGCGTCGCGTTGGCGCTGTGCCGGTCCATCCGTACCGCGAGCGTCTTGACGCCGCGCATCACCAGCCACGCGTCGAACGGCCCGGCGACCGCGCCCATCGCGTTCTGGTGGTACGCCAACTCCTCGCCCAGGCCCGCGTCCGAGGTGACCAGCGCGCCGCCGACCACGTCGGAGTGGCCGCCCATGTACTTGGTCGTGGAGTGCACGACGACGTCCGCGCCGAGCGCCAACGGCTGCTGGAGGTAAGGGCTCGCGAAGGTGTTGTCGACCACCAGCCGCACCCCGGCCTGCCGGGCGACCCCGGCGACCGCCGCGATGTCGGTGATGCCGAGCAGCGGGTTCGAGGGCGTCTCGACCCAGATCAGCTTGGTCTCCGGCCGGAGCGCGTCCCGTACCGCCTGGACGTCGGAGGTGTCGGCCACCGACCAGCGCACGCCCCAGCGCTCCACGACCTTCGCGAAGAGCCGGAAGGTGCCGCCGTACGCGTCGTTCGGGATCACCACGTGGTCGCCCGGCGCGAGCATCGTACGCAGCAGGCAGTCCTCGGCCGCGAGCCCCGAGGCGAAGGCGAGGCCGCGGCTGCCGCCCTCCAGCGCCGCCAGGTTCTCTTCGAGGGCGGTCCTGGTCGGGTTGGCCGACCGGCTGTACTCGTAGCCGCCGCGCAGGCCGCCGACACCGTCCTGCTTGTACGTCGACACCTGGTAAATCGGCGTCACCACGGCCCCGGTCTGCGCGTCCGCGGCCTGGCCGGCGTGGATCGCGAGGGTCTCGAAGTGCTGGTGGCCGATGTCCTGGTGCCCGATGTGCTTGTCGCTCATGGCCCCGAGCGTAGTGCCGCCGTCAGGCCCGCGCCGACAGCCTCGCGCGCAGCACGGCCGCGCTGCGCTCGCACCACTCGGCGTTTCCCCGCTCGAAGGCGAGGCCGCGCAGGCACGTCAGATACGGGCCGATGCGGGTGCCGTGGCGCAGGAAGTCCTCCTCGTCCCGGTCGCCGCGGAGCTTGCCGAGCAGGGTCGTGAACAGCTCGGCCTTCGCCGCCGCGAAGGCGGCGCGCTCCATGAGCTGGGCGATGACGGCCTCGGTGCCGAGGCGGTCGGCGGTCTGAACCTTCACAAGGAGTTCATCACGGATGAAGGACGGTTTCGCGGGCGCCGCCGCGAAGCGTTCCAGTTCGGCGAGGCCGGCGTCGGTCACCTGGAAGAGGCGCTTGTTCGGCCGCGTGTCCTGGACGACCTCCCGGCCGGTGACCAGGCCGTCGCTCTCCAGCCTGGTCAGTTCCGCGTAGAGCTGCTGGGGCAGCGCGTGCCAGAAGTTGGCCACGCCGACGTTGAACGCCTTGGCCAGCTGGTAGCCGCTCAGCTCCTCGTCCAGCAGCGCCGCGAGCACCGCGTGGCGCAAAGCCATCGCCCGGCCTCCTCCCGTCCGCCCGGTCCGTTGTACGCTCGACATGCTACTCAAGAAAGTGACTAATCAGATGCACGACTAGGGGGTCCGCCCAGGGCAGCCCTCCAGAACCGAAGGAGCAGCCGCCGTGACCGCGACGGACGCCGTGACCGCAGACCCCTCCGCCTTCCGCGCCGCCGTCGAGTCGGGCGACGTCGAGGCCCTCAGCCGCCTGTTCACCGACGACATCCGGCTCTACAGCCCGGTGAAGTTCACCCCGTTCGAGGGCAAGCCGCTCGTCGTCGGCCTCTTCCACGTCCTGGTGCGCACCTTCGAGGACTTCCGCTACATCGGCCGGTTCGACGGCTCCGCCCGGACCACCGGTGACGGCACCGACGCCCCGTCCGCGATCCTGCTCTTCCGCGCCACCGTCAACGGCAAGGAGATCCACGGCATCGACATGCTCCAGTTCGACCCGGCCGGGCTGATCAAGGAGATCACCGTCATGGTCCGCCCCCAGTCCGCCGTCCAGACCCTCGGCGAAGCCGTCCTCGCCGGCCTCGTCGCCGACGGCCTGGCCCCGGCCCCGCGCTGACGGCCGACGGCTCGGCCCGCACAGGAGGCAGGGGGCAAGGGGTGGATGACGTGACCGGGGAAACGCCGCTCGCGGCGGATGAGGCGTTGCGCCACGTGACCGGGCTGGCGCGGGCCGGGACGCCGGTTGCCGCCGGGGTGCGGGTGAGTGTGAATTTCCATCCGGACCGCGGGGGGATGCTGGAGGCGCTGGGACGGGAGGGCGTGTACCGGTCGCAGTTCGTGACCGGTACGAGCAACGGGGGCCTGACCGCGTATCCGGGCGGAGACCGGTGGCGGTGGGAGAGCCGGATCTTCGGGGGCGCGTACGACCGGGCGGACGGGCGGGCACGGCCGGTGTACGGGGCGTTGAACTTCCGGCGCGAGCGGGTCGGCGCGGCCCCGCGCTTCGGGTCCGCGCACTTCCGGCTGCGCGCCGGGACGCTGGCGCGGGCGACCTTCTGCTATCCGGACAGCGCCCGGGAACCGTCCGACTTCGGGGTCGAAGGGACGGTGTCGGCCCTGGTGGAGCTGGCCCGCGCGGACACCGCGGCCGGGCGGGGGGACGCGCTCGACGGCTATGTGGAGGCGCAGGTGCACGGTCCCGTGGTGCTCGCCGAGGACGTGGAGGCGCTGGTGCTCGACCCGAGCCACCGCGGCACCGCCGTGGAGGACGCCGCGCGCCTGCTGCCGTGCCCGCTGGAGTGGCACGCCGGTTTCCGCCTCGCCGTCACGGAGTTGCGCCGCCACCCGGACTACCGGGGACCGGAATTCGTCGCGCTGGGCGCCGAGATCGCGGAGGGCGGATTCCTCGACCCGCGCGTCATCGGCGAGGCCGCCCGCACCGGCCGCCACGACCCGCAGTCGCTCAAGCGCGTCTGGCACTGCGTGGCCCGCTTCGGGGCGCCGCCGGAGGGTCAGGCGGTTGTGGTGGGGGAGGTCGGGGAGGTGGGGAGGCGGTAGTCGGACAGGGAGAGCATGCGGCGGTGCTGGGGGCGCAGACCCGTGATGTGGAGCGGGAGCGCGAAGGCGGTGCAGCGGGCGTGCAGGCTGCTCAGGAAGCGCAGCGCCGTCGTGTCCATGAAGGGGACGGCGTCGAAGTCGAGGTGGACCCCCCGCAGGCCGGGGCGCAGCGCCAGTTGGGCCTGGGTCAGAGCCGGGCGCGCTTCGAGGTCGATGTCCCCGCACGGCCGGAGGGTGAGTATCCCGTCGTCGTCCAGCGCGGTCGGACAGGTGAAGGGAGCCGTGGCGTCCATGGCGGTCTGTGTCCTCTCTCGAATCTCGAAGGGTCTGCACCCTTGGACACCGTGGGCGGACGGACATCACGCGCGGGGACGTACCCGGTGAAAACGGGCGGTCTCAGACGATCGCGGTGACCGTCACCGACACCGTGACCGGCGTGGTCAGCGTCTGCGGATACGTCCTGTAGACCGCCTCGACGACCGCCTCCCGCACGTGCTGGGCGACCCGGGCCGCCTGGTAGCCGGTGCGCACGGCCAGCGAGACCGTGACCGCGCACTGCGCGGGGTCGGTCCGCCACCGCACCGTGACACCGGGGGCGGTACGCGAGCGCAGGCGGTCGGTCAGGCGCGGGCTGAGGTAGGCGACGCCGGGGACGTCGACCGCGGCGGCGCCCGCCGCGGTCGCGGTCTCGCGCTCTTCCGGTGTACGGGTCAGCGGGTTCATCGGGTCAGCCCTCCCCGGAGGTCGCGTCGTTGAGCGGGCGGTCGGCCGCCGCCCCGTCGTCCAGGACGTCCACCACCGACACATCCACCGCGGCGACGTCCAGGCCGATCACCGCGTGCGCCGCGTTCATGACGCGTTCGCGGACCGCCGCGGCGGCCTCGGGGACGGTACGGCTGAGGACGACGGCCACTTCCAGGCGGACCCGCAGCGGCACGCGCGGCAGCGGCAGCCCGGGCAGTACGTAGCGCGCGGGCTCGCGGGCCGCGGTGATCCGGCAGCTCCCGGCCACGACACCGGGAACCGCGTCCGCGGCCTGCCGGAAGAGCCGGGCGGCGGCGGTCTCGGTGATCCAGTCGTCGGCCGCGGGGTCGCCGAGCGGTACGAGGCGGCCGGGCCGCAGTTCCGTCCGCACCAGGTCCATCACGCGGGCGGCCAGATCGGGCGCGGGCAGGTCGCGTACCGCCAGCGCCTGGTGCACGGCCTGGTCGAGCTGGGCCAGTTCGGCGAGCGAGTCCCGGCAGTGCGGGCAGTCCTCGTGGCCGGGGGCGGGCTCGCCGCCCTCCCACAGATCGGCCAACGAGGCGTCGCAGGGCAGGAGTTCGTCGTCTAGCGCCATGTGTCCATCGCCTCCGTCAGATAGCGGCGGGCGCGGAAGATCCGTCCCCGGACGGCCGGTTCGCCGATCCCCACGGCGGCGGCGATCTCGTCGTACGACAGGCCGTGGAATTCGCGCAGCACCCAGCACGCGCGCTGCTCGGGTGTGAGCCCGGCCAGCGCGCGGTGCAGCGCCTCGGCCGACGCGGCGGACTCCGCGGCGCGGACGGGCGAGGACTGGTACTCGGGCGCGGCCGGTTCGACGATCGAGTCCAGCGGCTGAGTGGGGCGGCGGCCCCTGAGGACGTTGAGGCAGCGGTTGGTCACGATGCGGTACATCCACGTGCCGAAGGCCGCGTTCCTGCGGAACTCCGGCAGCCGCCGCCACGCGCTGACATACGCGTCCTGCACCGCGTCCTCCGCCTCGGCGTCGTTGCCGAGCAACCGGCGTGCCAGGCGCAGCAGTTCGCCGCTGTGCCGCCGTACCAGGATCTCGAACGCCTCGTCGTCGCCCTCGCTCGCGCGGGCGACCAGCAGGTCTTCCTCCCGCCCGGACGCCGGGGGCTCCGGCTCGGGCGGGGGCACATGCGACGGCGCCCCGTCGGACGCCTCACCGGACACGGCACCGCGCCGGGTCCTCGGCGGCGAGCAGAGGCACGTACAAGCAGGTCAACGTCGTCCGTCCAACAGGTGATCGCGGTCCACGGGGGTGTGCCGTACGGCACCGGGTTCGTGCGAGCGGCAGCGGCGTGCGGGGGCGCCGGGGTGGGACAGCCCCGGCGCCCCCGGAGAACGGCTACTGCACTCGTCCCTCGGCGGGGGTGTCGTCGTCCTCGTCGGGCAGGTGCACGTCGACGATCGAGACGTTGACTTCGACGACCTCGAGGCCGGTCATGCGCTCGACGGCGGAGATCACGTTCTCCCGTACGTCGGCGGACACATCGGTGATGGCGACGCCGTACTCGACCACCAGCTCCAGGTCCACGGCCGTCTGCCGCTCGCCGACCTCGACCTTGACGCCGCGGGTCACGTTGGGGCGGCCACCGGGGACGCGGTCGCGGATGGCGCCCATGCTGCGGGCGAGGCTGCCGCCGAAGTCGTGGACGCCGAGCACCTCACGTGCCGCCATGCCCGCGATCTTCTCCACGACGGAATTGGCGATGGACGTACGGCCGCGCTCGGCGGGCACGCGGAAGGCGCCGTCGGCCCGCTTCTCCAGGCCCTGCCCCTTGCTGCCGTCGTCGTCGCGGTCCGTGCTGGTGCGCTGGGGCGAAACCGGCGCTTCGGCCTTCGTCGTGGTCATACCGGGTCTCCTGGTGTTCGCAAGTACACCGGCCGGGTCGCGCGGATCCACTGACGCGGATCGCACGACGGTGGATCGTACGAATACGCCGACCCTACGGTGCATGTGGCGGCCTCATGGGCCCTGACATTCTTAAGACACCCCTGATCCGGAGACCTCACGCGCGAATCCGGGATCTTCTCGAAGAGATTCCCGCGCGGGTCGGCGGGAGCGGGCCCGGCCCGGGTTCTGAGGCTCCGCACCCCCGGTCCCGGCGGGGCTCAGACGTCGGTGCGCACCCAGAGGCAGAAGGGGTGACCGGCCGGGTCGAGGAAGATCCGCGTGTCGTCCTCCGGCTGGTGCGCGGCGAGGGTGGCGCCGCAGGCCAGGGCGGTGGCGGTGCCCGCCGGGAGGTCGGTGACCTCGAAGTCGAGATGCAGCATCATCTGCTGCGCGGCGGGGGCGGAGGGCCAGGTCGGCGGGGTGTAGAGGGGCTCGGTCTGGAAGGACAGGCCCGTGCCGCCGCCGGGCGGGTTGAGCTTGACCCAGTCGGGCTCCCGCGCGGTGACCTCCCAGCCGAGCAGCCGCCGGTAGAAGTCGGCGAGCGCCGTCGCGTCGGGCGCGTCGAGGACGACGGCGGTGAAGGTCGTACGCAGTGGTGCGGTCGGCTCTGGCATCGGTCTCCCCTGGTCGCGGCGGGCCGGGCGGGCCGGGCGGGCCGGGCGGGCCGGCCCGGCTCTCGGGCGTGCGGCCCGTCCGCGGTCCAGCGTGGCACCGGGCACCGACAATGCGGCGCCGCCTCTCCGCCGCCGGACGGACCGACCGGCGGAGGGGAGGCGGGGGGCCCGCCGCGCTCCCCGCTCAGGCGGGCGTGCGCTCGCGCAGCGTCAGCGTCCCCTTCCTGATCGTCGCCAGCCGCGGCGCCCGCTTGGCGATGCCCGAGTCGTGGGTGACGAGGATGAAGGTGAGGCCGCGGTCGCGCCAGAGCCCTTCGAGCAGGCCCATGATGTCGTCGCGGGTGCCCTCGTCGAGGTTGCCGGTGGGCTCGTCGGCGAGCAGCACCTTGGGCTCCTTGACCAGGGCGCGGGCGATGGCGACGCGCTGCTGCTGGCCGCCGGAGAGTTCGGAGGGCAGGTGGGTCAGCCGTTCGCCGAGGCTCACCGACTCCAGTGCCCGCGCGGCGCGTTCGCGGCGGGCCGCGCCCTTGACCCCCATGGGTACGAGGGCGGTCTCGACGTTCTCCTGCGCGGTGAGGGTCGGGATGAGGTTGAAGCTCTGGAAGATGAAGCCGATGTTCTCCGACCGCACCTTGGTGAGCTTGGCCTCGCCGAGCTTGGCGAGGTCGACGCCGTCCAGCTCCACGGCGCCCGACGTCGGGCGGTCGAGGCCGCCGAGCATCTGGAGGAGCGTGGACTTGCCGCCGCCGGTGGGGCCCTGGATGACGAGCTGGTCGCCGTCGGCGATGGCCAGGTCGATGCCCTTGAGGGCGTCCACGGTGGCCTTGCCGCGCCGGTAGCGCTTGGTCACGCCGGTCAACTGATACATGGTCAATTTCTTCTGGACGAGGGGCTATTCGACGCGGCGCAGGGCGTCGGCGGGGCGCAGCCGGGAGGCGCGCCAGCCGCCGAAGGCGCCCGCGATCAGGCCGCCCGCGACGGCCAGGCCGACGGCGAGGGCGATGGTGTGGACGCTGACCGGGGCGCTCAGCGCGATGTCGACGGTCTTGGCGGCGGAACGGGCCGGGCCGCCGAAGCCGCCGCCCCCGCCGCCGCCCGCACCGCCACCGCCTCCGTTGGAGCCGAGTTGAGCGCTGAGCGTCGGGCTGATCGCGGTGACCGCGTACGCCCCCGCCAGGCCGAGCGCGATGCCGAGGACACCGCCGAGCAGCCCGTTGACCAGCGCTTCGCCCATCACCTGCCGGGTGACCCGGCCGCTCTTCCAGCCGAGCGCCTTGAGCGTGCCGAATTCCCGTACCCGCCTGCTGACGGCGGAGGAGGTGAGCAGCCCCGCGACCAGGAAGGCCGCGACGAGGACGGCGATCGACAGCCACTTGCCGACGTTGGTGGCGAGCGAGGACGCCGTCGACAGCGAGCCGGAGACGGTGGAGGCCAGATCGGCCGAGGTGGTGACCGTGGTCCCCGAAATGTTCTTCTGGATGGCCGACTTGACGCTGTCGATCTGCTGCGAGCCGGACGCCTTGACGTACACCGTGGTGATCTTGTCCGCGGAGTCCGAGAGCGTCTGCGCCTGTTTCAGCGGCAGGTAGAGGTTGGCCGCCGCCTGGCCGCTGTCGGCGGTCGCGATGCCGATGACCTTGTACTTCGTGTCCTTGACGGTGACCGTCGAGCCGACCGAGAGCTTGTTCTCCTTGGCGTACGCGGAGTCGGCCACGGCGACCTCGGCGTCCGCCTGGGCGGCGGTGAAGGTGGTGCCCGAGGTGATCTTCGACGAAGTCAGCGGGCCGAGCGCGAGGTTGGAGACATCGACGCCGTACACCGTGTAGCTGTTGGCGTCGAACTGCGCGCCGCCGCCCCGGACTTCGCCCTGCGGCGGGGTGTTCCCGCCGCCGCGCCCGCCGCCGCTGCCGCCGGAGGTGCCCTGCTTCTGCTGGAACTGTCCTTGCGTGAACGAGCCGTCGATCTTGAGCACTTGGAGGCTGAGGCCGCCGACCGCGCCCGCGACGTGCTGCTGGCCGCTCACCTTGCCGACGACCGAGGACGCCAGCGTCTGGAAGCCCTGGACCATGACGCGGTCACTGCTCTGCGTCTTTCCGTCGCTGTTCGCGTCGAAGTCGAACTTGGGGCGGGTCGTACCGCCGCTCGCGGTGGCGGCGGGCGCGGCCTTGGTGACGGTCATGTCCGTACCGAGGCCGTACAGCGACTGGAGGACCTTGTCCTGCGCCTGGCCCATGCCGGACGAGACGGAGTTGACGGTGATGACCAGCCCGATGCCGAGCGCGAGGCCCAGGGCGACGACGAGTGCCGCCTTGCGTCGGCGGCGCAGCTCGCGCCGGAGATACGTGAAGAACATCCGATTCCTCGTGGGTGGCAGTGGGTGGAGCCGGGAGTGGAGTGGACGCGAGGAGGGGGTGCGTCCACTCCGCTCCCGCTGCCGCGAACGCTAGGAATCAGCGGTGACGTTCCGGTGAGGCGGGTGTGAGGGAGTGCTGAGAAACAGGGTGCCGCGATGAGCCGGGGATAAAGCCCGGGTGAGGAGTTCCTTGAACAGCTCTCCCACGGGCCCTGCACAGGCCCGTGACAGTTCGCTCGGGAAGTCTGACGCGGGGTGCGACCCGCACCCCGCGGGAGTCACCGCGGGCCGGGCCGCCTGCCCCCGGTCAGCGGACACCCAGCAGGTGGTCCATGGCGAGCTGGTCGAGCGCTTCGAAGGCCATGCCCCGCTCGGCCGCCGCCGTGACGTCGAAGTCCTCGTACGCGCCGCGGTCGGCGAGCAGTCCGGCCAGCCGTCCGCCCAGCGTGTCCTCCGCGCCGAGCGTCGGCAGGGCCAGCTCGTCCAGGCGCGAGGCCCGCAGCGCGGCCTGCACCTCGGGGTCGGCGCGGAAGGCTGCGGCGCGCTCCTTGAGGATCAGGTAGTTGCGCATGCAGCCCGCGGCCGACGCCCACACCCCGTCGTAGTCCTCGGTACGCGGCGGCTTGAAGTCGAAGTGCCGCGGCCCCTGGTATCCGGCGGTCTCCAGCAGGTCGACCAGCCAGAAGGCGGAGCGCAGGTCGCCCGCGCCGAAGCGGAGGTCCTGGTCGTACTTGATGCCGGTCTGGCCGTTGAGGTCGATGTGGAAGAGCTTGCCGTGCCACAGCGCCTGGGCGATGCCGTGCGGGAAGTTGAGCCCGGCCATCTGCTCGTGGCCGACCTCGGGGTTGACGCCGACGATGTCGGGGCGCTCCAGCGAGTTGATGAAGGCCAGCGCGTGGCCGACGGTCGGCAGCAGGATGTCGCCGCGCGGCTCGTTCGGCTTCGGCTCGACCGCGAACCGCAGGTTGTAGCCCTGCTCGGTGACGTACTCGCCGAGCAGGTCGAACGCCTCCTTCATCCGGTCGAGCGCCAGCCGTACGTCCTTGGCGCCGCCGGACTCCGCGCCCTCCCGGCCGCCCCACGCCACATACGTCTCCGCGCCCAGCTCGGCGGCGAGGTCGATGTTGCGGAGGGTCTTGCGGAGGGCGAAGCGGCGGACATCGCGGTCGTTGGCGGTGAAGGCGCCGTCCTTGAAGACGGGGTGCGTGAAGAGGTTCGTGGTCAGCATCGGGGTGGTCATCCCGGTGGTGTCCAGCGCCTGCCGGAACCGCTTGACCAGCGCGTCGCGCTCCGCGTCCGTCGAGCCGAACGGGATCAGGTCGTCGTCGTGGAAGGTGACGCCGTACGCGCCCAGCTCGGAGAGCCGGTTGACGGACTCGACCGGGTCCAGCGGGGCGCGGGTGGCGTCGCCGAACGGGTCGCGGCCCTGCCAGCCGACGGTCCACAGGCCGAAGGTGAACTTGTGCTCGGGGGCCGGGGTAAGACTCTCGGAAGTCATTGCGACTGGCTCCTATTCGTCAGACTGTTAAACAAATTAGTATGCGAGACCAGCGATGGGAAGTGGCGCTCGCGAAGGGATCGGGAATCGCATGGGGTCGAAAGCAGGGACGGGACGGGTCGTACTCGGGGTGGACAGCTCCACGCAGTCCACGAAAGTGCTGGCCGTCGACGTGGACAGCGGCGCCGTCCTGGCCGCCGGGCAGGCGCCGCACACGGTCAGCTCGGGGGCCGGACGCGAGACCGACCCCGAGGTGTGGTGGACGGCGCTGCGCGACGCGATCGGGCAGACCGGGGAGTACGCGGCGCGCGCCGAGGCGATATCGGTCGGCGGGCAGCAGCACGGGCTGGTCGTCCTCGACGCCGCCGGACGCCCGCTGCGGCCCGCGCTGCTCTGGAACGACGTACGGTCCGCGCCGCAGGCCGCCGCGCTCGTCGAACGGCACGGCGCGCAGTGGTGGGCCGAGCGCTTCGGCTCCGTCCCCGCGGCCAGCTTCACCGCCGCCAAGTGGGCATGGCTCACCGAGCACGAGCCCGAGGTCGCGGCGGCCGCCGCGGCCGTACGCCTCCCCCACGACTTCCTCACCGAGCGGCTCGGCGGCGCCGCCGTCACCGACCGCGGCGACGTTTCCGGCACCGGCTGGTGGGCGTCGGGCACCGAGACCTACGACGACGGGCTGCTCGCCGAGATCGGGCTCGACCCCGCGCTGCTCCCGACGGTCCTCGGGCCCGGCGAGGAGGCGGGCACCGTCTCCGCCGGTCTGCCCCTGCGGCCCGGCACCCTCGTCGCCTCCGGCACCGGCGACAACGCCGCCGCCGCGCTGGGCCTCGGCCTCGAACCCGGACGCGCCGTCCTCAGCCTCGGTACCTCCGGTACGGTCTACGCCGTTTCGCGGCGGCGGCCCACCGACGCGTCCGGGACCGTCGCGGGGTTCGCCGCCGCCGACGGGGGCTGGCTGCCGCTGGCCTGCACCCTCAACTGCACGCTGGCCGTCGACAAGGTGGCCGCGCTCCTGCGGCTCGACCGGGAGGAGGTGGAGCCCGGCGGCTCCGTCGCCTTCCTCCCCTTCCTCGACGGTGAGCGCACGCCCAACCTGCCGTACGCCTCGGGGCTGCTGACCGGCCTGCGCCACGACACGTCCGCCGGACAGGTGCTCCAGGCCGCCTACGACGGGGCCGTCTACGCGCTTCTCTCCGCCCTCGACCAGGTGCTCGCCGTGGACTCCGCCCCCTCCGACCAGCCCCTTCTCCTCATCGGCGGCGGCGCCCGGGGCGCGGCCTGGCTCGACACCGTCCGCCGCCTTTCGGGGCGGGCCGTTCAGGTGCCGCGTGCCGCGGAGCTGGTCGCGCTGGGCGCCGCCGCGCAGGCCGCGGCTCTCCTCACCAAGGAGTCTCCCTCCGCCGTCGCGCTCCGCTGGGGTACCGCGGCAGGGGCTCTCCACCCGCCCCTTCCCCGCGATGACGCTGCGCTCGCCCGCCTCTCCTCCGCGCTCCCGCTGGCGGCCGGCCGCTGACGCCTCTCTGGGGGCGGCGCCCGTTTCTTTCCCACCCGCCCACCCGTGCGAGTGCTTTCTTCGTCTGCGGGTGCCGCCTGTGCCTGGTCGGTCCCGGCCCGGGGCACCTCCTCGGGCGACGAACCTGCGGCCACTTCCATGACGTCCAGCCCTTGTCCGTTCGTCCCCCTGCGGGGGCACCCCGCACCGTCCCCTCCTCGCCCGTCGGCGTCCGCCTGTCCGCTGTGGCTGAGGGGGGGAGGGGGTGGGAGGGGGTGCGGGCCCTGCAACGCCCAACCCTCCTGCGGGGTGGGCGCAAGGGGGTGGGGGGAGCCCGGCCCCTGCGCCACCCGACGTCCAGTCGGGTGGGCGGGGGGTGCGGGTGCTGGGGAGTGGGGGGTGGCAGGGGCTTCGTTGGGCTCTTGGAGGAAGGGCCCGAGCATTCCGACTCACCGGGAGGGGGCACCGGCGCAGGGCGGCCCGCCGAAAGAACCCCCTCCCCCGGCAACCCCCACCGGCGGGCGGACGCCGACGTACCGGGAGGGGACGGGCCGGGGTGCCCCCGCAGAAATGCGGTGACAAGAACGGCACCGGATACAGGAGACCAGGTAGCCGCATTTCGAGGAGGTGCCCCGGACCGGCACCGACCCGGGCACAAGCGGCACCCGCAGACGAAAAAACACCCGCACGGGTGGGCGGGCGGGCAGAGAACACCGCCGCGGCGCAGCCGCACATACTTGGGGGGATGGGATGGAGGACGGCGTGGGTAAGGGAATGGGCGCGCAAGCGGGCCTGAGGCGCCGCAACATGGCACTGGTCATGCGTGCCCTCGCCGCAGGCGAGAACGTCACGCGCGCCGCCGTCGCGGCAGAGGTCGGCCTGACGAGGGCGACCGTCTCGACGCTGGTGGACGAACTGCTGGCCGCCGGCCTGGTGGAAGAGCGCGGCGCGCAGCGCCCCGGCACCGTCGGCCGCCCCGGCACCGCCCTGGCCCTGAGCGAGCGCGGCCCCGCCGGCCTCGGCGCCGAGGTCGGCGTCGACCACCTGGCCGCCTGCGTGGTGGACCTGCGCGGCACCGTCCGCTGCCACGCCGAGGCGAAGGCGGCGAACCGCGGCCGCCCGGCCGCCGAAGTGCTGGCGGAACTGGCCGAGTTGACGGCGAAGGTGACCAGGGAGGCGGCCGGGAGCGGCCTGCGCCCGGTCGCCACGACAGTGGCGGTCCCTGGCCTGGTCGGAAAGGACCGCGGCACGGTCCTGCGCGCCCCGAACCTGGGCTGGGAGGACGTGGCCGTCGCGGCCCCCCTCGGCGAGGGCACGGTCGTGGAGAACGAGGCGAATCTCGGCGCGCTCGCCGAATTGTGGCTCGGCGGCCACGAGAGGCTCGCGGACTTCGTGCACGTCTCCGCGGAGATCGGCATCGGCGCCGCCCTCGTCGTGGAGGGCCGCCTGTTCCGCGGCGCCCGCGGCTTCGCGGGCGAGCTGGGCCACGTACCGGTGCACCCGGACGGCCCCTTGTGCTCGTGCGGCGCGCACGGCTGCCTGGAGACGTACGCGGGCGAGGAGGCGCTGCTGCGGGCGGCGGGGGTGGGCGCGGGCGGCGGCCCGGCACTGCGGGCGGCGGCGGCCGACGGCGACCCGGCGGCGCTGAAGGCGCTGGAGGAGGCGGGCGCGGCGCTCGGCATCGCGCTGAGCGGCGCGGTGAACCTGCTGGACCCGCAGGCGGTGGTGGTCGGCGGCCCGCTGGCCGAACTGGCGCCGTGGCTGCTGCCGGGCGTCCGGCGGGAGCTGGCGGCCCGCGTCACCGACCGGCAGTGGCGCCCTGAGGACGTGGTGACGTCCAGGCTGGGCCGCGACGGGGTGCTGCGGGGCGCGGCGTACAGCTCCGTCCGCACGGTGCTGGAGGACCCGGCGAGCTGGGCCCTCCAGCAGGAGGCGTGAAAGCCTTACGCCTGCGGAGCCGTCCACGCCGCCCAGGACAGGTTCCAGCCGTTGAGCCCGTTGTCCGGCTGGATCGTCTTGTCGGCGGAGTCCTTGACGATGACGACGTCACCGACCATGGAGTTGTTGTAGAACCAGGCGGCCGGGGTGTTGGGGTCCTTGCCGCCCTTGGTGTCGCTCAGGCCCACGCAGCCGTGGCTGGTGTTGGTGGCGCCGAAGATCGACTTGCTGCCCCAGTAGTTGCCGTGGATGAAGGTCCCGGAGTTGCTGAGCCGCATGGCGTGCGGGACGTCGGGGATGTCGTACTCGCCCTTGCCGTCGTCCTCGGTGAAGCCGACCGTCGCGCCGTTCATCCGCGTGGTCTGGTACTTCTCGGAGATCACCATCTGGCCGTTGTACGTGCTGTGGTCCGGGGCGCCCGCCGAGATCGGGATGGTCTTGAGGACCTTGCCGTCGCGGACGACGGTCATCTGGTGGGTCGCGGCGTCGACGGTGGAGACCTGGGAGCGGCCGACGGTGAAGTTCACCGTCTTGTCCTGGACGCCGTAGATGCCCGCGCCGCCCTTGACGCCGTCGAGCTTGAGCTTGAGGGAGACGTGCGAGCCCGCCTGCCAGTACTGCTGGGGGCGGAAGTCGAGCCGGGTGGAGCTGAACCAGTGGCCCTCGACCCGCTGGCCGCTGCTGGAGGTCACCGAGACCGCGGCCTCGACGGCGGCGCGGTTGGTGATCGCCTTGTCGAAGTTGATCGAGACCGGCATGCCGACGCCGACGGTGGAGCCGTCCTCCGGCGTGAAGTAGCCGATGAAGCTGCTGGCGGCGGAGACGGTCGAGAAGGTGCCGTTCGCCGCGGCCGTACGGCCCTGGGAGTCGGTGGCGGCGGCCGATATCGCGTACTGCGTGCCGCGGGCCAGCGCGACGTCCGGGGTCCAGCTCGTGCGGTCGGCGGATATGGTGCCCGCGATCTTGTTGCCGGTGGCCTTGGACGTCATGGTGACCGAGGTCAGGGTGCCGCCCGCCACCGTGACCTTGGCGTCGTTGTGGATGCTCGCGCCGGTGCTGCCGTCCTTGGGCGTGATGGTGATCTTCGCGTCGGACGCCTGCTTCGCCGCCGCGGCGTCCTCCTTGGACTGGGCGGCGGCCGACGGGGACTGGCCGCCCGACGGGGACGAGCTGGCGGAGCTGGTCGGTTTGTCGCCGCCCGCGGCCTTGTCGCCACCGCCGCCTCCGCCGCCGCACGCCGTCAGCGTGACGGCACCGCCGATCAGCACCGCGGCGGCCGCGAGTGCGCGGCGGCGGGTGAAGGGCGAGCGCTTGGCGGGGGCATGTGCGTTGTCGGGCGGCGTCACGCGTGTCTCCAATGGGCTGGGGTCGCTCGCGGGTGAATGACGAGCTTCGTCCACATGCCATGAAAACAGGCCAACACCGGTAACCGTGCCCCGAGTGCCGGAATTGTGGGGTAACGCACGCGGGCCGGTTCCGGCCGCACGCGACGGGAGGCGGCGCGTTCGCGCAGGTGGGAGGGGTTGTCCCGGCGCCGCCTCCGGGCCGGTCGGCGCGGAGCGTCCGGCTCCGCTTCCGGCGCCGCCGGACCCCCGGACAGGCCCTAGTCCTCGGCGTCCCCGTCCGCGTCCTCCTCGTCGAGGTCCCACTCGTCGGAGTCCGGGTCGTACTCGGTGTGCGCGCACGACCACGACGCCTGGACGAGGTCGACGCCCGGCACGGCCGAGAGCAGGTCGGCCGGGTCGACGAGGTACGCCAGCGCCTCCGACTCGTCCTTGCCGACGGCGTCGCGGGCGTGCAGGCGTTCCTGCGGCGGCATGAACTCGTCGGCGCCGATGTGGTCCAGGGCCGCGCCGCGCAGCTCGTCGGGCCCGGAGACCTCCAGGACGAGTTCCACCTGGAGTCGTACGTACTGCGGACCGCTCTCGCCGCGGGGAATCTCAGTAGCGCTCATGCCACGGAGCGTAAGCGCCTTCGCCGCGGCTTCCCACGAGCCACACCAAGTCACTACCATCTGCCCCTACGGTCAATTCGCCGCACCAGCTGGGGGATCCGTTGACCTCGCCCCGTCCCTATGTCGCCGCAGCAGCGGCCGCCGCGCTCGCGGCGCTGTTCTTCGTCCCGTCCGCGAGCGCGAGTCCCGACGACGCCGCGACCTCCGCGCACACGAAGACCGCGGCCCACACCCGTACGACAAGCACGGCCAGTACGGCCAGTACGGCCGCCACGCGCACCGCCGCGGAGCAGATCGGCCTCGCCGACACCGGCAGCATCGACACCAAGCCGTATCTCATCGGCGGTGCCGCGTTCCTGGTGGCGGGCGCGGGGCTGATCGTCAACGCCGGCCGCCGCACCCGCCAGAGCTTCTGACGGCGTCGCTCACACGGTCGCCGTTCCGCTCACGGATTCACGCGAGCGGGCCGGTGACCGACTCCGCCGCGCGCGCCAGCTCTCCGGCCCGTACGAAGCGGTAGGCCGCCTCCAGGTCCGGTGACAGGAAGCGGTCGGGGCCCGCGCCCAGCACGCCCGCCGCGCGTACCGCCGCCAGGACCGCGGCCGAAGCGGGCGCCGGGCGCTGCTCGCCCGTCGTGGTCCTGATCTCCAGCGCGCGGGTGGCCGCGTACATCTCGACGGCGATGATCCGGGTGAGGTTGTCGACGGCCGTACGGAGCTTGCGCGCCGCCGACCAGCCCATGGAGACGTGGTCCTCCTGCATCGCGGAGGACGGGATCGAGTCCACCGACGCGGGCACCGCGAGCCGCTTCATGTCGCTGACCAGCGCGGCCTGCGTGTACTGGGCGATCATCAGACCGGAGTCGAGGCCGGGGTCGTCGGCCAGGAACGGCGGCAGGCCGTGCGAGCGGTTCTTGTCCAGCAGCCGGTCGGTGCGGCGCTCCGCGATGGAGCCCAGGTCGGCGGCGGCGATGGCGAGGAAGTCCAGGACGTACGCGACCGGCGCGCCGTGGAAGTTGCCGTTGGACTCGACCCGGCCGTCCTCAAGGACCACCGGGTTGTCGACGGCGGCGGCCAGTTCGCGCTCGGCGACCAGGCGGGCGTGCGCGAGGGTGTCGCGGCCCGCGCCCGCGACCTGCGGGGCGCAGCGGATGGAGTACGCGTCCTGCACGCGCGGCGCGTCGTCCTGGTGGTGGCCGGTGAGCCCCGAACCCTCCAGCACCCGGCGCATGTTCTCGGCGCTGGCCGCCTGGCCGGGGTGCGGGCGGATCGCGTGCAGCTCGGGGGCGAGGACCTTCTCGGTGCCGAGCAGGGCCTCCAGGGTCAGCGCGGCGGTGATGTCGGCCGCGGTGAAGAGCCGGGCCAGGTCGGCGCAGGCCATCACCAGCATGCCGAGCATGCCGTCGGTGCCGTTGATGAGGGCCAGGCCCTCCTTCTCCCGCAGGACGACCGGCTCGATGCCGTGCTCCGCGAGGAGTTCCGCGGCGGGGCGCACCGTACCGTCCGGGCCCTCCGCCTCGCCCTCGCCCATCAGCACCTGCGCGCAGTGCGCCAGCGGGGCGAGGTCGCCCGAGCAGCCGAGCGAGCCGTATTCGTGGACGACGGGCGTGATCCCGGCGTTCAGCAGCGCCGCCATCGTCTCCGCGACCACCGGGCGCACCCCGGTACGGCCGGACGCCAGCGTCTTCAGCCGCAGGAACATCAGCCCGCGGACCACCTCGCGCTCCACCGCCGGGCCCATCCCCGCCGCGTGCGACCGTACGAGGCTGCGCTGCAACTGGGCCCGCAGCTCCGGACTGATGTGCCGTACCGCCAGGGCCCCGAAGCCCGTCGACACCCCGTAGACCGGCTCGGGCTTCGCCGCCAGCGCCTCGATCACCTCACGCGCCCTGGCGATCCCCGCCAGCGCTTCGGGCGCCAGCTCCACCCGCGCGCCGTCGCGCGCGACGGCGAGTACGTCGTCGGCGGGGGCACCGTGCGCACCGATGACCACGTTATGCATATTCATATTCACGCACCCTAAGCACTGAAAGCCGCCCTGTCACTCCCCTCTGCGACCAGCACTCTCCGGCCCCGCCCCCGCGGGTCCCGGCCGGACGGGACGTCGCGGACACGCCCTAAGGACGGTTGCCGCGGATGCGGCGGCGCTCGCCCTCGCGGGCCGGCGGCGAGTCGGCGAGCCGCACGACGGGGTCCTCGGGCCCGGCGCGCCCCGCGACGACGGGGTGCGCCGCGCGCAGCGCCTTGGCCTGGTACTGCGCCGCGTCGGCCAGCCGGAACAGCCGCCGCGCCGAGCGCACGGGCCCGATCGGATCGCCGGTGGACGCCACGCCGCAGGCCACGCCCTCGCCGACTTCGAGCTGCGCGGCCCGCCCGCACAGCTCGTCGGCCGCCGCGACCACCTCGTCCGGCTCCTGCCCGACGGCCACGACGCAGAATTCGTCACCGCCGAGGCGGGCGGCCAGGCTGCCGGGAAGCATGGCGCCGCACAGCGAGAGCAGCGAGCCGAATCGTTCCAGCAGCCGGTCGCCGACGGCGTGCCCGAGCCGGTCGTTGACCTTCTTCAGACCGTTGAGGTCGCACACCACCAGGCTGACCACGGCTCCGTCCGCCCGGTGCCGTTCCAGCGCCTCGTCGAGGCGTACGTCCACGGCCCGGCGGTTGCCGAGCCCGGTCAGCGGGTCGGTGAAGGCCAGCCGCTGCACCTCGGCGAGCCGTTCGGTCTGGGCGATCCCGGAGGCGATGACGGCGGCCAGCACCGTCGCGAAGTCGGCGTCCCCGCGGTCGAAGCCGGACACCCCGGCGCGCCTGGCCACGTACAGCTCGCCCCACGCCCTGCCGTGCAGCACGATCGGCGCGACCACGCAGGAGCCGCGTCCGCGCCGCCGCAGCGCCGCGGCCCGGCCCCAACTGCTGCCGCCGGGCGACGCGCCGGTTCCTTCGGCGGTCTCGACCCAGGCGTGCGGCTCGCCGCCGCGCGCCCACTCACCGTGCAGGAACTCCACGATCTCCGGGAAGTCGTGCACCGAGTACGACTCGTCGTCCGGCTCCGGCTCCTCGCCGGGCGCCAGCTCCCCGTCGTTGACCAGGACCCGCAGCCGCCCGGTCTCCCGCTCCCACGTCGAGATCGCCGCGAAGGACGCGTCCATCGCGAGCCGCGCCCGCCGCGCCCCGGCCCGTACCGCGGCCAGCGGCGTCTGTTCGGTCGCCAGTGCCTGTGCCAGCTCGACGACCGCTCGAAGCCGGAGATCGGCCGTCCCGTCCACCATCTGTCCAGGCTAGGGAGGTTTGTCCGGTTTGGAGCGCTGGCTGCGCCGAACGGAGCCCGTTCGGCGCTGCGCCCGCCCGTCGGCGACTACGCACAGTGGCCGCGCGCGGCGATCACGCGCCGGGCCACCGCGGGGGCCGCTTGTCGTTGAAGGCGGCCACGCCTTCCGCGCGGTCGGCGGAGAAGGCGGTGGCGCGCCAGGCGGCGTCCTCGATCTCGAGCCCGGCGCGCAGGTCGAGACCCTGGCCCAGGCGCAGCGCGCGCTTGGCCGAGCGCAGGCCGACCGGCGAATTCGCGGCGATCCGGTCGGCCAGCGCCAGCGCCTCGGCGCGGGCGTCGTTCCCGGCCGCGAGCTGGTCCACCAGGCCGAGGGCGAGCGCCTCGGCGGCCGGTACGCGGCGGGCGGTGAAGACCAGTTCCGCCGCGCGGGCGGCGCCGACCCTGCGGGGCAGCAGTTGGGTACCGCCACCGCCGGGGATGACGCCGACCGAGACCTCGGGCAGGCCGACGACGGCCGTCTCGTCGGCCACGATCACGTCACAGGCGAGCGCCAGCTCGAAGCCGCCGCCGAGCGCGTAGCCGTGCACCGCCGCGACGGCGGGCATCGGCAGTTCCAGGACGCCGGTGTACGCGGCCCTGGTGTGCGGGCGCTGGCGTACGAGGTCGGCGTCGGTGAACGCGTTGCGCTCCTTGAGGTCGGCGCCGACGCAGAACGCCTTGTCATGGGTGGACGTCAGGACCGTGACGCTGACACCGGGGTCGGCCGCCAGCGCCGCGCAGGCGTCGCCGATCGCGACGGCCATCCGCGTGGAGACGGCGTTCATCGCCTTCGGCCGGTCGAGCACCAGTTCCGCGACGCGGTCGCCGTGCCGGCGGACCGCCACCCACTCCCCGAACCGTCGTTCCGCCGTCCCCTGCGCTTCCATTCGCCCGCCCTCCGGTTAACGACCGTGAACCCCCATCCTGCCATCCCCCTCCCCGCGGGGACGGCACGGTCGCACAGGTCCGGACGGCGCTCGCACCGCACCGGGCCGGACGGCGCTCGCCTCACGTCGGATTCATACGGTCATACGGTGGACGGTCGCGAATCCCCCGGCCAGCAGCACGGCGACGACGGCCGCGAGGACCCCGGTGACCCCCAGGGCGGTGAGCCCGGCGAAGAAGTGGCCTATGCCCTTCCAGCCGTGCGTCCATGTGGCGATCAGCGCGACCAGGGCCAGCACCACGAGCTGCGCCCCGCCGAAGGCCGTGGTGCCGGGCAACCCGGCGCGGCGGAAGACCAGGCCGTACCACATCCCGTAGACGAACAGCAGGAAGAAGGCGACGGCGGCGGTGAGCCACGAGACGTACCAGGCGCCGTCCAGCAGGAACGGGACGCGGAAGTAGGCCATGCGCATGCCCCAGCCGCCGGTCGCGCGTTCGAGGACCTGGCCGACCGCGACGACCAGCCCGAAGGTCACGGCGAGGGCCCCGGCCAGGGCGGTGACACCGCGCAGGTAGGTGCGTCTGCTGACACCGAGGGTGAGGGCGAACGGCAGCGCGCGGGCGACGGTCTGGAGGCCCACGGCGAACATCACGAGGAAGGCCGCGGCCAGGCCGCCGACCCAGCGGTGGTCGGCGTGGGCCGCCGGGGTGAGCCGCAGGATCACCACGTCCAGGACGAAGCCGAAGGCGGCCCACTCCCAGGGCAGGACGAGGTAGGTGAAGCGGTCCAGCAGCAGATACCGGACGACGGAGAGCACCGGGGTGGGACGCATCAGGATGCCCTCGCAGTCGTGAGGCCGGACGGGTCGTGGGGTCCGGCGCCGGGCGCGCCGTGACGCTCGGCCGCGTGGACCGCGAGCTGCTGGAGGGTGCACTCCTCCAGGCGCAGGCGCAGGTGTGCGGCCAGTTCGCGGTCGCGGTCGTCCAGGCGGCCTACCATCACCGCCCTGGTCTGCGCGCCCATCGTGCGGCGGCTCAGCGTCGCACGGGCGGCGATGAAGCGGTCCACGGCGGTGGCCGGGCCGGTGACGGTCGTGGCGGTGCCGCGCAGTTCCTCGGTCGGCGCGTCGAGGACCAGCCGGCCGCGGTCCAGGACCAGGACGCGGTCGAGGAGTTCGGCGGCCTCGTCGATGAGGTGGGTCGAGAGCACGACGCACCGGGGGTGGGCGGCGTAGTCGGCGAGGAGCTGGTCGTAGAAGAGCGAGCGGGCGACCGCGTCGAGGCCCGCGTACGGCTCGTCGAACAGCGTGAGTTCGGCGCGGGCGGCCAGCCCGATGATGATGCCGAGGGCGGTCCGCATGCCGCGCGAGAGCTTCTTGATCGGCCGGGTCGGCGGCAGCTCGTACGCGTCCAGCAGCGTGCCCGCCAGCTCCTTGTCCCAGTTCGGGTAGAGCAGCGAGGCCGCCGCGACGGCGTGCCGCACCTTCAGGTCGGGGTACGTCTGGTCCTCGCGGACGAGGATCATCCGGCGCAGCACCGCGTCGTTCTCCAACGGCCGGGCGCCGAAGGCGTGCACGGTCCCGGATGTGGCGATCTCCTGGCCCGCCAGGATGCGCAGCAGCGTCGTCTTCCCCGCGCCGTTGCGGCCCACCAGTCCGGCGATGCACGGCGTGTCCAGCTCGAAGCTGACGTCGGTGAGCGCCTGGTGGTCGCGGAAGGCGCGTCCGACGCCGGTCAGCGAGACGACCGGGCTCATACGTCGCCCCCGACCGTCGCCGCCGTGGTCGTGGTGGCGGCCGTGGTGCCAGGCGGGGCGGTCGCGCCAGCGGTCGTGGCGGCCGGTGTTCCGGCGGACGGCGCGGAGTGCGGTGCGGAGTGCGGCGCGGTGGCGCCCGCCGCCTGCGACGTCACCGCGACCGAGGCCAGCTCGTCGCGCAGCAGGCCGAGCAGTTCGTCCTGCCCGATCCCGAGGCGCGCCGCCTCGACCGCCAGCGGCCGTACGTACCGTTCGGCGAAGCGCCGCCGCCTGCCCCGCACCAGCCGGTCCCGCGCGCCCTGAGCGACGAACATGCCGACGCCGCGCCGCTTCTCCACCAGATCCTCGTCCGACAGGACGGTGAGCGCGCGGGCCGCGGTGGCCGGGTTGACCCGGTAGAAGACCGCGAGCTCGTTGCTCGACGCGACACGCTCGCCCTCGCCCACCGTCCCGTCGGCGATCTGATTCGCCAGCTCGGCCGCGATCTGGGCGAAGATCGGCCCGCCCTCTTCCAGGAGTGACATCCTGCCTCCGTTGCTCTGGTGGTTCCCTACCGTACTAAGGAACCAACAGGGTGGGCAAGAGGGCACGCCAAATGAGGCGGGAGAAGTCGGGTGACCCGGCGGAAGCGGGACACGGCGTCAGGGACGCGGCGCGCGGGCAGGCCGGAGCGCGCGCCCGTGGCGCGGTCGGGGCGGAGCGGACCTCAGTCCCGGCGGGAGAGCAGCCAGGGCTCGACGACGCCGAGGCCGCGCACGGGGCGGCGCCACATCGGCTGGAGGGCGAAGCGGTACTTCTCCGCCTCGGTGGCGTCCACGTCCGCCTCGGACAGCGGCGCGTCACCGGCCTCGCCCAGCGCCTCGGCGAAGTCGCCGTCGACGAGGACGGCGTCGCGCGGCGCTATCGAGGTGAGCCGGGAGGCGAGGTTCACGGTGGTGCCGAAGACGTCGCCCATGCGGGTGGTGACGGTGCCGAAGGCCATGCCGACGCGCAGGGCGGGCATGCTGTCGTCGCCGGTCATGGTCTCGATGAGGCGTATGCCGATCTCGGCGGCGGTGCCGGGGTCGTCGGCGACGAAGAGGACTTCGTCGCCGAGGGTCTTGATCAGCCGTCCGCCGTACGCGGCGACCTGGTCGGCGGCCGTGGTCTCGAACGCCTCGACCAGCTCGCCCAGTTCCTCCTCCTCCAGGCGCCGGGTGAGCCGGGTGAAGCCGACGAGGTCGGCGAAGCCGACGGCCAGCCGCCGGTCGACGGCCTCCTCGTCGTCGGACTGCACGACCCGGCTGGTGGCGGCGGCGACCTGGCGGCGCCAGACGTAGATGAGGAACTCCTCCAGTTCCGGCAGGAGGAGTTCGACCAGCGGGTACGCGACTTCCGCGCGGGTCATCCCCGGCTCGGGCGGCTCGGTGAGACCTTCGAGGAAGGAGTCGGTCTGCCAGTCGGCGAGCCGGGCCGTGGTCTGGCCGGTGGAGCGGGCGACCTGGATGGCCATCGACTCGCTGAGCAGCCCCGCCTCGACCAGGCCGGCCAGCCGCCGCAGGGCGAGGACGTCCGCCTCGGTGAGCGCGCGCGCCTGGCCGATGTCGGCGAAGCCCATGGCCCGCCAGAAGCGGGAGGCCAGGTCCATGGAGACGCCCGCGGTGCGGGCGGCCTGGAAGGGGGTGTAGCGGCGGGGCGCGCCGAGGATGAGCTGTTCCAGGCGCAGCGCCAGCGGGTGCTCCCCCGACTCGCCCGGCTCTCCCGGCTCCTCAAGATCGACCGGATCCACTGGATCCACTGGATCGGCCGGGTCGGCCGGGTCTGACGCGTCCGTGCCGTCGACGGAATCGGCCGGATCCGGCGCGTCCACGGGGTCGGGTACGTCCGCGGCGTCCGGTGCGATCGGAGGGTCGGCGGGATCGACGCCGTCCGGCTCCGGGGCGGCACCCGGATCCGAGTCGTGCGGCTCGTCTGGCGGGGTGCCCGCGTTCTCCACGCTCACCGCCCAGCCCTTGAGGAATCCCTGCGCACAGCCCTTCCGATCATCGAGACGACGCAGCCCCTCAACGATACGGCAGGTGTGCCGTGGCTCACTCTCACCAGGGCGCCGGTGAGACACCCGTGACGCGCGACGGAACGGCGCGCGAGCCGGTCTCCGCGGCGGTGTCCCGCCGCGTCAGCGCGCGGGCCTGAGGTGGACGACGTCGCCCGCGGCGACCGGCTGCTCGGCGCCGTCCGGGGTGGCGATCACCAGGCGGCCGTCGCCGTCGATCCCGACCGCGGTACCGGCCAGTTCCTTGTCGCCCGGCAGCTCCGCGCGGACCTCCCGGCCCAGGGTGGCGCAGCCCGCCGCGTAGGTCTGCTGGAGCCGGGACGCGGCGGGGTCGCCGTCCTCCGCGCGCCAGGCGCCGTACCAGTCGGCCAGCGAGCGCAGGACCGCCCGCAGCAGCGGGTCGCGGTCGGTGCCCTTGGCCCCGGCCAGGGCGAGGGACGCGGCGGTGGGGACGGGCAGCTCGGCGGCGCGCAGCGACACATTGAGGCCGATGCCGATGACGACGCCGTCGTCGCCCGCGCGCTCGGCGAGGATGCCGCCCGCCTTGCGTTCCTCGCCGTCCACGGTGACCAGCAGGTCGTTGGGCCACTTGAGTGCCGTGTCGACGCCCGCGGCCCGCGACAGGGCGGTGGCGGTGGCGACCCCGGCGAGCAGCGGCAGCCAGCCCCAGCGGTGCACCGGCACCGGGCCGTGCGCCGGGAGCGGCGTGCCGTCGGGCACGGTACGGGCGGCCATGGCGCCACCCGGTCGGAGCAGTACCGAGAAGAAGAGCCCGGAGCGCGGCGGCGCCGACCAGCGGCGGTCCAGCCGTCCGCGGCCCGCGGTCTGCTCCTCGGCCACGAGGACCGCCCCCCCGGGGGCGCCCCGCGCGGCGCGGGCGGCCAGGTCGCTGTTGGTGGAGCCGGTGGCGTCCACCACGTCCAGCGCGGTCCACAGCGCGTCGGGGGTGACCACGGCGCGCCGCAGCGCGGCGGCGTTGAGCGGCGGTCGTTCCAGGTCGGACCAGCGGCTGGGCGTCATGTCCTCACCCTATGAGGCGGGTACCGGAGTGTGTCCAACGCCGCACTGCTCGTACCCCAGAGTCGCCACTACGCTACGGAACAGCGTTACCGGCCAGTCAGCAAGTCCCGCCGAGAGCAGGAGAGCCGCCTCCATGTCCGAGCAGGAACACGACATCCACACCACCGCGGGCAAGCTCGCGGACCTGCGCCGCCGTATCGAGGAGGCGACGCACGCGGGCTCCGGGCGCGCGGTGGACAAGCAGCACGCCAAGGGGAAGGGCACGGCCCGCGAGCGGATCGAACTGCTCCTGGACGAGGGGTCGTTCACCGAGCTGGACGAGCTGGCTCGGCACCGCTCGACCAACTTCGGCCTGGAGAGCAACCGGCCGTACGGCGACGGTGTCGTCACCGGCTACGGCACGGTCGAGGGCCGCCCGGTCGCGGTGTTCTCGCAGGACTTCACGGTCTTCGGCGGCGCGCTCGGCGAGGTCTACGGCGAGAAGATCGTCAAGGTGATGGACTTCGCGCTGAAGACCGGCTGCCCGGTGATCGGCATCAACGACTCCGGCGGCGCCCGCATCCAGGAGGGCGTCACCTCGCTCGGCATGTACGGCGAGATCTTCCGCCGCAACACC
Source organism: Streptomyces sp. NPDC003300 (assembly GCF_040610915.1). Taxonomy (NCBI): domain Bacteria; kingdom Bacillati; phylum Actinomycetota; class Actinomycetes; order Kitasatosporales; family Streptomycetaceae; genus Streptomyces; species Streptomyces sp. NPDC003300. The sequence goes on along the minus strand of NZ_JBEXNE010000047.1, from coordinate 3,494 downwards.
CACGCCTCCGGGGTGATCCCGCAGATCAGCCTGATCATGGGCCCGTGCGCGGGCGGCGCGGTGTACTCCCCCGCGATCACCGACTTCGTGGTGATGGTCGACCAGACCTCGCACATGTTCATCACGGGTCCCGATGTGATCAAGACGGTGACCGGCGAGGACGTCGGCATGGAGGAGCTGGGCGGCGCCCGTACCCACAACTCGACGTCGGGGAACGCGCATCACCTGGCCGGTGACGAGAAGGACGCCTTCGAGTACGTCAAGGCGCTGCTGTCGTACCTGCCGAGCAACAACCTCCAGGAGGCGCCGTCCTTCGCCGCCGAGACGGATCTGGCGGTCACGGACGAGGACCTCGAACTGGACACGCTGATCCCGGACTCGGCGAATCAGCCGTACGACATGCACAAGGTGATCGAGCACGTCCTGGACGACGGCGAATTCCTGGAGACCCAGGCGCTGTTCGCGCCGAACATCCTCACCGGTCTCGGCCGTGTCGAAGGCCGTCCCGTCGGTGTGGTCGCCAACCAGCCGCTCCAATTCGCGGGCTGTCTCGACATCAACGCCTCCGAGAAGGCGGCGCGTTTCGTGCGGACCTGCGACAGCTTCAACATCCCCGTGGTCACTTTCGTCGACGTTCCCGGTTTTCTCCCCGGCACCAGTCAGGAGTGGGACGGCATCATCCGCCGCGGTGCCAAATTGATCTACGCGTACGCCGAGGCCACGGTTCCGCTGATCACGATCATCACTCGAAAGGCGTACGGCGGCGCGTACGACGTGATGGGCTCCAAGCACCTGGGCGCGGATCTGAACCTGGCCTGGCCCACGGCCCAGATCGCGGTGATGGGCGCGCAGGGCGCCGTCAACATCCTGCACCGCCGCACGCTGGCGGAGGCGGCCACCCCGCAGGAGGCGGAGGAGCTGCGGGCGCGGCTCATCGCGGACTACGAGGACACGCTGCTGAATCCGTACATCGCCGCGGAGCGCGGCTACGTGGACGCGGTCATCGCGCCCTCCCAGACCCGCGCGCAGCTCGTGAAGGCGCTGCGGACGCTGCGCAACAAGCGGGAGAGCCTGCCGCCGAAGAAGCACGGCAACATCCCGCTGTAGACGGACCGCGCGGGGCCCGGGGCGAGGACCCGCGGGACCCGCCGGACACGGACCCGCGAGCCGAGGAGGAGAGCGCTCATGGTGATCAAGGTGGAGCGGGGCAGCCCGACCCCCGAGGAACTGGCGGCCGTCGTCGCCCTCGTCCAGGCGCGGGCCGCGGCGGCCGGGAAGAGCGCCGACGGCCCGGCCCCGCTGGACGGCTGGGCCGACCCGGCGCGCAATGTGCCGCGCGGCGTTCCGGCGCCGGGGCCCGGCGCGTGGCGGGCGTCGGCGTGGCCCGCGTGAGCGGAATGTCGGGTCGGCGGCGGATGTCACACCAGTAACAGGGTGATCCTGAGTATCCGTACTCAGGCGCTCCTGTTCGCCGGGGCGCAACCCTGGAGACATGTTGTGGTCGGACCCGCGGGACGAACCGCCGGAGGAGATGCGCAAGGCGCAGGCGATGCTGCGCCGCGCGATGCTGGTGATCGCGCTGGCAGCCGCCGTGGTCATGCTGGTGGCGACCTGGAGGTCGTGAACCCGCGCGTCCCGGCCAGGACCGGCCCGGAGAACGGCCCGCACCGGCCAGGACCGGCACGGAGAACGGCACCCGCGTCGGCGCCGCCAGCCGCCCCGGACGCGGCCGTGAACCCGCGTCCTGAACCGGCGTCCCCCGTACGGGTGTCGGTGCCTACGATGGGCCGATGAGCAGCTCCAGAACCCTTGTCCTCGCGTCCGCCTCGCCCGCCCGGCTCGGGCTGCTGAAACAGGCGGGCCTCGACCCGCGCGTGATCGTCAGCGGTGTCGACGAGGACGCGATCACGGCCGCCACGCCCGCCGAACTGGCCCGCGTACTGGCCGAGGCGAAGGCCAACGCGGTGGCCGGGAGCGGCGCGCTCGACGGCGGCGAGCTGGTGATCGGCTGCGACTCCGTACTCGAACTCGACGGCCAGGCGCTGGGCAAGCCCGCGGACGCGGCCGAGGCGGTGGCGCGCTGGCAGGCGATGCGCGGGCGCAGCGGGGTGCTGCGGACCGGGCACTGCGTGATCGACACCGCCAGCGGCAAGCAGGTCGCCGAGACCGCGTCCACGACCGTACGGTTCGGGACGCCGGACGACGACGAGGTCGCGGCGTATGTGGCGAGCGGTGAACCCCTGTACGTGGCGGGCGCGTTCACCCTCGACGGCCGCTCCGCGCCCTTCGTGGAGGGCATCGAAGGCGACGCGGGCAACGTGATCGGCCTGTCCCTGCCGCTGCTGCGGCGGCTGCTGGCCGAGCTGGGGGTACGGATCACCGACCTGTGGGTCTGAGCCGCCGTCAGCGGGCGCGGGAGGCGGGGCCGGTTCCTGGGTCCGGGGTCAGTCCTGGGCCGGTTCCGGGTCCGGGGTCGATTCCGGGGGCGCTCAGGCCGTGGCGGGCGGCGGGAGTTCGCCGCCGTTGCCGTTCGCGGTCCCGCTCTCGGCGGCCTCCCGCGGCCGGTCCTCGGGCGCGTACATCAGCAGCGTGGCGACGAGGCCGCCCAGTATCACCATCATCAGCACGAACGCGTACCAGCCGATCAGGCCGACGACCAGCGCGCCGACCACGCCGTGCACCACCGCGCAGACGATGAGCACGATCCTGGCGACCCGGCCGGTCATCTCGTCGCGGCGCACTATCCGCACGACGAGCACCGCGCACAGGATGAGGAAGAGGCCGAACAGCGCGCCGCCGACCCACGATCCGATGGCCATGGCGTCGGAGTCGAGACCGGCGAGCGACATGGACTGATGGCGTACGGCGAGGCCGAGTATCCAGTTCACGAAGGCGATGGTGAGGGCTTCGAGAACAAGGACCACGGCGGTGCCGACGGCTATACCTCTGCGCACACTGTCCCCTTCGGCCGTCGTCCGGGGCCCGGTTACCGCTGGTACCCCCGCCTGTCGCAGGCTACTCACCGGTACAACCGGCGGCAAGGGGTCTGGCCACGCCGGTCGTTCCACCCGTACGGGGAGTCCGGCGCGCGCGATCCGGAACGTCACCCCACTCGTTCGGGGACACCGGCGGCCGGCCGGGAAACACCGACGGCAAAGATTCCGCTCGCTATTCGTAGGGTTTCCACAAAAGAACGTCAGGTCTCTTCGCAGACTTACAGGGAGATCTCCCCCACACCGATGAGTGCGGGACATCGGCCCGAGCGGGGCCGTACCGTGGACTGAGCAGGCGTTCACGGGTTCTTCAGGCCCATGGATCACCCTCCGTGTGGGGAAGCTCACGTGCAGGGGTGCCTCGGCACCAAGTGTGGCCAGTACCTAAACTCGGCTTGTTTCAAGGAGGGAGCCATCGTGCGCAAGGTGCTCATCGCGAACCGCGGTGAAATTGCTGTCCGCGTTGCCCGTGCCTGCCGGGATGCGGGGATCGCGAGTGTG
>NZ_JBEXNE010000046.1:0-34456 GCF_040610915.1 Streptomyces sp. NPDC003300 | reverse complement strand
CCGAGCACACACGTTTCCGCGGGTCTCGTCGAGGCGGTTGTGCCAACGTACTGGAGCGGGCCCCCGGATGCAAATCCGGGGGCCCGCTCCTGGTCCAGTGGTTGACGAGGCGTCAGACCTCAACCACCACAGGGAGGATCATCGGTCGCCGACGGTAGGTGTCGGAGACCCATTTGCCGACCGAGCGGCGGATGAGCTGCTGGATCTGGCGTGCTTCCATCACCCCGTCGGAGGCCGAACGGGACAGCCCCTCCTCGATCTTGGGGATGACGGCGGCGAATGCGTCGTCCTCGATACCCGAACCGCGGGCATGGATGTTCGGGCCGCCGACGATCTTGCCGGTGGTCGAGTCGACCACCACGAAGACCGAGACGATGCCTTCTTCCCCCAGGATGCGGCGGTCCTTCAGCGACGACTCCGTGATGTCGCCGACGGAGAGACCGTCGACGTACACGTAACCGGCCTGGACCTTGCCCGCGATTTTGGCGACGCCGTCGATGAGGTCGACGACCACGCCGTCCTCCGCGATGACGCAGCGGTTCTTGGGGATGCCGGTGAGCTGGCCGAGATCGGCGTTGGCGCGCAGGTGTCGCCATTCGCCGTGGATCGGCATCAGATTGCGCGGCTTGCAGATGTTGTAGAAGTACAGCAGTTCGCCGGCCGAGGCGTGGCCGGAGACGTGGACCTTGGCGTTGCCCTTGTGGACAACGTTGGCACCCCATCGGGTGAGGCCGTTGATCACGCGGTAGACCGCGTTCTCGTTGCCCGGGATGAGGGAGGACGCGAGGATGACGGTGTCGCCCTCGACGATCCGGATCTGGTGGTCGCGGTTCGCCATCCGGGACAGGGCGGCCATGGGCTCGCCCTGGGAGCCGGTGCAGACGAGGACGACCTTCTCGTCGGGCAGGTCGTCGAGGACCTTGACGTCCACGACGAGACCGCTGGGCACCTTGAGGTAGCCCAGGTCGCGGGCGATGCCCATGTTCCTGACCATCGAGCGGCCGACGAAGGCCACCTTGCGGCCGCGTTCGTGCGCGGCGTCCAGGACCTGCTGGATGCGGTGGACGTGGCTGGCGAAGCTCGCCACGATGATCCGCTTGTCCGCCTTGGCGAAGGTCTGCCTGAGCACCTGCGAGATGTCCCGCTCGGGTGCGACGAAGCCGGGGACCTCGGCGTTGGTGGAGTCCGCGAGGAGCAGGTCGATGCCTTCCTCGCCGAGCCGCGCGAAGGTCGGCAGGTCGGTCAGGCGGCCGTCCAGCGGGAGCTGGTCCATCTTGAAGTCGCCCGTGACGACGACCATGCCCGCCGGAGTGCGGATGGCGACGGCCAGCGCGTCCGGGATGGAGTGGTTGACGGCGACGAATTCGCAGTCGAAGGGGCCGATGCGCTCGCGCTCGCCCTCCTTGACCTCCAGCACGTACGGCCGGATGCGGTGTTCCTGGAGCTTGGCCTCGATCAGGGCGAGGGTCAGCTTGGAGCCGATCAGCGGGATGTCGTCCTTCTCCCGCAGGAGGAAGGGGACGGCGCCGATGTGGTCCTCGTGGCCGTGGGTCAGGATGACGCCGACGACGTCGTCGAGGCGGTCCCTGATGGAGGTGAAGTCCGGCAGGATCAGGTCGACGCCGGGCTGCTCTTCCTCGGGGAAGAGCACTCCGCAGTCGACGATCAGCAGCTTGCCGCCGAATTCGAAGACCGTCATATTGCGGCCGATTTCTCCGAGGCCGCCGAGCGGGGTGATCCGGAGGCCGCCGTCGGGCAGGGTCCGCGGGGGGCCGAGTTCGGGGTGCGGATGGCTCAAAAGTCTCTCCCTACCACGCGCGCCGCCGGACCCTCCTGGGTCGCGGCGCGCGTGACATCGTGTTTTCCGTGCGTATGCGGCAGTGCGCATCGTCGGCTGTGCGGTCTTTCGGCTGTGCGGTTGTGCAGTCGTTCGGTTGTGCGGTTGTGCGTGTTCGGACCTATTAAGTTGTGAAGTCTGTGGTCAGAGGTCTACCCCGCCTGCGGCGAGATCCCTCCTGAGCTGTTCGGTGGCGGCCTGGTCCAGCTCCACGAGGGGAAGCCGGAGGGGACCGGCGGGCAGTCCGCGCAGCGCGAGGGCGGTCTTGGTGGTGATGACGCCCTGGGCGCGGAACATGCCGGTGTAGACCGGCAGCAGTCGCTGGTGGATCTCGGCGGCCTTGGTGACGTCGCCGCTGGTGTACGCGTCGAGGAGCGCGCGCAGTTCGGCGGAGACCAGGTGGCCGACGACGGAGACGAAGCCGGCGGCGCCGATGGAGAGCAGCGGCAGATTGAGCATGTCGTCGCCCGAGTACCAGGCCAGGCCGCTGCGGGACATCGCCCAGCTCGCGGCGCCGAGGTCGCCCTTGGCGTCCTTGTTGGCGACGATCCGGGGGTGTTCGGCCAGCCGGACGATGGTCTCGGTGTCGATGGGGACGCCGCTGCGGCCGGGGATGTCGTAGAGCATGACGGGCAGCCCGGTGGCGTCGGCGATGGCGGTGAAGTGCCGGTACAGGCCCTCCTGCGGGGGCTTGTTGTAGTACGGCGTCACCGCGAGCAGGGCGTGGGCGCCGGCGCTCTCCGCCTGGCGGGCCAGTTCCGTGCTGTGCCGGGTGTCGTTGGTGCCGGCTCCGGCGACGACGAAGGCGCGGTCTCCGACGGCTTCCACGACGGCCCGTACGAGCCGGGCTTTCTCCGTGTCGCTCGTGGTGGGCGACTCCCCGGTCGTGCCGTTGACGACGAGACCGTCGTTCCCGGCGTCCACGAGGTGGGCGGCGAGCCGTTGCGCGCCGTCGAGATCGAGGGCGCCGTCCGCGGTGAACGGCGTGACCATTGCGGTCAGGACCCGCCCGAAGGGGGCCGTGGGGGTGGAGGTCGGAGCCATGGGTCCACGCTACTCGGTGTGTGTACGGGCATGCAGCCTCGGGACCTGCGCAAAGGACTCCGGCGGTGCCTGCTCGGGGGTTCAAGCAACGCCGGAGTCCGTTTCAGCAGCCTAGATGAACTTCACGAATGCCTGCAATCTGAACACTTCGGACATTTGACTGCGGTCGCGCCGATCGGTTCCGGCCGTTACGGTGCCACCCGGCCGTTCGCGTTGAACGCCGCGTGTGTCAGCGGCATCAGACCCGCCCACGCGGCCTCCATCCGCTCCCCCACCATCTCGATCTCCCGCTGCGGGAACGACGGCGTGGCCGCCAGTTCGTGCTGCGTCCGCAGCCCCAGGAAGTGCATCAGCGAGCGCGCGTTGCACGTCGCGTACATCGACGAGAACAACCCGACCGGCAGCGTCGCCCGCGCCACTTCCCTGGCCACCCCGGCCGCCAGCATTTCCTGGTACGCCGCGTACGAATGCGCGTACGACTCCTCCATCGCCCCCCGCACCGCCTCGTGCTGCTCCGCGGTGCCGTGCACGAACTCGTACTTCCCCGGCCGCCCCTGCTGCACCAGCTTCCGCTCGGGCCCCGGCACGTAGAACACCGGCTGCAACTCGCGGTAACGCCCGGACTCCTCGTTGTACGACCAGCCGACGCGGTGGCGCATGAACTCGCGGAAGACGAAGATCGGGGCGCTGATGAAGAAGGTCATGGAGTTGTGCTCGAAGGGGCTGCCGTGGCGGTCGCGCATCAGGTAGTTGATCAGGCCCTTGGAGCGCTCGGGGTCCTTGGTCAGCTCTTCGAGGGACTGCTCTCCGGCGGTGGAGACCCGGGCCGCCCACAGGACGTCGCCGTCAGAGGCGCTGTGCTTGACGAGGTCGACGGTCACGTCGTCGCGGAACTGGACGGGGACGGTGGTCCCGGTGGTGGTCTCGGTCGGCACCCGAGGTCCTTCCTGCTTGGCGGCTGTGCGGTTGAGCTGGTGTGCGGTTGAGCTGGTGTGCGGTTGAGCCGGTGTGCGGTCCGGCGGCTGTTCTGCCGTGCGGCGCCAGCCTATTCGCTCCGTATGACAGCGTTCGTCGGGCGGGCCAGGGCCGATCGGACGACCCGAGGTAGCCGCGGCGCCGCACGGCGGCTAGCCTCACCCGTCATAGCCCGCTCGTGCCGGAAGCTGCCGGAGACCCGAAGAGGATTCCCCGCGTGTCCCTCCCCCACAATTCCACCACCGCCTTCGTCGATGAGTTCACGCCCGGACGTGCGCTGCCGCACGCCGACCAGGACCGCTGGATGCGGCCCTACCGTCCAGGACCGTGGCGGGTCGCGACCGCGGCGCTGCTGCTGGTCTTCGCCTCGTACCTGCTGTTCGCCGCGCTGATCATGGTCGCCGCGGGAAGCGGGCAGGGCGGCGTCACGTGCCTGCTCTCGGCGTTCGTGATCATCGCGGTCACCCTGCGGCTGCTGCGCGTGGGTGTGTGGGTGAGCGGGAAGGGCCTGCGCCAGGTGGAGTTCTTCTCCACCTCGACGGTGTCGTGGAGCCAGGTGGTCTCGGTGCGCACGGCCCAGCAGCCCGTGCGGGTGCTGGGGCTGCCGCGCAGTGTGCAGGGGCAGGCACTGGTGATCACCCGGCGCGGCGGCCGTCCGCTGCGGCCCATGCTGACCGACCACAACGCGGACTTCCTCGGCCGGGTCGAGGCGTTCGACCTCGCCGCCGACGCCATCGAGGGCTGGGCCGCCGAACTGCGCTGAGCCGCGCTCAGCTTCACCCTCCCGGGTGCACGGCCGGATGAATTCGACCGGGCACACCCGTATGAGGAGTCGCGCCCGGTCGCGGCCCGCCTAGACCCGCTCGCGCACCTCGCGCCCGTCGTGCAGCGCGATGGCCCGCTGCATCGCCTTGCGGGCCCGCGGGGTGTCGCGTGCGTCGAAGTACGCGACGGCGAGCCGGAACCAGTTGCGCCAGTCGTCCGGCGCGGCCTCCGTCTCGGCCTGCCGCTTGGCGAACACCGCGTCGGCCGAGTCGCGGTCGATCCGGCCGCTGGGCGTACGGACCAGTTCGTCCACGGGCAGGCCGCCCTCGGCCTCCAGTTCGCGGCCGAGCCGTCCGGCGTGGCGGGCGAACTGGGTGGTGTGCCAGAGGAACCAGGCGCCGATCAGCGGCAGGACGAGCACGGCGACGCCGAAGACGACGGTGACCGGGCGGCCGTCCGCGATGAGCAGCACCCCGCGGTCGCCGACCAGCACGAAGTAGAAGACCAGCACGACCGCGGACACGGCGTAGCTGAGTTTGGCGCGCATTTCGGTTTCCGTCCTCCGGTTCGGTCCTCCGCGTCAGCCCTCGTCCGGCTGAAGCGCGCGGTGGTCGTCCGAGAGGAAGTGTTCCAGGCCGAAGGTGAGGCCGGGGACACCGGGCACGGTACGGGCCGCGAGCAGGATGCCCGGCATGAAGCTGCTGTGGTGCAGCGAGTCGTGCCGGATGGTGAGGGTCTCGCCGGTGTCGCCGAAGAGCACTTCCTGGTGGGCGAGCAGGCCGCGCAGTCGTACCGAGTGCACCGGGACGCCGTCGACGTCCGCGCCGCGGGCGCCGTCCAGGGCGTGGGTGGTGGGGTCCTCCTGCGGGGCGCGGCCCGCCTCCGCGCGGGCGGCGGCGATGAGCTGCGCGGTACGGGTGGCGGTGCCGCTGGGGGCGTCCGCCTTCCGGTTGTGGTGCAGCTCGATGACCTCGACGCTCTCGAACCAGCGGGCGGCCTGCTGGGCGAAGCGCATGGTGAGGACGGCGCCGATGGAGAAGTTCGGCGCGATGAGCACCCCGGTGGCGGGCGAGGCGGCGAGCCGGCCGCGCAGGGTGTCGAGCCGTTGCGGGGTCCAGCCGGTGGTGCCGACCACGGCGTGGATGCCGTGGCCGACGCAGAACTCCAGATTGCCCATGACGGCGTCGGGGTGCGTCAGGTCGACGGCGACCTGCGTACCGGACTCGGTCAGTGTCTCCAGCCGGTCGTCGCGGTCGATCGCCGCGACGAGGTCGAGGTCGTCGGCCGCCTCGACCGCGCGTGCCGCCTCTGATCCGATCCGGCCCTTGGCGCCGATGACGGCCACACGGAGCTTGCTCATCGTTGTCCTGTCCTCGTCCTTCGCATCTCACATCGGTTGACGGCACGCGCGCCGCGGCTCCCGCGAGCCGGTCCGCTACGCGAGCGCCTCGCGCAGGCGCGCGCCCTGCTTCTCCTTGAGCGGCCCTATGACGGCCAGCGACGGCCGCTGGCCCAGTACATCGCGGGCCACCGCGCGTACGTCGTCCGGGGTCACCGCGGCGATCCGGCCGAGCAGGTCGTCGACGGACAACTGCTCGCCCCAGCACAGCTCGCTCTTGCCGAGCCGGTTCATCAGCGCGCCGGTGTCCTCGAGACCGAGCACCGTGGAGCCGGAGAGCTGGCCGATCGCCCGGCCGATCTCCTCGTCGGTCAGGCCGTGTTCCGCGACCTGGTGCAGCTCGTCCCGGCAGATCTTGAGCACTTCCGGCACCCGGCGCGGCTGGCAGCCCGCGTAGACGCCGAAGAGGCCGCAGTCCGCGAAGGACGAGGTGTAGGAGTACACCGAGTAGGCCAGGCCGCGCTTCTCGCGCACTTCCTGGAAGAGCCGGGAGCTCATGCCGCCGCCGAGCGCGGTGTTGAGCACGCTGAGCGCCCAGCGCCGGTCGTCGTTGCGCGACAGGCCGGGCATGCCGAGGACGACATGGGCCTGCTCGGTGCGCCGGTCGAGCAGTTCGAGGTGGCCCGCGGCGCGGAGCGTACGGCTGCCGGAGCGCGGCGCCATCGGGACGGCGTCCGGGTCGTGCAGGGCGCCCGCGTTCTCGAAGGCGCGGCGGACCTGGCGGACGACGGCCGCGTGGTCGACGTTGCCCGCGGCGGCGACGACGAGCCGCGTGGGGTCGTAGTGCCGCTTGTAGAAGCGGGCGACCTGGTCGCGGGTGAGCGCGTTGATGGTCTCGACGGTGCCGAGGACGGGGCGGCCGAGCGGGGTGTCGCCGAGCATCGCGGTGGTGAACAGGTCGTGCACCTGGTCGCCGGGGTCGTCCTCGGTCATCGCGATCTCCTCCAGGATGACGCCGCGTTCGGCGTCGATGTCCTCCTGGCGGATCAGCGACCCGGTGAGCATGTCGCAGACCACGTCGATGGCCAGCGGCAGATCGGTGTCGAGCACCCGCGCGTAGTAGCAGGTGTACTCCTTGGACGTGAAGGCGTTCATCTCGCCGCCGACCGCGTCCACGGCCGCGGAGATGTCCAGTGCGCTGCGGCGCTCCGTGCCCTTGAAGAGCAGGTGCTCCAGGTAGTGGGTGGCGCCGTTGAGCACCGGGGTCTCGTCGCGGGAGCCGACGGCCGCCCAGATGCCGAAGGTGGCGGAACGGACGGTGGGCAGCGTCTCGGTGACGACGCGCAGCCCGCCGGGCAGGACGCTGCGCCGTACGGTGCCGATGCCGTCGGTGCCCGGGAGGAGGGTCCGCGTGCGGACGGCCCGCCCCTTGGTGGAGGGGCGGGCCGTCACTGCGGTGGAGCGGGTCGTCACTTCTCCGACTCGTCCTTCGCGTCCTCGGCGTCGTCTTCGCCCTCGATGACCGGGATCAGCGAGAGCTTGCCGCGCTGGTCGATCTCGGCGATCTCGACCTGCACCTTGGCGCCCACACCGAGAACGTCCTCGACGTTCTCGACGCGCTTGCCGCCGGCGAGCTTACGGATCTGCGAGATGTGCAGCAGGCCGTCCTTGCCGGGCATCAGCGAGACGAACGCGCCGAAGGTGGTCGTCTTCACGACCGTGCCCAGGTAGCGCTCGCCGACCTCGGGCATCGTCGGGTTGGCGATCTGGTTGATCACCGCGCGGGCCGCCTCGGCCTGCGAGCCCTCGGTCGCGCCGATCAGCACCGTGCCGTCGTCCTCGATGGAGATGTCGGCGCCGGTGTCCTCCTGGATCTGGTTGATCATCTTGCCCTTGGGGCCGATGACCTCGCCGATCTTGTCCACGGGGATCTTGATGCTGATGATCCGCGGGGCGTTGGGGGACATCTCGTCCGGGACGTCGATGGCCTCGTTCATCACATCGAGGATGTGGAGGCGGGCGTCACGGGCCTGCTTCAGCGCGGCGGCCAGCACGGAGGCGGGGATGCCGTCGAGCTTGGTGTCGAGCTGGAGCGCGGTCACGAAGTTCTTCGTGCCGGCGACCTTGAAGTCCATGTCGCCGAACGCGTCCTCGGCGCCGAGGATGTCGGTGAGCGCCACGTAGTGCGTCTCGCCGTCGATCTCCTGCGAGATCAGGCCCATGGCGATACCGGCGACGGGGGCCTTGAGCGGCACACCGGCGTTCAGCAGCGACATGGTGGAGGCGCAGACCGAGCCCATCGACGTGGAGCCGTTGGAGCCGAGCGCCTCGGAGACCTGACGGATCGCGTAGGGGAACTCCTCGCGGGTCGGCAGGACCGGGATCAGGGCGCGCTCGGCGAGCGCGCCGTGGCCGATCTCGCGGCGCTTGGGCGAGCCCACGCGGCCGGTCTCACCGACCGAGTACGGCGGGAAGTTGTAGTTGTGCATGTAGCGCTTGCGGGTCTCGGGCGCCAGGGTGTCGAGCTGCTGCTCCATGCGGAGCATGTTGAGGGTGGTGACGCCCAGGATCTGGGTCTCGCCACGCTCGAACAGCGCGGAGCCGTGCACGCGCGGGATGGCCTCGACCTCGGCGGCCAGCGTACGGATGTCCGTGACGCCGCGGCCGTCGATGCGGACCTTGTCCTTGATGACGCGCTGGCGGACCAGCTTCTTGGTCAGCGAGCGGTACGCGGCGGAGATCTCCTTCTCGCGGCCCTCGAACTGCGGGAGGAGCTTCTCGGCGGCCAGACCCTTGACGCGGTCCAGCTCGGCCTCACGGGCCTGCTTGCCGGGGATGGTGAGCGCCTGGGCCAGCTCGCCGGTGACGGCGGACTCCAGGGCCTCGAACACGTCCTCCTGGTAGTCCAGGAAGATCGGGAACTCGCCGGTGGGCTTGGCGGCCTTGGCGGCCAGCTCGGACTGCGCCTTGCAGAGCGTCCGGATGAACGGCTTGGCGGCTTCGAGGCCCGCGGCCACGATCTCCTCGGTCGGCGCCTCGGCGCCGCCCGCGACGAGCTGGATCGTCTTGGCGGTGGCCTCGGCCTCCACCATCATGATCGCGACGTCGCCGTCCTCGAGGGTGCGGCCCGCGACGACCATGTCGAAGACGGCGTCCTCGAGCTCGCTGTGGGTCGGGAACGCGACCCACTGGCCCTTGATGAGGGCGACGCGGACGCCGCCGATCGGGCCGGAGAAGGGCAGGCCCGCGAGCTGCGTGGAGCAGGAGGCGGCGTTGATCGCGACCACGTCGTACAGGTGGTCGGGGTTGAGCGCCATGACCGTGCAGACGACCTGGATCTCGTTGCGCAGGCCCTTGACGAAGGACGGGCGCAGCGGGCGGTCGATCAGCCGGCAGGTGAGGATCGCGTCCTCGGAGGGGCGGCCCTCGCGGCGGAAGAAGGAACCGGGGATCCGGCCGGCCGCGTACATGCGCTCCTCGACGTCCACCGTGAGGGGGAAGAAGTCGAAGTGCTCCTTGGGCTGCTTCGAGGCGCTGGTGGCCGACAGCACCATGGTGTCGTCGTCCAGGTAGGCCACGGCGGAGCCGGCGGCCTGACGGGCCAGGCGGCCCGTCTCGAAGCGGATGGTGCGGGTGCCGAACGTGCCGTTGTCGATAACGGCTTCGGCGTAGTGGGTCTCGTTCTCCACTATGGGGATTCTCCTCGTCCATGCCCGCAGGGCGTTTCCCTGGCGGGCCATCGGTGGAGGGGCGTCCTGTTACCGGTGCCGGTCTTCGATCGAAGCCTCCGGGGCGTGTGTCTTCCGGAGGCCACTACCGAGGACCGGCTGTTCGGCGATCAGGAGGACGCTCCTCCTCATACTTGATAACCATTGCACCAGACGACGGAGACATCACGCACTTCATGTGCGCGCTTCGTCGCTCGGCGCGTATATGGCCACTACGGCGATGCTTTGCCGTACACGGCGCGTATCGCGTATACGGCAAAGGGGGAGCGGCCCCGACTCGCGGGTACCGCTCCCCCTCCACGGCGTCTTAGCGAACGCCCGCGGCGCCGGCACGGATGCCGAGGCGCTCGCGGAGCTCACGGAAGCGCGTGATGTCCTTCTTGGCCAGGTACTGCAGCAGACGGCGGCGCTGGCCGACCAGGATCAGCAGACCACGACGCGAGTGGTGGTCGTGCTTGTGGGTCTTGAGGTGCTCGGTCAGGTCCGAGATACGGCGCGAGAGCAGAGCGACCTGGACCTCGGGGGAGCCCGTGTCGCCCTCCTTGGTACCGAACTCGGCGATGATCTGCTTCTTCGTCTCGACGTCGAGCGACATACGGACTCCTCAGGTATCAGTGGCCTCCGAGCGCCCCCGGTATTCATCGCGGGGGATGCTTCGTTGACTCGCGAGGCGCGGGATCACGGGGTGTGTACACACACGTGACCGTCACCCAGAGTACCAGCCCGCGGCGGTCCGCTTACCCGCGGGTCATCTCCGGGTGCGGGCGGGGACGCCGCCCGGCGCGTGAGGGTGGTGTGCGAGGGGCACTCACCCATGAGGGCGGGCCTGACATCGGAAGGCTACCGACGATTAGTCTTGCCCCTGACGGGGAGGGGGATCGGACATGGGATGCGTGGGTATGCGCGCAGCGGTGCGGTCCCGCGACGGTGTCCCGCGCCGACGAGCGGCTTTTTACGGGCCGGACTCGTCGCGGGGACACGGTGAAGCAGCAGACCAGGAGGCATTGTGAGCAGCGATCGGGACGACAGCCGCGTGGGCGGGGCCGGCCCTGTCGAGGACCGGGGCGACGCCGACTACACGGGTGAGTTCAGCCTGGGCGACGCGGCGCCCGCCTGGTACATGGGGGACGCGGGCGGCTCCGCGGACGCCGACGACGCCGATGAGGCGGCGGACAGCGGCTCGGATTCCGGCGCTGGCGCCGATTCCGGTTCCGTTCCTGTCACGGATTCGGGGTCCTTCACGGGCTCGGGTCCGCAGACGGGCGCGCGGTCGGACCGGCGCTCGGATACGGGTGCCGCAGGTTCCTCCCCTGCTTCTGTTCCCGGCTCCGAGCCGGGGGCGGGGCTGACGGGTGACGCGGCCGGTTCGTCGGAGTCGTCGGAGTCGTCGTGGTCCGCCGCCGCCGTGCCGTCGCTGCCCCTGCCCACGCCCGGCCCTTCGGCGTCGGCGGCCGAACCGTCCTGGTCGGCCGCGGCCGTACCGTCGATCCCGGTTCCGCGCGCCGCGTCGGCCGAGTCGGCGGGCGAGCCCGCGCGCGCGTCGGCGGGCGCGGACCGTTCGGACGGCTCGGACCGCTCGGAAGGTGCGGCGAAGCGGGAGTCCGAGTCCGCGCCTGCGGCTGAGGCCACGTCCGAGCCGGAGCCGGTACGGGCTTCCGCGTCGGGGTCCGGTACGCCCGGCGGTTCGGGATTCCCCGCTTTCGGGGGCCGCGAGGACGGCGCGCCCGACGCCACGGTGCGCTTCTCCGCCGCCGCGTTGCGGCGCGAGGTCGAGGAGCGCGAGGCCGGCAAGCGGAAGCCGCCGGAGCCGGCCGTCTCCTCTCCTACGTCCTCTTCTACGTCTTCTACGTCCTCGTCCGCCGCCGATGACGAGCCTGCGGAGGCCAAGCCCGCCGCGCCCGCTCCCGCTGCCCCTGCCGCTACCGCTGCCGCGAAGCCGTCGGCACCGTCGGAGCCCGAGGCCGAGGAGGCCCCGGCCGCGCCTCGTGCCCCGGTCTGGGTGCCGCTGCCCGGCGCGGCGGACGCCCTCCCGTGGGCGCCCGGCGCACCGCGCGGCCCCGTACCGCCGCTCCCCCCGGACTTCGAGCGCGCGGAGCCCTCGCACGCCGCCCCGGACAGCTCCCCGGCCGCCCCGCGACAGGGGTACGGTTTCCCGCCCGCCGCCGACGCACCCGCCGCGCCCCTGCACCCGGGCGGCCCCAACCCGCCCGCACCCCAACAGGGTTACGGCAATCCCCCGGCGGCCAACGCTCCGGCGGCACCTCCGGCCGCACCCCTGCACCCCGGCGGCCCCAACCCGCCCGCACCCCAACAGGGTTACGGCAATCCCCCGGCGGCCAACGCTCCGGCGGCACCTCCGGCCGCCCCCTTGCACCCCGGCGGCCCCAACCCCCCTGCCCCGCAACAGGGTTACGGTTTCCCGCCGCCGACCGGCGAGCCCGCCGCGCCACCGGCAGCGCCGCTGCACCCCGGCGGCCCCAACCCGCCCGCACCCCAACAGGGTTACGGCTTCCCCCCGCCGACCGCCGAGCCCGCCGCACCACCGGTCGCACCACTGCACCCCGGCGGCCCCAACCCGCCCGCACCCCAACAGGGTTACGGCTTCCCCCCGCCGACCGCCGAGCCCGCGCGGCAGGGGAACGCGGGTCCTGCGGCGGCGGCGCCGTTGCACAGCTTCCCGCCGCCGACCGGGCAGCCGGTGAACCTCCCGGCCCGTCAGGAGCCCCCGGCCGCCGCGCAGCCGGGTCCGGTCCAGCAGCCGGGCCAGCCCGTGCCGCCGACCGGCTACGCGCAGCCGCAGCCCCACCCTCAGTCTCAGCCTCAAGCGCAGCCGCCCGCGCCGGTCGCGGGGACGCCGGAGGCGCCGCAGGGCCAGGGGTACGGCTTCCCGCCGCCCGCGGCGCCGCACGCCCCGGTCCCGGCGCCCGCTCAGGTCCAGCCGCCGCGGGCACCGGAGCCGCAGGACGCGGTGCCCGAGCCGAACGACGCGGTGCCCGAGCCGAACGACGCGGTGCCGCAGGACACCCCGGAGCGGAATCTGCCCGCGCCGACCGGCTTCGGAGCGCCGCCGCAGGGCGGGCCGCAGCCGTACACGGCGGGCCCCGTACCGTCGGGACTGCCGCACGAGCCGGTGGCGCCGCAGCAGGGCGCGGGTCCCGCGCAGGGCAGCGGTTACGGCTTCCCGCAGCACGCGCAGCCGGGCCAGGACCAGGCGGCGCCGCTCCAGCCGCTGCCGCAGCAGGGCGGTTACGGCTTCCCGCAGCCGGGGCAGCCGCACCAGCCCGCGCGGCCCGACCCGCAGGGTCAGCAGCAGGCCCCGCAGCCTCCGCCTCCGCAGCCGCAGCCGCAGGCGCCGGCCGACCCGCGGATGGGCGGCTGGCCCACCGTCAGGCCCGACCAGCGGCAGCCCACGACGCAGGGCGGCACGCCGCTCGGCTACACGGCGGCCGTGGAGCTGTCGTCGGACCGGCTGCTGCGCAATCCGCCGAAGGCGAAGCGCGCGGGCGCGAACGCGCAACCGTCGCGGTTCAAGATCGGCGGCAAGAAGGAGGAGGCGGAGCGGCAGCGGAAGCTGGAGCTGATCCGTACGCCGGTGCTGTCGTGCTACCGGATCGCGGTGATCAGCCTCAAGGGCGGCGTGGGCAAGACGACCACGACGACCGCGCTGGGCTCGACGCTGGCCTCCGAGCGGCAGGACAAGATCCTGGCGATCGACGCCAACCCGGACGCGGGCACCCTCGGCCGCCGGGTGCGGCGCGAGACGGGGGCGACGATCCGCGACCTCGTACAGGCGATCCCGTACCTCAACAGCTACATGGACATCCGCCGGTTCACCTCGCAGGCGACGTCGGGGCTCGAGATCATCGCGAACGACGTGGACCCGGCGGTCTCGACGGCGTTCAGCGACGAGGACTACCGGCGGGCGATAGACGTGCTGGGCCGCCAGTACCCGGTGATCCTCACGGACTCCGGCACGGGTCTGCTGTACAGCGCGATGCGCGGAGTCCTCGACCTGGCCGACCAGTTGATCATCGTGTCGACGCCGTCGGTGGACGGCGCGTCCAGCGCGAGCACCACGTTGGACTGGCTGTCGGCGCACGGGTACGCGGAGTTGGTGTCGCGGAGCATCACGGTCATCTCGGGGGTCAGGGAGACCGGCAAGATGATCAAGGTCGACGACATCGTGGCGCACTTCCAGACCCGCTGCCGCGGTGTCCAGGTGGTGCCCTTCGACGAACACCTCGCCGCGGGCGCGGAGGTCGACCTCGACATGATGCGGCCCAAGACCCGCGAGGCGTACTTCAACCTGTCGGCGATGGTCGCGGAGGACTTCACGCGGGCCCAGCAGGCGCAGGGGCTGTGGACGGCCGACGGGGTCAACCCGCCGCCGCACCAGGCGCCGCCGATGCCGGTCCAGGGCGGCGGCCAGGCCGGTCCCGGCTACGGCCCCTACGCCGCTCCGCAGGGCGGTTTCCCCGCGCCGCCACCGCCGCAGCAGGGCGGTTACCCTCCGCCGCAGCAGCCCCAGCAACCGCAGCAGGGCGGCTATCCGGCACCGCAGCACGGCGGTTACCCGGCGCCGGGTCAGGCGGGTCAGCCGGGACAGCCCGGCCAGCCCGGTGCGTACGGCGGTCCGCCGCAGGCGCCGCAGCCGTACCCGCCGGGCCAGCAGGCGGCGCCCGCGCCCTTCCAGCCGCAGTCGCCGCAACCCCAGGCCCCGCAGCCGCAGCAGGGGTGGCCGCAGCAGCCCGCGCCGCCGCAGGGCGAGCAGCCGTACGGCGGGCCGCCGCAGGATCCGCAGAACCCGCAGGCGCCGCAGCTCCCGCCGGGGTACGGCTACCCGCCGCCGCCCGCCCCGCAGTAGCCGGGGGCAGGCGGGCCCGCACGGGCGCACAGCGCGGACACAGGGGCCGCCACCACGCGTTGTCGCTGGTGGCGGCCCTTGTCGTCCCCGGCCGCAGCGGCGGCCGGGCGGCGCGTACAACAGTTGGTGTACGGGGCGTCCCCCCGGAGGCGCACGCGGGCGGGGCGGGAATCCGCCCGTGGACCGTCGCCGCGGCGGGCGCGGAGAACAAGGATGGAATCATCCCTTCCCGCTGACGCACCGCCGAGGACGATCCGATGATCGAAGCCCACGCCCTGACCAAACGGTACGGCGAGCGCACCGCCGTGTCCGACCTGAGTTTCACCGTCCGGCCCGGCGTGGTGACCGGATTCCTCGGCCCCAACGGCGCCGGGAAATCGACCACGATGCGGATGATCCTGGGCCTGGACGCGCCGACGTCGGGCGGTGTCACCGTCAACGGCAAGCAGTACGCGGAGCACCGCGCGCCGCTGCACGAGGTGGGCGCGATGCTGGAGGCGCGCGCCATCCACACCGGCAGGAGCGCGTACAACCACCTGTTGTCGCTGGCCGCCACCACGGGGATTCCGCGCCGCCGGGTGGACGAGGTGATCGACATCGTGGGTCTGGGCGAGGTGGCCCGCAAGCGGGTCGGCGGTTTCTCGCTCGGCATGGGGCAGCGCCTCGGCATCGCGAGCGCGCTGCTGGGCGACCCGGCGACGCTGGTGCTGGACGAGCCGGTCAACGGCCTGGACCCGGAGGGCATCCTCTGGATCCGCAATCTCCTCAAGGACCAGGCGGCGGAGGGCCGTACGGTCCTGCTCTCCTCCCACCTGATGTCCGAAATGGCGCTGACCGCCGAGCACTTGATCGTCATCGGGCGGGGGCGGCTGATCGCCGACACGTCGGTGGAGGAATTCGTGCGGGCCGCGGCGGGGACGTCGGTGCGGGTGCGGACCGACGAGGCGGAGCGGCTGCGGAAGCTGCTGGCGGGCCCCGATGTGTCGGTGGCGTCGGTGGAGCGCGGTGTGCTGGAGGTGACCGGGCTCAGCAGCGACCGGATCGGCCGGATCGCGGCCGACCAGGGCGTCGCGCTGGCCGAACTGACGCCGCAGCAGGCGTCGTTGGAAGAGGCGTTCATGGAACTGACCAGGGACGCCGTGGAGTACCAGGCACCGGCGCCCGTGCGCGAGCGGGAAGGACAGGCGGCATGAGCACTGCCACCATCGACAAGGCGCCGGAGACTCCCGGGGCGAGGGTGACCGCGCCGCGCGGCGAGGTCACCCTCGCCCGCGTGCTGCACTCCGAGTGGATCAAGCTGCGGACGCTGCGGTCCACCTTCTACACGCTGATCGCGGGCATGGTCGCGCTGATCGGTTTCGGCGCGCTGTTCTGCGCGGTCACCGCGAACCGCTGGCCGCACATGTCGCCGCACGAGCGGGCCGACTTCGAGCCCGCGCTGACCAGTCTGCGCGGCTTCTTCCTCGCGCAGCTCGCGGTCGGTGTGCTCGGTGTCCTGATGATCACCGGTGAGTACGCGACCGGCATGATCAGGGCGTCGCTGTCCGCGGTGCCGCGGCGGCTGCCGGTGCTGTGGGCGAAGGCCGGGCTGTACGCGGCGGTGACCTGGGTGGTGATGACGGCGGGCGCGCTGATCGCCTTCCTGGTCGGTCAGGCGCTGCTGTCCTCCCGGCACATCGGCACCTCGCTGAGCGACCCCGGCGTGACCCGGATGGTGCTGGGCGCGGGCCTGTACCTGACGGTCGTGGGGCTACTGGGCGTCGCGATAGGCGCCCTGGTCCGCAACACGGCGGGCGGTATCGCCACCGTCTTCGGCCTGCTGCTCGTCCTGCCGGTGCTCGCCGAGGCGCTGCCCACCTCGTGGGCCGACCACATCAACAAGTACCTGCCGAGCAACGCGGGACAGTCGCTGATCTCGCTGCACCAGGACGCCACGAGCCTCGCGCCCTGGACGGGGTTCCTGGTGTTCTGCCTCTACGCGGCGGTGGCGCTCGCGGGCGCGGCGGTGCTGCTCAAGCGGCGCGACGCGTGACGACGGCGTGACGAGGACGCGATGACGTACCCGCTGCCGTCCACCGCGACGGCACAGGACCCGGCTGCCCAGGGGAACGCCCCGCGGCAGCCGGGACCGGCGTCCGCGGACCCAGGCGCGACGGTCCCCTTGAGCACTGGTCCCATGGGCACCGGCATGTCGCCCATGCGATCGGCTGCTACCGGACCGGCCTCCGCGTGGCGGGCGCTGGCCGGGCGGGCCCGGCGGCGGGTGGGACGGCGGCTGCCTCCGATGGTGGTGGACGGCCTGTTCGCCGCCACCCTCTACGTGGGTCTCAGCATGTTGGCGCGGGCGCCGCTGCGGGACGATCCGGTGCCGTTCCTGGCGCTGGGGGCGGGGCTCACGGCGCCGTTGGTGTGGCGGCGGCGGGCGCCGCTCGCGGTCTTCGCCTGCATCGCGGCGACGGCCTTCGTGCAGTGGCTGCTGGACTTCCAGGTCCCGGCCGACGTGGCGCTGCTGGTGGCGCTCTACACGGTGGCCGCGTACTGCGACCGGCGGCGGCTGATGATGGCCTTCGGCGTGCTGGAGGTCGGGGTCGTCCTGGCCACGGTGAGCTGGGCGATGCACGACCGGAGCGCGGGGACCTTCGTCTCGCTGTCGGCGATGGCCGTCGCGGCGGCGGTCTTCGGCGTGAACATGCGCAGCCGCCGGGACCGTCTGGCCTTCCTGGAGGACCGGGCGGTGCGGCTGGAGCGGGAGCGGGACCAGCGGGCGCAGTTGGCGGTGGCCGACGAACGGGCCAGGATCGCACGGGAGATGCACGACATCGTGACGCACAATCTGTCGGTGATGGTGGCGCTCGCGGACGGTGCGGTCTTCGCGCAGCAGCGCACCCCCGAGCGGGCGACGACCGCGATGCGGCAGGTGTCGGCGACGGGGCGGCAGGCGATCACGGACATGCGGCGCTTCCTGGGGGTGCTGCGGGCGGACGAGCCGGACGCGCTGCGGCATCCGATGCCGGGCATCGCGCAGCTCGAATCGCTGGTGGACCAGGTACGGGCGGCGGGGCTGCCGACGGTGCTGTCCGTGGCGGGCGATCCGGGCCCGGTGCCCGTGGCGGCGCAGCTCACCGTCTACCGGCTGGTCCAGGAGGCGTTGACGAACACGCTCAAGCACGCCCCCGCCGGGACCAGCGCGGAGGTGCGGATCGGCTGCGCCCCCGACGCGCTGACCGTGACCGTCACCGACGACGGCCCGGGCACGCACCCCGCGGCGGCCGACACCGCGCACGGCGGCGCGATCGCCGAGGGTGCGGCGGCCTCGGCGGGGCACGGCATACCCGGCATGCGGGAGCGGGCGGCGGCGTACGGCGGTTCGCTGGTCGCGGGGCCGCTGCCCGGTGGCGGCTGGCGGGTCGCGGCGGTGCTCGTCCTCGGCGCCCCGGAGCCGATATGACCGGCGGGGCGGCGGAGCTCGCGCCCGGCGGGAGCGAAAACGACGGGCGCGGAGCCGACGACAGCGGGGCCGACGAGGACGGGGGCGGGCGGGTGATCAGGGTGCTGCTGGTGGACGACGAGCCGTTGCTGCGGATGGCGTTCACGATGGTGCTGGACGCGCAGTCCGACATGCGGCCGGTCGGCGAGGCGGGCGACGGCGCGGAAGCGGTGCGGCTCACGGAGTCGCTGCGGCCCGACGTGGTGCTGATGGACGTCCGGATGCCCGGCACCGACGGCATCGAGGCCACCACGCGGATCGTACGGCGCTGCCCGGATTCCAAGGTGCTGATCCTGACCACCTTCGACCTGGACGAATACGCCTTCGCCGGGCTGAAGGCGGGCGCGTCCGGCTTCCTGCTGAAGAACGCGCTGCCCGAGGAACTGCTGGGCGCCATCCGCTCGGTGGCCGCGGGCGACGCGGTGGTGGCACCGCGCATCACGCGCCGCCTGCTGGAGAACTTCGCGCACCAGCTCCCCTCGGCGTCCGGTGGCTCCGAGGGCGACGGGCGGCTGAACCGGCTGACCGCCCGCGAGCGGGAGGTGCTGGTGGAGGTCGGCCGCGGCCTGTCCAACACGGAGATCGCGGGCACGCTGCACCTGGCGGAGGCGACGGTGAAGACCCATCTGAGCCGGATTCTGGTCAAGTTGGAGCTGCGCGACCGTGTGCAGGCCGTCGTCTTCGCCTATGAGACCCGGCTGATCCGCCCCACCTGAGGCCCGGCGCTCCCCCGCGCTCCCGCCCGAACGCTGTCAGGTGGCTGTCTCACAGGCCCGTCGCGCCGTCGATCCGCTCCCTGAGCAGATCGGCATGCCCGTTGTGCCGGGCGTATTCGGCGATGAGATTCACCAGGATGTAGCGCAGCGATATCTCCTTGCCGGTGACCAGCGAATGGCAGGTGGCGTCCAGCGAGGGCGCCTCGGCGACGATGGTCCTGGCCCGGTTGCGCTCGACCCGCCAGGCCGCGAAGGCCGCCTCCACGTCCCCGTCGAGCCGGTCGAAGCCCTGGTCGGGGTCCTCGTCCGAGTAGTTGAGCATCGGCAGGTCCTCGCCCGCGAAGTGCTGGCGTATCCACCACCGCTCGATGCCCGCGAGGTGCCGTACGAGGCCGTGCAGGCTCAGCCCGGACGGGGGTATCGCCCGGTCCGACAGCCGGGCCGCGGCCACGCCCCGGCACTTCAGCTCGAAGGTCGCGCGGTGCCAGTCGAGGAAGGCGGTCAGGATCTCCCGCTCGCTGCCCGTGGTGGGCAGCGGCGGCCGGTCGTCACCCTCCGCCGTCGGGGAGAGCTGGACGTTCGCGAAGAACGGTACGTACTGCTCGGACATGCGCCAAGTCTGGCAGCGACCACTGACAGAGCGGCTGTGGAACGGCCTGGCCCGAGACTATTCGGCGGCGGGCGACGGCTCGGTCGGCGCGGACGTGGGCTCGGGCGCGGACGTGGGCGGGGCTGCGGCCGAGTCGGCGGCGTCCACCAGGTCCCTGGCCCGCTTCACGTCGTCGGCCATCCGCTCCAGCAGCGCGTCGATGGTGTCGAACTTCTCCATCCCGCGCAGATAGGCGAGGAAGTCCACCGCCACGTGCAGCCCGTACAGGTCGAGGCCGACGCGGTCGATCGCGTACGCCTCGACCGTGCGCGCGGTGCCGTCGAAGGTCGGGTTGGTGCCGACCGAGATCGCGGCGGGCATGGCCTCGCCGTCGACGTGCAGCCAGCCCGCGTAGACCCCGTCTGCGGGGATGGCGGTGTGCGGCAGGGTCTCGACGTTGGCGGTGGGGTAGCCCAGTTCGCGTCCGCGCTGCGCGCCCCGGACGACGACGCCCTCGACGCGGTGCGGGCGGCCCAGGATCTCGGCGGCGCCCTCGACGTCGCCCTCGCCGACCAGCCGCCGGGTCAGGGTGGAGGAGAACGGCTCGCCGCCGCCCGCCTCACCGCGCACGAAGAGGTCGACGACCTCCAGCTCGTAGTCGTACTTCAGCCCGAGCGCGGAGAGGAATTCGACGTCGCCCGCCGCCTTGTGCCCGAAGCGGAAGTTGGGGCCCTCGACCACGTGCTTGGCGTGCAGCCCCTCGACCAGCACGGTCTTGACGAATTCGCTCGGCGTCAGCTTCGAGAACTCGCTGGTGAAGGGGATGATCAGCAGCGCGTCCACGCCGAGGTCCGCGACCAGTTCGGCGCGCCGGTGGTGGGCGGACAGCAGCGGCGGGTGGCTGCCGGGCCGTACGACTTCGCTGGGGTGCGGGTCGAAGGTCACGACGACCGAGGGCAGCCCCAGTTCACGGGCGCGCTCCACGGCGCGGCCCATGATGAGCTGGTGACCGCGGTGGACGCCGTCGTACGAGCCGATGGTGACGACGCTGCGTCCCCAGTCACCGGGAACGTCGTCCAAGCCCCGCCAGCGCTGCACCTTGACGCTCCGCTTCTTCGCCGAATCACTGACCGTGTTGTCTTGTCCTGCGGGTCCAAGCCTGCCATGCCGCCGCGATGCCGTGCCCATCGGCACGGTCCGCGCGTACGGCGTCGGCCCTTCCCACCTGCGGCGCCCGTTCGAATGTGATGTGGACCGCGACATCCCGCCCGCTCGCCGACCTCCGACACGGGCGTGACTTTATCGGTTCCGCGACGGCTCCGGCGGAGCGGGCGCGGGCCCGGTCCGCGGCGAGCGCGGCGCACGCCTGGCCCGGTCCGCGGCCGGCGCGGTCTACAGCGAGGCCATGATGCGGCGCGGCGCGTCCAGGAACCGGCTCACGCCCTGGACGAGCAGCGGCGGCTGGTCGGTGTCGTCGCGCGACACGTTGAGCACGTAATAGACCTGCTCGATGGAGGGCGGGCCGACCGCGAGGGTGCGCAGCGCGGCCTGGCGGCTGTCGGCCTGTCCGGTGCGGACCAGATACGCGGCGGCCATCGAGCCCGTACGGCCGACGCCCGCGCCGCAGTGCACGAAGACCGGTCCCGGCGAGGTCCTGACGATCCGCAGGAACGTGTCGACCTGCCGCTCCGTGGGGGTCTGGCCGTCGCGGATCGGCAGCCGGACGGCGTGCAGGCCCGCGGCGGAAGGCAGGGCCAGTTCCGCGGGCGACAGATCCTCCGCCCTGAGGTCGACGACGGTACGGATGCCCTGGTCGGCCAACGCCCGGTAGCCCGCGGCGGTCGGCGCGGACCCGCGCCACACGTGCGGGTCGACGGCCAGGAAGTGGTTGATGCCCGCCGTCCGCTCGCCGGAACCGGCCGAGGCGCCGTGCCGCGCCCACGCGGAGACCGCGAGCATGCCGCCCGCGGAGGCGGCCCACAGCACGCCGTAGCCGAGCAGACAGCCGAGCAGCACTTTCGTCACCCGCCGCGCCCAGATCCGGGCGCCGGGGGCGGCGGGCGGTAGGGAGCCGGGCCCGAAGTCGCCCGCGGGATCGGGTTCGTGGTCGGTTCCGGGACCGCGCGCCGGGCCGCGGACAGAATCGCGTACGGAATCGCGTACGGGCCGCCGTAACGACGTCGGGGCAGGGACCGGGATCGGGATCGGGAGAGCGGCCGATTCGGACAAGCGGGGTTCACCACCTGGGGAGCGGAAACCTGGGGACAGGTGCCGCCGTCCCTCCCCGAGGGCAGCGGTCGTCCCGTCAGGCTAGCCGCTGCTTCCGGGGCCAGTGCCCGATTCCGGTACGCGGGCCCCGCGCCGGGGGCGCGCAGAGGGCGGGTCAGTGCGGGACTCCCGCCTGTCCCGTGCCCAGGACCTTGGCGTGGGCCCGGTTCACGCTCGCGTCCGAGAGGCAGCCGCGCAGCCGCATCATGTCGTGCGGACTGAGCGCGGGCCGGATGACGCCCGCGAAGACGCCGTCGGCGAGCCGCCCGAGGCTGGCGTCGGGGTTGAGCGAGGAGGTGGAGCGGCGGCAGCCCTCCCACAGGTCGCGGGCGGCCAGTTCACGCGCCCTGGCGTCGTCGGTGCCGTGCACGTCGATCCGGAAGACCACGGTGCTGGCCGCCGCGTCGGGCCTGGACTCCTCGCGGGTCTCGGTGGCCTCCGACAGCACATAGACGAGGTAGACCAGCAGCACGACCCCGGCGGCCGCGCCGAATCCGGTCAGCAGCGGGCGCAGTCGGCGCGCGGGCGGCACCGCCGGGTTGTCCTCCAGTTGGGTGATGACGCCGTGCACGCCGCCCGAGGGGGCGGCGAGCGGCGCGAGGCGGCCCGCGAGCCGCCGTTCCGCGCCCGGCCGCGCGGTGACCGCCGCGATCCGCTGGATCACCCAGGCGACACCGGACAGCGCGGCGCCGGTGACCATGAGGATCGGTACGAAGACGAACGTACGGTTGCCGCCGTCCACGCCGTCGCGGCTGTCCCCGTAACCGCCGCCGCTCGCACCGCCGTTGCCGTTGCCATTGCCGTTGCCGAGCCAGCGGAAGGGGTTCGCGGAGGTCTCCCTGGCGTGTTCGAGGCGCTGCCGTACTTCCTCCATCCGGGCGTCCGCGTCACTCAGCCGCCGTTCCAGACGGCCCATCCGGCCGAGCAGGATCACGCAGACGAGGAAGCCCTCGACGGCGAGGAGCAGCACCCCGCAGATGACGGCGCGCTGCCACTCCCAGCGGTAGAGGTAGATCACCAGGTAGATGCCCGCGGCGAGGGTGGACAGGCCGCCGAAGAGGTAGCTGACGTACTTCACGCGACGGCCCCCTTGCGCGGTTCGTCCCGCGCCTCGAGCGCGGCGCGCCCGTCCCTGGGGGCGGGGGCGTCGTCGGACCCGTCCGGCTCCGCGCCCGGTGCGTCGGACGCGCCGCCCGTCCGCTCCACCGTTCCCGTACCGCCACCTGTCGGCTCCACCGCCCCCGTACCGCCGTCCACGGCGAGCCCGGAGCCGGGGGCGAACCGGCCGACGGCGTCGGTGACGCCCACGACGGTCGGCACGTGGTACTCGCGGGCCAGCACCGCCAGGTGCGACAGGACGCTGCCGGTCTCGGCGACCAGGCCCGACAGGCCCGGCAGCAGCGGCGCGAGCGCCGGGTCGAGCGAGCGGACGACGAGCACGGCGTCCGGCGGCCGTACGCCCGCGCCGTCCCAGGCGGTCCCCGCCCCCTGACCGCCGCCCGCGCCCTGGCCCTCGCCCTGTCCCCGACCGGTACGGCCGCGGGCCAGGCTCACCGCCTGCGGTGCGCCGTCGGCGAGCCGGAAGGCGGCGGGCAGCGGCGGGGTCTCGGGGCGCGGGGTGCGCTCGGCCAGGTCGGCCGGACGGCCGCGGCCCGCGCCGACGCCCAGCAGTTCGTCCCAGCGCAGCAGCGCGATCTTGCGCCGCTCGCCGACCAGGCAGTACGCGTCCATCCGGGTGCCGATCTCACGGACCATCGCGGCCTGCATCTCCTGCACCCAGCGGATGCGCAGCCGCAGCCCCTCACGGACGCTCAGGAAGCCGACACCGCGCGGGACTCCGTTCCAGCCGACGCGCTCGGGCAGCGGGCCGTGCTCGCCGAGGGTGGGCGGCAGCAGGGTGAGCAGGACGGGGTGGTGGGCGATCAGCTCCGCGTCGGTGGCGCCCCGGCCGCGGCCCTCGGCCAGTACGGCCAGCGCCTCGCCCGCCGCCGTCGTCCCGCCGCCCGTACCGACGCTCGCGGCGCCGCCCGTACCGCCGCCCGTACCGCCGCCCGTACCGGTGCCCGTACCGGTGCCGGTGTCCAGCAGCGCGCCCGCCAGGGACTCCTGGGCGTGCAGGGCGGACAGGGCGTTGCGTCCCCAGGAGACGGCGTTCAGCAGCTCGCCGCTGAGCATCTTCCGGGGCGCCCTGAAGTCGTGCAGCTGCCGGTCGACGTCGGCCATCAGGTCCTGCGCGAGCAGCGGCAGCGCGCCGCGCAGCCGTCCGACCCGCCAGGCCGCGGCGGCGCGGCGGGCGCCGGGGGCCGGGTTGATGAAGTGCAGCACCGGGTGCGCGGGCGGTGTCACGCCGAGCAGCCGCAGGTCAGCGGCGGCGCGGCCCTCGACGGTACGGGCCACCGGCAGCTTGCGCAGCCGCCGCCGGGACGCGGCGCCCGCGATGTCCAGGGCCAGCGTCAGCCCGTGCGCCATCGGCGCCAGCCACAGGTCCTCCTCCAGCGGCTGGAGCACACCGGGCAGCGTCTCGCTCACCGGTCCCGGCCCCAACAGCCGTGCCCCGCGCGGCGGTCGGGCCGCCATCGCGGTGATCGGCCGCGCCTGGAACAGCCACAGCCGCCCGTCGTCCGCGAAGCCGAACTCGATGTCCTGCGGCCCGCCGTACACGCGCTCGGCGCGCCGGGCCAGCCGCACGAGCCGGACCAACTGCCGCCGGGTGAGCGGCTGCCGCTCCCGCGCGGTGACGGTCCCCGGCTCCGGCCGCCGCTCCCGACGGCCGGGCAGCGGCCGTGCGAGCAGCCGGGTCACCCGGCCGTGCCCCGAGGGCGCGGGTTCGGTGCGCAACAGCCGTCCGCGGCGGGTCAGTTGGTAGCGGACGCCCTGCGTGCTGCCGTCCACGAGGCGGTCGGGGCCGCCGGGGACCGCGCTGATCAGGACGCGGTCGTAGCGGCCCTCGACGGGGTCCGCGCCGAACATGACGCCGCCAGCGGCGGCTCGCAGCATGGGCTGGACCAGGACGGCCATGTCTCCGGGGAGGACTGCGGGTTCGGCCGCGTCGTCGGCGTCCGGTCCTGGCCCAGGACCGGGCCCCTGTCCTGGCGCGCTTCCTAATCCGGCTCCAGTTCCGGCTCCAGTTCCGGTTCCGGGTCCGGGTCCAGTTCCGGGTCCAGTTCCGGGTCCAGTTCCGGTTCCGGCTCCGGCTCCGGCTCCAGTTCCGGAGATGTCCTCCGCGGACGGCCAGGGCGGCGACGGCACGCGCGCGGCGGAGTCCAGCACCGCCCGCACCGCGTCGGTGAAGTCGTCCCAGCCGCGTACGTCGAGGACGGACTCGAAGCGGCCCGCCATGGACGACTCGGCGGTGTCCTCGTGCGCGGAGGAGGAACGGACCACCAGCGCGGCGCCGTCCGGTCCGCCCAGCTCCTGCCAGGCGCGGCGCAGAGCCGCCGTCCCGGCCGGGGCACCGGGCGCGCGGGCGGCCGGGACGAGGGCGAAGCCGGGGAGCACCGGCAGCCCCCGCGCCGCCGCCCGGGCCAGATTCGCCGCCTTGGCCCCGGCCAGCGCGGCCTCGTGGGCCAACGGTGATTCCAAGGGCACCACTGCCAGCTCTTCAGCGTCGACGCGCATCTGCGCTCCTTCCGCGGCTGCCGCCCGGGTACGCGTGCGCCGCCGGGCTCGTGGCCCGCGGCGGACGCGCCTCCTCGACTACAACGTCCCTTCACCCAGGAGACCTTCCCCATCCACCAACGTGACGTGAGGAACGCCTCATAGGTGACCGCCTACTCTCGAAACGGCGGTTTCCGGCCGCCCTGACAGCGGCCGGTCACCGGGCAGTTGACGCGCTGACGGGCTGCGCAGGCTGTCCCCCACCAACGCCAGAGGGTGGCAGGAAGTCATGGCTGGCGATCCGAGGTGGCCGCTACGGAGATCCCCGGCCGTTCCCGTCAGGCCGCCGCCTCCAGGCGGCGTCTCGCGCTCGGGCCGATCACCGCGTCCCATGTGCCGCCCGTCTTGAGCCACTCGCGCACCAGGCGGCCGAAGTCGGGCCAGGAAGCGGCCAGTTCGACGACCCGGCGGTCGAACTGCGCGGCGCCCTCCGGCGTACGGCCGAGAAGCAGGCCGACGCGGTGGACCAGGTCGCGGGTGAGGACGGTCGGCCTGCGGTGGCAGCCGTCCGCCGCGGCGGCGAGCAGGGCGTCCAGGACGCCGGGGTCGCGTTCCGCCGCGAGCACCATGTCGAGGAGTTCCTGGCGCAGCGGCCGGGACAGGTGGGTGCCGGGGGCGGCGAAAACCGGGAGCAGTGCGCGGCGGACGTCCGGCGGGTGGTCGGTCATGAGCGCGGCGGCCAGCGGCAGCAGGACGGCCCGGACGCCGGGGCCCTGTTCCAGCCGCCGGTCCAGGAAGCGGGCCACGTCGGCCGCGCCGTCCGGGTGGTGCAGCAGATGGTCCTGGGCCAGGGCGGCGGCGCGCCGGGCGAGGGCGGGCGAGGTGACCCCGGCCAGTTCGTCCAGCACCTCGGCGGCTCCCCCATCGGGGTAGGGGGCGCGCAGCCGGGTCTGGAAGGCGGCGAGTACGGGTTCGGGGTGCGTGCCGAGGGCTGCCGCCAGTGCGCCCGCGGGCAGATGGGGATCGCCCGCCGCGAAGTGCCGCAGCGCCGCGTCGAGATGGCGGGAACGCGTCACCGAATCCCGTACCAGCAGGCCGAGCGCGGCGCCGTGCAGAGTGCAGTCGCCGGGGCGGGCCAGGATCGCGAGGGCCGCGTACCGCAGCAGTTCCCGGTCGGCCTCCGAGCGTACGAACGCGGCGGCGCGGCGGCCGTACGAGGCTGCCGCGACATGGCGGTCGGGGCGCGGGTCGTGCGCCCACCGGTCGACGGCCCTGCACACGGCGGACGGCTCGTCCTCGGCGAGCGCGGCGAGCACTTCGTCGGCGCCGGGGTGCCCTGCGGCCACCAGCGCCTCGGTCAACTCGTCCACGGCGAGCCGCCGGTGGGTGTGCAGCAGCGCCTGCGCGGCGGACGCGACGGTCAGCCGGGGGCCGTCCGCGCCCGGCGCCGTCTGGAGCGGCCGGTCGTCGTCGAACCACCCGCACACCGCCGCCAGGGCCTCGGCCGGCGCCTCCCGCAGCAGCTCCGCGACGGCGGGCAGGAAGCGGGTCTCGGGGTCGGCCGGTTCACCGGGTACGGGCGGCCGGTCGGCGGGCAGCAGCAGCCGCAGCAGTTCGAGCCGTTCCCCCAGCGGCAACGGCACCCGCCGCCAGAACGCCGGGCCGAACTCGCCCAGCCCGCCGAGCCCCTCGGGCGTGAACCCTCCGCGCTCCACCGACCGCACCGCGACCCGCTCGGCCAACAGCCGCAGCACACCCCGGTAGTTCCGCGCGTCCCCGAGCCGCGTCACCACCTCTCCCACCAGATGCGCGGCCCACCACACGGCATCCCCCCGCCGCGCCGACACCCCGTCACCGCGCCGGGCGCGCGGCCCGCTCGCGTACGACGGTCCTCCGCCTTCGCACGAGGAGTGGCCCCACGGCGCACCCCCGGTGGCCGCGCCCCCGCCCTCGTCCGGCCCCCCGCACGGCCCCCGACCCGGCGCGCTGTCTCCGCCGTCCAGCCGCTGCCCCGAACCGACCGTCGCAGGACCGCCGCCGGAGCTCCGCTGCCCGCTGGCACCAGCCCCGGCCCCGCCCGTACCGCCGCCGCCGCTCGGCCACCCGCCGCACGCCACCGACCACCCCGCAGGACCGCCGCCGGGCACCCCCGCACCGCTTCCCGCACCGCCAGCGGGCACCACGCCCGCTCCCCCGCCCGACGCTCCCGCGCTCCCGGCGAGCAACCCCACCGGCCCGCCGCCAACGCCCCCGCCCCTACCCCCGTCCGGCACCCCCTCGCCTCCGCCGCCCCCGCCTCCCTGGCACGGACCCGCGGGCGTCGGGCGGGGGCGCCGACGGGAGCGGGGGTTCGGGACCGTCTCGGTGTCGAGATAGGCGTCCGTGCAGGCGTCCCACGCGGGTCGGCGCACGGGGGCCGGGCGGCGCGGCGGCGCGGCCGGGTCCGGGTCCGGGGCGCTGACATGGCGGGTGGGGGCGATGGCCTGGTGGTCGAGGCGGTGGATGAGGTGGCGCAGATGGCGGGTCAGGGTGTCGGGGTCGGTGGCGAGCATGGCCTGGAGGACCGGGCCGAGGCGGTGGCGCGGGACGGGGAGGGAGCGCGGCCCCGAGGGCGGGGCGACGGCCGGGGCGGGCGGGACGGGCGGCTCGCCCGCGTGGACGGCGGCGGGCCGCTGCGGCAGCCGTACCGGCGCCTCCGTGCCGCCCGCCGGTGCCGCGAACCAGCGGTGGACCAGGGCGTGCAGGGCCGCGTCCAGGTCGAGGTGGAGGCCCTGGAGCCAGTCGGCGACCTCCTCGTGCGCGAAGCGGTATCCGGCGCCCGCGGGCACCAGCAGCCCTTCGGTGAGGACGGCGGACGCCCACCCCGTACGCCACGGGAAGAGGTCTTCGAAGGACTCGCGGTCCAACTCCCCCTGCCCCGGCCCCAGACAGCGCCGCGCCGCCTCGTGCACCTGCCCGGCCACCCGCGTGGCCAGCCGCCGTACGCCGTTGCCGCGTACCGGCCGCTCGGCGCTCGCGGCCAGCCGGACCGCGATCCGCAGGCACACCAGGTCCAGGTGGGCGGCGAAGATCTCGGCGCGGGTCGGCGCGGCGCCGTCCGTGGCGGTGCCGCCGGGCAGCGACGCCTGGATCTCGGAGAGCAGGCGCAGCGCCAGCGGGTGCGCGGCGTCGGCGGGCCGCAGGGCGTCCGGCGCCAGGCCGTGGCGGGTCCGCGCACGGACCGCCTGGACGCCGGTCAGGTCGCGGAGCCGCAGGCAGGGCGGCAGCGCGCGGACGGCGACGTACGGGGCGGGCGGCGGCGCGTACGCCATTCCCGCGGGCAGCAGCGACCCGGCCTGTTCCCAGAACTCCGGACGGCAGCCGACGATCAGCCGCACCCCGCCCGCGCGCAGCCAACTCGCCGTGCCCGCCGTCCAGTCGGCGAGCGCGTGCGCGAGGACCGGGGGCATCTCCTCGGGCGCGTCGAGCAGGACGAGCAGCGGCCGTCCCGCGGCCCGCGCGAGCGCCGCGACGGCGTCGGGCGAGGCGAACGGCGGGTCGCCGCCCACAGCGCCGCCGCGCCCGGCGGCGGCGCACACGATCCGGGCGGCGGTCCGCAGCGAGCGTTCGACGGCGTCCTTGATCCCGCCGTCGCCCGGCCGCAGTTCGGCGCCGCGCAGCCAGACGGTCGGCGCGGGTTCCGCGCCGCGCGCCCGGCGGGCCGCAAGCGCGGCCAGTTCGGTGCTGCGCCCGCTGCCGGGGTCGCCGACCAGGCCGAGCACCAGCGGCGCGGTCTCCCCCCGCGGCGCGAGGAAGTCCCGTAGCGCGTCGGCGACTTCGGGCCTGGCGACCGGCTCCCGCCACTGGCCGGGCCCGGCCGCGGAGCCGACCGACGTACCCGTGAGCTGGAGCGCGCCCGCGAGGTTGAGGTGCGGACCGTAGGCGGGCACCGTCGCCGCGTTCCTGGCCAGCAGCGCGGCCAGCGGTTCCGGCGTGCCGGGTCCGGCCCGCAGCGGTACGGCGAAACCGGCCGCCCGGTGTCCCGCGTGCAGCGCGGTGACCGCGACCGCGAGTACCGCGCCGGTCGCCGCGTCGATCAGCGGCGCGCCGGAGGACTGGGGCGCGACCCGGCTCATGTCGGTGGCGCCGAGGCCCAGTTCGTAGACCTCCTCCAGCAGGTGGAAGCGGTCGGTGGCGGTGTACGTGACGGACGCGGTGCCGAGGACGACGCCGTCGGTCCACTGCGGGACCTTCAGCCGTACCCGTCGCTCGGGGTGGGCCGGGCCGCGGGGCGCGATCGGCAGCGGCGGCAGATTCAGCCCCTCGGTGGCGACCAGCGCGAGCCCGGCTTCGGGCAGTACGGTGATCGCTTCCGCCTCGACCAGGCACACCTGGTCCCCCGGCGCGTGCAGCACCAGCCGGGCGAGCCCGTCGACCGCCTCGTGGCTGGTCACCATCGTGCCGTCGGCGTCCGCGAGGAAACCCGTCCCGCGTGGCCGTCCCGCCAGGTCACAGACCCGCACCAACGCGCCGTCCACGTCGGCCCCGCGTACCGCCATCGGGCACCTCCCCCACCGCCGCGCCCCGTTTCGTCCCGCTTCGACGGTAGGTGCCCGATGATCTCCCGCCTAGATCGCGGAGGAAAAGCGCCCCCCTGTGCTCCCTCGCTTCACTCCGAGCGCCCGCCCATTGGGGTGATTTCCGGGTTCCGGATGGATAGGGAGACGTGAGGGGGGACCGAGGGGGATCGTGGAGCGGGGCCGCTCAGGGGACAGACGGCCGCGCTCCACGGTGTCCAGAGCCCGGCCCGGTCACACCGGGCCGGGCACGGGCGCAGGGGGGACGGACGGCTATTCCGGGAAGACCGCCACGATCTTCACCTGGCCGTCCTTCTCCTCCACCAGGGCCAGGAAGCGGCCGTCGGGGCCGAAGACGGCGGTCGGCCCGTCGGGCAGCGCCGGGGCCTTGATGCGGACGCCGTTGGCCAGCAGCCGGGCCTGGTCGGCGTCCACGTCCCAGCGCGGGAAGGCCGCGTCGGCCGCCTGCTCGATCGGCATGACCGTGCAGGACTCCTCCAACTGCTCCAGCGTGCGCGCGGTGTCCAGCCCGTACGGGCCGACGCGGGTGCGGCGCAGCGCGGTCAGGTGGCCGCCGACGCCGAGCCCGGCGCCCAGGTCGCGGGCGAGGGCCCGGATGTAGGTGCCGGAGGAGCAGACGACGGTCACGTCGAGGTCGACGGCGCCGACGGCGTCCTCGGGCTCGTCGACCCGGCGCATGTCCTGGACGGTGAAGGAGTGGACCGTCACCGGCCGGGCGGCCAGCTCGAACTCCTCGCCCTCCCTGACCCGGGTGTACGACCGCACGCCGTTCACCTTGATCGCGCTGACCTTGGAGGGGACCTGCTGGATCGGGCCGGTCAGCGCGGCGATCCCGGCGTCGACGCTCTCCCTGGTGACCCCGGTGGCGTCGGCGACGGCGGTGATCTCGCCCTCGGCGTCGTCCGTCACCGTCGTCCGGCCGAGCCGGATCGTGGCGACGTACTCCTTCTCGGTGAGCGCGAGGTGGCCGAGCAGCCGGGTGGCCTTCTCGACGCCGAGGATCAGCACCCCGGTCGCCATCGGGTCCAGCGTGCCCGCGTGCCCGACCCGCCGGGTCCCGGCCAGCCGCCGCATCCGCGACACCACCCCGTGCGAGGTGAGCCCGCCGGGCTTGTCGACGACGACAAGCCCGGACGGGGCCCCCTTCCGCGCTCGGCTCGCCTCCGGTCGCTCAGAGCCGGTATGTGTCATGCGCTTGCCGGACCGCCCTCGGAGTCGGGCCGGGTGTCCGGGTCGGCGGCGGCCGGGACGTCGAGGTCGTCGTCCAGTTCGTCGTCGGACGGCTTGCGGTACGGGTCCGCCTCGCCCGCGTACTGCGCGTCGGTGGCGGACTTGCGGACCTCCTCGTCGGCCGCGCGGGCCTTGGCGAGCAGGTCGTCGATGGTCTTGGCGTTGTCGGGCAGGGCGTCGGCGACGAAGGCCAGGCTCGGGGTGAACCGCACCCCGGTCTGCCGTCCGACCTCGGAGCGCAGCACACCCTTGGCGCTCTCCAGGGCCGCGGCGGAGGCCGCCCGCTCCTCGTCGTCTCCGTAGACCGTGTAGAAGACTGTCGCCTCCCGCAGGTCGCCGGTGACCCGGGTGTCGGTGATCGTCACGTACCCCAGCCGCGGATCCTTGATCCGCCGTTGCAGGGTCTCCGCGACCACGACCCGGATGCGGTCGGCCAGCTTTCGCGCCCGCGCGGTGTCGGTCATCGTCTTCTTCTCTCTGTGTCCTTGGGCGTTCTGCTCACTCGTCGTCGCCGTGGATACGCTGCCGTGCGGACAGCAGTTCCACTTCGGGACGGGCGATCATCCAGCGTTCGCACCGGTCGAGTACGTCCTTGAGGTGTCCGAGGTCTCCCGACACCACCGCGATTCCTATTTCGGCCCTGCGATAGAGGTCCTGGTCGCCGGTCTCCGCCACGCTCACCGCGAATTTGCGGTGCAGCTCGGCGACGATCGGACGGACGAGGGACCGCTTCTCCTTCAGGGACCGTACGTCACCCAGGAGCAGGTCGAAGCACAGCGTGCCTGCGTACATGGGTACGACGTTACAGCCGACGGCCGGGGCCGATCGACGGGATTTCTCCCGCCGACCGGCCCCGGCCCCGGACCGTCGCCCGGCCGTACGGCGTACCGCACGGCCGGGCAGCCGCGTCAGCCGCGCGGCTTCTCGCGCATCTCGTACGTCGCGATGACGTCGTCGATCTTGATGTCGTTGTAGTTGCCGAGGTTGATACCGCCCTCGTAACCCTCACGAATCTCGGTGACGTCGTCCTTGAAGCGGCGCAGGCCGTCGATGTTGAGGTTCTCCGCGATGACCTTGCCGTCGCGGAGCAGACGGGCCTTGGTGTTGCGCTTGACCTCGCCGGAGCGGACCAGCACACCGGCGATGTTGCCGAGCTTGGAGGAGCGGAAGACCTCGCGGATCTCCGCGGTGCCCAGCTCGACCTCCTCGTACTCCGGCTTGAGCATGCCCTTGAGGGCCGCCTCGATCTCCTCGATGGCCTGGTAGATCACCGAGTAGTAGCGGACGTCGACACCCTCGCGCTCCGCCATCTGCGCGGCACGGCCGGCCGCACGGACGTTGAAGCCGATGACGATGGCGTCGGAGCCGGTCGCCAGGTCGATGTCCGACTCGGTGACCGCACCCACACCGCGGTGCAGGACCCGGATGTCGACCTCGTCGCCGACGTCGAGCTGGAGCAGCGAGGACTCGAGAGCCTCCACCGAACCGGACGCGTCGCCCTTGATGATGAGGTTGAGCTCCTGGACCAGACCGGCCTTGAGCGCCTCGTCCAGGTTCTCCAGGGAGAACCGGACACCCTTGCGGGCGAAGCGGACGTTGCGCTCGCGCGCGGCCCGCTTCTCGGCGATCTGGCGGGCGGTACGGTCCTCGTCCACGACGAGGAAGTTGTCGCCCGCGCCGGGCACGTTGGTGAGACCGAGCACGAGGACGGGGGTCGACGGGGTCGCCTCCTCCACGTTCTCGCCCTTGTCGTCGAGCATCGCGCGGACTCGGCCGTACGCGTCGCCGACCACCATGGTGTCGCCGACCCGCAGCGTGCCGCGCTGGACCAGGACGGTCGCCACGGCGCCGCGGCCGCGGTCGAGGTGCGCCTCGATCGCGATGCCCTGCGCGTCCTGCTCCGGGTTGGCCCGCAGGTCGAGCGAGGCGTCCGCGGTCAGGACCACGGCCTCCAGCAGGGAGTCGATGTTGAGACCCTGCTTCGCGGAGATGTCGACGAACATCGTGTCGCCGCCGTACTCCTCGGCCACCAGACCGAACTCGGTGAGCTGTCCGCGCACCTTGGTCGGGTCGGCACCCTCGACGTCGATCTTGTTGACCGCGACCACGATCGGCACGTCGGCCGCCTTGGCGTGGTTCAGCGCCTCGATCGTCTGCGGCATCACACCGTCGTTGGCCGCGACCACCAGGATCGCGATGTCGGTGGACTTGGCGCCGCGGGCACGCATGGCGGTGAACGCCTCGTGGCCCGGGGTGTCGATGAAGGTGATGGCGCGCTCTTCGCCGTTGACCTCGGTGGCGACCTGGTAGGCACCGATGTGCTGGGTGATGCCACCGGCCTCGCCCGCGACCACGTTGGTCTTGCGGATCGCGTCGAGAAGCCTGGTCTTACCGTGGTCGACGTGACCCATGACGGTCACGACCGGCGGGCGGGAGACGAGCATCTCCTCGCCGCCCTCGTCCTCACCGAACTCGATGGAGAACGACTCGAGCAGCTCGCGGTCCTCCTCCTCCGGGCTGACGATCTCCAGCACGTAGTTCATCTCGCCGGCGAGCAGCTCCAGCGTGGAGTCGGAGACCGACTGGGTCGCCGTGACCATCTCACCGAGGTTGAGCATCACCTGAACGAGCGACGCCGGGTTGGCGTTGATCTTCTCGGCGAAGTCGGTGAGCGAGGCACCGCGCGACAGGCGCACGGTCTGGCCGTTGCCGCGGGGCAGCAGCACGCCGCCCACGGACGGGGCCTGCATGGCCTCGTACTCCTGGCGCCGCTGACGCTTGCTCTTACGGCCGCGCGCCGGACGGCCACCGGGGCCGCGACCGAACGCGCCCTGCGTGCCACCACGGCCGCCCGGACCGCCGGGACGCCCGCCGAAGCCGCCGGGACGGGGACCGAAGCCGCCGCCACCGCCGGGAGCACCGCCACCGGGGCGCGGACCGCCGAAGCCGCCACCGCCGCCACCGGGACGACCGCCGCCGCCGGGACCCGCCGGACGGCCGGCGAAACCGCCGCCGCCACCGGGACGCGCGCCGGGACCGCCGCCACCGGGACGGCCGCCGGGACCACCGCTACGGCCGCCGGGGCCACCGCCGGGACGCCCGCCCGGGGAGGGCGCGGGCCGCTGCGGCATCATGCCGGGGTTCGGGCGGGGGCCCGAGGACTGCGGGCGGGGCATGCCGCCGGGGGACGGACGCTGTCCGCCGGGACCGCCGGCCTGACCACCGGGGCGCGGGGCGCCGCCGGGACGCGGCATGCCGCCCGGGGCTCCCTGGCCGCCGGGGCGGGCGGGACGGTCGTCACGCCGGTCGCCGCCGGGACGCGGGGCGCCGCCGGGGCGCTGCATACCGGTGGAGCCGCCGGACGTGAAGGGGTTGTTGCCGGGACGCGGGCCCGCGGGACGGGCGCCGCCGGGGCGGGCACCGCCCTGGCCGGGACCGGC
>NZ_JBEXNE010000045.1:0-35919 GCF_040610915.1 Streptomyces sp. NPDC003300 | reverse complement strand
CCCGAATAGCTCCGCTATGAGGCCATCCCGGCGCCTTGCGCTCGCACGCGCCAGGCGCCGCCTGGACCGCCCATGATCCGCCGGACAGGCCCTAGCCGTATTGACCCGGAGGGTTGTTGACGCGCCCGGCGCCCGGCTACGCCTTGGGCCCCGCCGAGGGCGGGGCGGCCGGCACCCGCCAGACCAGGCGGGTGCCGCCGCGGGGGCTGGCGGAGAGGGTCAGTTGGCCCCCGAGCCGCGCGGCCCGCTCCTCCAGATTGCGCAGCCCGCTGCGGTGCCCGCCGGAAGGGGCGCCCACGCCGTCGTCGTCGACCGTGACGGTCAGGGTCCCGGAGGCGACGACCAGGGAGACCTCGGCGGAGGTCGCCCGGGCGTGCCGTCCGACGTTGGAGAGGGCTTCGACCAGGACGGCGACGGTCTCCTCCGCGACCGGCGTGGGCACATCGGTGTCGATCAGCCCCTCCATCCGCAGGGCGGGGGTGAAGCCGAGCGTCGGGACCGCGTCCTCGACCGCCATCGAGGCACGTATCCGAAGGCCGCGCGCGGTCCGCTCCCGGTCGTGCGAGCGCAGCCCGAAGATCGTCGAGCGAATGATCTTGATGGTCTCGTCCAGGTCGTCCACCGCGCGCAGCAGCCGCTCGCTCGCCTCCGGATGCTGGACGAAGCGCACCGCGCTCTGCAAGGTCATCCCCGTGGCGAACAGCCGCTGGATGGCCAGGTCGTGCAGGTCACGGGCGATCCGGTCGCGGTCCTCCAGCAGCGCGAGCTGCTCGGCGCCGCGCCGCCGCTCGGCCAGCTCCAGCGCCAGCGCGGCCTGCCCGGCGAAGCTCAGCAGCGGCGAGGACTCCGCCTCGGTGAAGGGGACAGAACCCAGCTCGCGGGCGAGCAGCAGCACACCGCGCACCGCGCCGTCCGCCATCATCGGTACGGCGATCGTCGGCCCCAGGCCGTTCCAGCGCGGCGGCCCCGACGTCACCCGCGGGTCCTTGGCGATCTCCACCGTGGTGATCGGCCGCGCCGCGGCCATCGCGGCGCCCATGAACGAGCCCTCGCACGGCAGCACCAGACCGCGGTGGGTCTCGGCGTCCACCCCCACGGCGATCATCACCTGGAGGTCGGTGGTCCCCTCGACCGGCAGCGCCACCACGCCCAGGTCCGCGGCCAGGATGTGCCGGCCGTGCTCGACGATCAGCCCGAGCACATCCATCTCACCGGCGCCCGACAGCAGCTTGCTCACGATCTCCGCGTTGGCCGCCATCCACCGCTGCCCCTCGCGGGCGGTCTTGTACAGCCGCGCGTTCTCGATCGCGACACCCGCCGCGACCGCCAGGGTCGACAGCAGCGTCTCGTCGTCGCCGTCGAACTCCCGGCCACCGCGCTTCTCGGTGAGGTAGATGTTTCCGAAGACCTCGTCGCGCACCCGGATCGGCACCCCGAGGAAGGAGCGCATCGGCGGATGGTTCGCCGGGAAGCCGTACGACGCCGGGTGATCGGACAGCTCCGCGAGCCGCAGCGGCTCCGGGTGGCGGATCAGCTCACCGAGCAGACCGTGCCCCGAGGGCAGCGGCCCGATCGCGCGGGCCTCCTCCTCGGACACCCCGACGGTCAGGAACTCCGAGAGCCGGGCGTCGTCGCCGATCACGCCCAGCGCGCCGTACTCGGCGTCCACCAGGACGACCGCGGTCTCCACGATCCGCCGCAGCACATGCGCGAGGTCCAGCTCCCGGCCCACCGACAGCACGGCCTCCAGCAGGCTGTGCACCCGATTCTGCGTGCCGCGCACCGCCCCGATGCGGACCTGCAACTCGTCCAGCAGCTCATCGAGCTGCAAACGGGGCAAGCGCCCGCCCGAGCTGTCGCCGTCCTCTCCCACCGGTCCTCCACGCGCACCGCGAACCCGAGCATCGACCCCTGCCCACACCGTATCGGCTGAGGTGCCCTGACGGCGGCCGAGTGCCGAGGCGAGAATCGGCGTACGAGCGGCTACGAGGGCTGTGCTGCGTCTCGCGGCTCCCGCGCGGGCACGCTCACGGGCACCTGGTCCGCCGTGCGGGTGAGGAATTCCCGCACGCCCGCCACCAGGTGTTCGACCGCGACGTGCGGGCCCGCACCGGTGTCGGCGGGTGTTCCCGTCGCGGCGCCGACGGCGAACACCTCGGGAGCGGCGCGGGACTGGAGGGTACGGGGGTCCACCCGGACGAGACCGCACGCGTCGCCGAGTCCGGCGGAGCGTACGACGTACCTGGCGCCGCCGTACAGCACACCGTCTGGCGTCGGTACGGGCCGCGCTCCGGTGGCCACCACGAGGACGTCGTATCCGATCGAGGAGCCGTCGGTGCAGCAGACCTCGCGCCGGGCCACGTCGACACTGCCGATCTCCGTGTGACGGAAGTCGATCCCGGCGCGGAGCCGGCCGTCCTCCGGCGGCAGGAGGGTGCGCGAGCCGAGGACACCGATGGCCATGAGAAGTTCGACCTCGTGGTCACGCGTGTCGTATTTCCCGACCACGACGATCTGGAATTCGCTCTCGTCGTACCGGCGACGCAGTCTGTTGGCCGCCAGGATTCCGGTACTGCCGTTTCCCAGGATGACGATTCGCTTCTTCATACCCGCACTGTCCGGCAGCCCCGGTCACGTCCACCACGGGCCAACCGGCCTTCCCCCCGAGGCCGTTCGGGCACCGGCTCGACTTACGCGATCCGGTCGGCGGCCGACCGAACCGGGCGGCCCGGGGCCGCGCCGCTCGCGGGGCGTGGCGGCGATGGACCAATCGCCTCAGGTGGCCGCCGGGGCGTGCGGCACGATCGCCACCGGCAGCCTCACCCGGCGGAGAACGGCGTGCGCGGTCGAACCGAGATGCGCGCTGACCGGGGTGGTACGGGGGCGGCGGCCCAGGACGAGGAGCGTGGCGTGCGATGCCGCCGCCGCGAGCCGCGCGGCGGCCCCCGCGACCACGGCCTCGGTGACCACCGGGGTACGGGGGTGCTTCTCGGCCCAGGCGCCCAGGGCAGCCGCGAGTGCCTGATCGGGATCATCGGGACCGGCGCCGTCGCGGAGCGGCTCGCTCCAGCCGTGGACGACGCGCAGCCGCGCGCCGCGCCGGGCGGCTTCGTCGGAGGCGAATTCGACCGGTCGGCCGTCCGGCGCGGCCAGGTCGAGGCCGAGGACGACGTCACCGGCGCCGTCGGCTCCCGGCGGAGCGCCCGTGCCGGAAGCGGCGCTCACCAGGACCACGGGGACCGGTGCCCGGCCCGCGACGGTGAGCGCGGTCGAGCCGAGCACAAGCTCCTGCACCGCCCCCGCGCCTCGTGTGCCCAGCACCATCAGCTCGGCGCTGTCGGCGGCGGAGAAGAGCACCGGAAGCACCTGCTCGGCGATCTGGTCGACGGTGACGGACAGGTCCGGATGCCGACGGCCGATCTCGTCCGCGGTCGGGTGGGCGGACCACGCAGGACGCGTCACGCGCTCACGGGGACCCGCCGACGTGACCGGTCCCGTACGGCCGTGTCCGGGCGGGACCGCCTGTACGAGACGCAGCGGGAGTCCGCGGCGCACGGCGTCGTCCGCGGCCCAGTCCGCCGCCGCGAGGCTCTCGGCCGAGCCGTCCGTCCCCGCGACGACGGCGCCCGTGACGATCGCGCGTGTCATGAGTGGACCTCCTTGGCGTGTTCCGTCCCCCTGCCTCCAGCATCCCCGCTTTCGGCGCTCGGCGTGCGGGACCGACGGCCCCGTACTCGGACCGAACGGGCCGGAGCCGTGCGATTGCGGCGGGGTCGGCCGAGATTCGCCGACGAGAACACCGGATCAGAATGTCGGATCAGTACGCCGGATCAGGACGTCGGATCACATGGTCGGATCAGAAGATCGTGCTACGCCGATCCGCCGGGACGTACGGCGGGCGGGTGAATTCGTCGTCGCGCGTACATCCATCGGGTCCGCCCGCGCATCCCCTGGTCGAGTCGCGTTCTTGAACGCCCGCGCAGGGTTGACCGTTGGAGTATTCGTCGTGAAAACCGGCAGTAATATCATTCGTCGCATGTCCGTGGCGGCCCTCACGGCAGGGGCCGTTCTGGCGTCCACCGGGCTCGCGGTCCCGGCCCGCGTCGAAGCGACCCCGGCGCCCGCGGCGACGGCGTCCCGGACCGCCGCCCCCGCGATCGTCGCCAAGGGCGGCTTCGTGATGGACGACGGCACCGGCCGGACACTGTTCACGAAGGCCGCGGACACCCGCCGTGCCACCGGATCGACCAGCAAGGTCATGACGGCCCGGGTGGTGCTGGCCGACAAACGCCTCGACCTGAACGCGCAGGTCACCGTCCAGAAGGCGTACCACGACTACGTGGTGGCCAAGCGCGCGTCGTCGGGTGGTCTGGTCGTCGGCGACCGGCCCACCGTCCGGCAGTTGCTGTACGCGATGATGCTGCCGTCCGGCTGCGACGCGGCGTACGCGCTGGCCGACACCTTCGGCAGCGGCCGGACGCGGGCCGCCCGCGTGAAGTCGTTCATCGCGAAGATGAACTCCACGGCGAAGGGCATCGGTCTGAGGAACACCCACTTCGACTCGTTCGACGGCGTCGGCAACGGATCGAATTACTCGACTCCGCGCGATCTGACGAGGATCGCGAGCAGCGCGATGCGATACCCCACGTTCCGTGCCGTGGTGAAGACGAAGTCGGTCCGGCAGAGCGTCGCGATGAAGAACGGCGGCCACCGCACCATGACGTGGACCAATACCGACACGCTGCTCGGGAGTTATCGCGGCGCCGCCGGGGTCAAGACCGGATCCGGGCCCGTGTCCCTGTTCTGCCTGGTCTTCGCGGCCACCCGCGGCAAGAGGACCGTCATCGGCACGGTGCTCGCCGCCCCGACGCAGGCGGCCCGCACGGCGGACGCGCGGAAGCTGATGGACTACGCGCTGAAGGGGTAGCGGTACGGGGGCGGGAAGCCTCCCGCCACCTGCCCGGCATGGCGTTCGCGGGCGGGGGTAGGGGACGTTCATCCCCCGCAGGGGACTCGCAGGGGACCGCGCCCGGCCGCCCATCGCCCCACCGGCATGGCGGCCGGGGGCCCCGACCGTCACCGGAGCCGGGGCTCGGTCGGCGAGCACACAACGACTCGGTGCGGGAGCGTGCGAGATGTCCGTGAAAGCAGTCGGCTGGGCCAGGTCGTTCCCTGTCTCGTACGGCGTCAGGGCCGGGCGCGAGTGGGCGCGCGAGCACCTGGACGTGCTCGGCTGGAGCACGCAGGCGCCCGACACGGCGGACTCCGTCGTCCTGACCGTCTCCGAACTCGTCACCAACGCCCACGTGCACGCGCACAGCGAGGCCCAGGTCGTCATGGTCTGGGACGGCTGCTGCCTGCACCTGAGCGTCAGCGACTCCTCCGACATGCTGCCCGCCGAGAAGGCGCCCGACGAGGAGCGCACCCACGGCCGGGGCATGGCCATCGTGGACGCGCTCGCCGACGAGTGGGAGGCCCACCCGCGCCCCGACGGAAAGACCGTCACCGCCTGCTTCCACGCGCCCGGCGGCACCTGTACGCACTCCTGGTGAAGCGCCCCGCCGCGGGTGAACTCCAGTCAACTCCTGGGAACTCCCGTGAACGCCGCCCCATTTCGGTATCAGTGCGGCGACACATTCGCAGGGCGATAATCCGACCGCAAAGCCGCGAAAACGGCGTTTTCGCGCTGTACAGACCGTCCCCCGCACGGGCATACTCGGTCACCGGCCAACAGGCCGATCATCGTCGGCGGCGAGACTCCATCGCAGGCCACCGGGCACGAGTCTCGCGCACGGCGTAGGGTCCGACCCGCTCCGCCTGCCTCCGCTGCCCGTTCACAGTGCAGGGAGCAGATTCAGTGCAGCGTTCCATCACCAGACGAGCCATAGGCGTGGTCGGCCTCGGCTCGCTCACCGCCGCCGTCACGCTGGCGGGCGTCGGTACGGCGCAGGCGTCCGGCAACGACAAGAACAACTGCGGCCGGTCGCACATCGAGCACTCCGAGGACGGCGGGAAGACCTGGTCCGACAACGGCCGGATCAACGACCCGGCCCCGACGAAGATCACGGTCCGGCTGACGGACAAG
The DNA here is from genome assembly GCF_040610915.1 of Streptomyces sp. NPDC003300. Taxonomy (NCBI): domain Bacteria; kingdom Bacillati; phylum Actinomycetota; class Actinomycetes; order Kitasatosporales; family Streptomycetaceae; genus Streptomyces; species Streptomyces sp. NPDC003300. Next base: position 29,834 of record NZ_JBEXNE010000045.1, on the reverse strand, counting down.
GTCAACAAGGGCTGCACGTACGTCGTCTCGCTCGCCTCCTACAGCGCCGAGGGCCCCACCTGGGACACCTCGGGCACGCAGGCGTTCCTCGGCTGGGACACCACCCAGCTCGACCACAAGAACACCCGGGCCACCCTGGACGTCAGCGCCTACGCGCCGTCCTGCTTCGGCCAGATCGACCTGTACGGCAACGGCATCAAGTACGACGGCGGCGAGGGCAAGGGCCACGGCAAGCTGCCGCGCTTCCCGTACTCCGCGACCCCCGAGAACCTGATCACGGCGTGGAACGGCAGCGCGCCGTGCTCCACCCCGTCCCCGTCGCCCAGCGACTCGGTGACCGACTCCCCGTCCCCGTCCCCCAGCGAGACGACGGACAGCCCCGAGCCCAGCGACTCGACCACCACCTCGCCCGAGCCCTCGGACAGCGAGACGACCAGCCCGTCCCCGACGGACTCCGTCACCGACACCCCGTCGGACTCGCCGTCGGACACCCCGTCCGACACTCCGTCCGACACTCCGTCGACGACGCCGAGCTCCAGCGCCCCGGTCGTCGACGACACCACGTCACCGACGGCGTCGCCCACGAACTCCGCGGGCCCGGTCGGCTCGCCGGTCGTGGAGCCGGCCTCCGACACCTCCAGCGGTGACCTGGCCGAGACCGGCGGCAACGGCTCGCAGACGGTGGCCTTCGCGGGCGGCGGCGCCGCCCTGCTGGTCCTCGGCGCGGGCGCGGTCTACTTCACCCGCCGCCGCAACAGCAGCGCCCACCGCTGACGGATCCGGCGTACGCGGGCCGGGAGCACGCCGTGACGACGTGCTCCCGCCCGACGTACGCCGGTCCGCGCGGTACGCCGACTCGGCGCGTCCGCCGCTCAGTTGAGGTGGGCGCGCCAGTCCGCCGGGACCCGGCCGGCCGGGCCCGGCACCGGCTGGTCGGCCGGACGGCTCTGCGGCGGGGCCAGCGCCACGTCGGTCTCGACGTACGCGTCGGTCGTGAAGTCCCAGAACCAGTCCTCGCCCGGCTCGAAGGTCCGCATGATCGGATGGCCGGTGGCCGCCGAGTGCGCGCTCGCGTGCTGCGCGGGCGACGAGTCGCAGCAGCCGATGTGCCCGCACTGGGCGCAGCGGCGCAGATGGAACCACCAGCCGCCCGCCGCGTCGCAGTCGGCGCAACCGGCCCCGCTGGGCCGGGCGGTGGGGTCGATACCTGGGGTGGTCGTCATGACGGCTCCCGCTGATTGTCGGACGGACTGTCGGAGCTGGCCTGCGGTGCCGCCTCCGGCCGGGCGTCGGACGCGGCATCAGGTGCGGCCTCCGGCTGCTCCGCCGTGAGCGGCAGGCGGACCAGGAAACGGGTGTCGCCGGGCACCGACTCCGCCTGGAGGTCGCCGTGGTGCTTGTTCACCACGATGCGCCAGGAGATGTCGAGTCCCAGCCCCGTGCCCTCGCCCACCGGCTTGGTGGTGAAGAACGGCTCGAAGATCCTTTCCCGGATCTCCGGCGCGATACCGGCTCCGGTGTCACGGAACTCGACCAGAAGCTGCTCGCGGTCCAGCGCCGTACGCACCGTCAGCGTGCCCGTCCCCTCCATCGCGGCCACCGCGTTGTCGATGAGATTGGTCCACACCTGGTTCAGCTCACCCGGATAGCCGGGGATCTTCGGCAGCGTACGGTCGAAGTCCTTGACCACCTTGATGCCCGGACCGAATTTGCCGGTCAGCATGTGCAGCGTGCTCTCCAGCAACTCGTGCACGTCCACCACCTGGTACGGCGCCCGGTCGAGCTGCGAATACTGCCGCGCCGCGTTGACCAGGGTCGAGATCCGGGCCGTGGAGTCCTGGATCTCGTTCATCAGCAGCTCGGTCTCGACCGTGTAGTTCAGCCACCGCATCGCGCTGTCGAGGGTGTCGGGCGTGACCGTCGCGGCCACCCGCTCCAGCCAGTCCGTGTCGAGCCCGGCCTGCACGAAATTCGGCGCGAGGTCCCACCCGGCCGTCACGCCGTGGTCGTCGAGCCAGTCGGAGATGGCGTCCTCGCGGTCCGAGGTCTCCATCGGGGTGAGCTGCACGGCCTTCGCGGACTGCTCGACCGCCCGCTCCTGGAGCTCGATCAGCGTCGCGAGCGTGGCCCGGTCGAGCGGCCCCCCGGCGATCATGCCGAGTTTGTGCCGCATCCCGGCCACCCGTTCGCGCAGCGTGGCCGTGGCGCGCAGCGCCGCCGCGGCCGGATTGTTCAACTCGTGGGTGAGACCGGCCGACAGCGACCCCAGGGCCAGCAGCCGCTCACGCTGGCCGATGGCCTGCTTGGTGCTGCGGTTGCCGAAGAACAACCCCTCCAGCATGTGCACGGCCATCGGGAACCACTCGCGCATCAGCTCGGCGAAGTGGTCCGCCGACAGCACGTAGAAGCGCGACGGCTCGGTGACCCGCAGCGAGCTGTTGTAGACCTGCGGCACCCGGTCGCCCAGATACGACTGGAAGGCGCCCGCGTAGACCCCGCGGTCCGAGGTGCGCGAGACCTCCACGTCGTCGGCGCCCACCCGGCGCGACATCACCACCGTGCCTTCGAGCAGCACGTAGAAGCAGGTCGCGGGCTCGCCCTCCAAATAGACGGCGCCCGGCTCCTCCATCTGCACCCGGCCCTTGCGGCACAGCCAGTCCAACTGGTCGTCGGTCAGCTTCTCGAACAAGAAGAGCGAGCGCAGCTCGGCCACGTCGCACGGCAGGTACTGGACGCTCATAGCCGCTCCAGGTATCGGTGGACGAGCATGACGGCCATGGCGCCCTCGCCGACCGCGGACGCCACCCGCTTGGCGGACTCGGCGCGCGCGTCACCGGCCACGAACACCCCCGGCACGCTGGTCTCCAGGTGGTACGGGGGCCGCTCCAGCGGCCAGTCCACCGGGCGTTCGCCCGGCGGCGCCAGATCGGGACCGGCCACGACGAACCCGCGTTCGTCGCGCAGCACCACCCCGTCCAGCCAGTCCGTCAGCGGGGCGGCGCCGATGAACACGAAGAGCCAGCCCGCGTCGACCGTCTCGGTCAGGCCGGTCGTGGTGTCGCGCAGCGTGATCCGCTCCAGATGGTCCTCGCCCTCGGCGGACACGACCTCCGTGCGCGTACGCACCTTGATCGCCGGGGTGGCCCCGATCTGCTGCACCAGATAGTGCGACATGGACGAGGTCAGCGAGTCGCCCCGGACCAGGATCGTCACGGACTTGGCGCCCCTGGCCAGATACACCGCGGCCTGCCCGGCGGAATTCGCCCCGCCGACGATGTACACGTCCTGCTCCTGGCAGCGGGCCGCCTCGGTCAGCGCGGAACCGTAGAACACACCGCGTCCCGTCAGCTCCGACACGCCGGGCGCGTCGAGCTGCCGGTAGGACACGCCGGTCGCCAGGATCACCGTGTGCGCCGAGACCGCGGAGCCGTCGGCGAAGGTCACGGTCCGCGCCGAGCCGCTGACCTCGAGCCCCGTGACCTCGCACGCGGTCAGGATCTCGGCGCCGAAGCGGGTGGCCTGCCGGTGCGCGCGGTCGGTGAGCTGCCCGCCGGAGACCCCGTCGGGGAAGCCCAGGTAGTTCTCGATCCGGGAGCTCTGCCCCGCCTGCCCGCCGGTCGCGGTGCGCTCCACCAGCACGGTCCGCAGCCCCTCGGACGCGCCGTAGACCGCGGAGCCGAGACCGGCGGGGCCGCCGCCGATGACCACCAGGTCGTAGAAGCGCGCCGAGGGCGTCGTCGCCAGACCGACACTGCTGGCCAGATCCTGGTCGGTGGGCTCCACCAGCGGCTTGCCGTCCGGGGTGATCACCACCGGCAGCCGTACCCCGTCCTCGTCCGCGGCGGCCAGCAGCTTCTGGCCCTCCGGCTCGTCCGAGGCGTACCAGTGATACGGCACCTGATTGCGCGCCAGGAATTCGCGGACTCCGGACGACCGCGCCGACCAGCGGTGGCCGATGACCTTCGTCTCCCGCACCGGCCGGTGGTCCGAGGCGCGCCAGGCGTCGAGCAGCGCGTCCACCACCGGGTACAGCTTCTCCTCCGGCGGGTCCCAGGGCTTGAGCAGATAGTGGTCGAGGTCCACCACATTGATGGCGTCAATGGCCGCGCCCGTGTCGGCGTACGCCGTCAGCAGCACCCGGCGGGCGCCCGGATACACATCCATCGCCCGTTCGAGGAATTCGATGCCGTTCATCGCGGGCATCCGGTAATCCGCCAGGATCACCGCGACCGCGTCACCGCGCAGCCGCATCTCGCGCAGCGCCTCCAGCGCCGACTCCCCGGACTCCGCCCGGACGATCCGGTGCTCCTCGCCGTAACGCCGCCGCAGGTCGCGTGCGACCGCACGCGACACCGAGGGATCGTCGTCGACGGTCACGATCACGGTCCGTGTCGCGCCGCTGGGCTCTGTCCCCAGCATCCATGCCCCCATTCGTGCGGATCACCGTGCCGGGCCACGGCATGGCGCCGGGGCCCGCCACTCCCATCCTAGGTACGCGGCCTGCCACCCGCAGTTCCACCGTGTTCGCCCTCGGAGGACGCGCCCGGCGGCGCCTCGGAGACCCCCGGCAGCCGCGCCGTACGCGCTCACTGTCAGGCGCCGGGCACCACGGAGGGTGACGGTCCGACCGGCTCGACAGGAGGTCCGGGCCCATCGACGGCACACTGAGGGACGGACCAGGACGATCCGCCCCGCCGACCCGGCGGCCCGCGGGAACGCGTCCGGCCCCGCGTCGAACCCGTCAGGTGGTGATTGCCGTGTCCATGCGCCAGAGCCCGCGCCCCGGGACGGGCGCGACATCCAGCGACGCCGTCTTCGGCGCGCCGTGCTGGGTCAGCCTGACCTCGCGCGACCTGGCCGCGACCCACCGCTTCTACGCGGCGGTCCTGGGCTGGACCTACCGCGGGACGAAGCTGGGCGGCCGGTTCAGCGTCGCGCTGGACGACGGCAGGCCGGTGGCGGGCATCGCCGAGTTGGCCTCCGCCTGGCAGGTGCCCGTCGCCTGGACGCCGTACTTCGCGGTCGAGGACGCCGACGAGACCGCGGCCAGGATCAGGGAACGCAGCGGCACCGTCGCCGTCGGCCCGATCGCCTTCGAATCCGGCCGCGCGGCCCTGGCCGCCGACCGCAACGGCGCCGTCTTCGGCATCTGGGAGGGCCTGCTCTCCGAATCCTGGCCGCGCTGGCGCGACGAGCAGCCGGTGTGGCTGCGGCTGCGCACCCCCGACCCGTTCGAGGCGGCCATCTTCTACGGCGAGGTGCTGCTGTGGGCCAGCGACCGGCCCGGCGCCTGCGAGGTGGCGTACGAGGGCGACGAGGTGGTGCTGCGCAGCGCGGGGCGGGTCGTGGCCCGGCTCGGCCGCGGTGCCGTCCAGGCCGCGCCCGACCCCGTCGAGCGCCCGCACTGGGAGGTCTTCTTCACCCTGCGCGACCTGCCCGCCGCGCTGCGGGCGGTCCGCGCCAACGGCGGCGGTGTCGTGGCGCACCACGCGGGCCCCGCGGGGGAGTCGGCGGTCGTCCGTGACCCGGACGGCGGACTGTTCACGCTGACCGCGCCGGAGGTCACGTAGCCCGTTCGGGGCTGCCCGTCAGCCGTGTGCGCGCGACGAGGTGCGGGCCGGGCGGTACCGGGTCACGGTGAAGGCTCACCCACCAACACACAGGAGAGTGACATGCTTCGTCGTATCGCCATCACCGTCGCCGCCGTTTCCGCCGCCGGGCTCATGTCGGCTGTTCCGGCCGCCGCCGCCGTCTCGCACGACGGCGGTCACGCCGGGATGGGCGGCTTCCACACCGCGGGCGGCTTCGCCGGCTTCGAGAAGACCAACCTCGGCGGCCCGTACGGGATCACCACCGTCAAGGGTGAGATCGGTGGCTTCGAGGCCGGTGGCGGCTACGCGTTCGAGGGCCACCACAGCTCCCACTGACGTCGCGGCCGTCCGCTGACGGCCCGCGTCCGCGCGTGCGGCGGCCCCGCGCCCACGGTTCCTCCCTGCCGTGGGCGCGGGGCCGCCGTCGTGCCCGCTCGGGTGCCGCCCGCTCGTACGTCGTGCGCTCGTGCGTCGTGCGCTCAGGTGTTGTTGGCGAGATTGCGCAGTCCGCTCAACGCCCCGTTGAAGTAGTCCTGGTCACCGGGGAAGACGCCGGAGTCGGCGTGCTGCCAGAAGGTGTAGAACGGCCAGCCGGCCGGCAGGGTGCCGACGCTGGAGGCGTACCGCGCGATGAACAGCGGGTCGTTGGCCGAGTAGGCGGAGGTGTTGCCCGTGCAGGTCGTCCACCAGTTGGTCGTGGTGTAGATCGTCGCCCAGCGGGTGGTCTTGGCGTGCACCTCATTGATGAACGACGTGATCCAGGTACGCATCGCGGCCTGGCTCAGCCCCCAGCAGGTGGACGACGGCCCGTACTCGATGTCCAGCATGGGCGGCAGCGTCTTGCCGTCCTTGGACCAGCCGCCGCCGTGCGCGACGAAGTAGTCGGCCTGGGCCGCGCCCGTCGAGGCGTTGGGGTTCGCGAAGTGGTAGGCGCCGCGGATGAAGCCCGCGTTGTACGAACCCGTGTAGTTCGCCGAGAAGTTGGGGTCACGGAAGGTCGTGCCCTCGGTGGCCTTCATATAGGCGAACCGGGCGCCGTTGGCGTACGCGCCCGCCCAGTTGACGGCGCCCTGGTAGTGGCTCACGTCGAAGCCGAGGGTCTGGGCGGCGTTCGGGGTCACCGCGCCGCCGCCGCTCGACCGGCCCTCGTGGGCCGCGACGGTCGAGCCCATCCAGTCCAGTTCGGGGTGTGCGATGGGGCTGCCGCCGCCGGAAGGGGAGGCCGCGGTGGCAGCGCCGGGAGCCGCGACGAACAGGGCGAGGAGAGCGGTCAGCGTGCCGATCGCCGCGAGCGCGCGGCGTGGCACCGACCCGCGCCGGGAGTCGTGTCCGGCGTTGTCCATGTGCGCCTCCAAGGGCGAGGGGGGTGGTTCCTTGGTGGTGTGGCCATGACAATGAAGGAGGTTACGCGCGTAGAACCCTGGGGCGGAAGGGGCTCCGGTGACCGTCATTGGTCTATGCCAGTACGCGGGGCCGGGAGCTGCGGCGCGCCCCGGCGGTGAAAGTACGCAGGACGCCGCCGGAGGCGGTGTGGACAGCGTGCCCGGCGGTGTGGTTAATCGAGGCATGGACCCCGGCGGTCGGCGACGCGGCCACGGCCGGGGCGCGGACGACCGGGCGGCGCGGCCCGTGCATCCGGCACGTTCGCTTCCGGCACGATCGGTACGTTCTCGCACGTCGGCGCGGTTCCAAGGAGGGGGAGACCCGGTGAGCAGCAGCCTCAACAAGGGCAGCGGGAAGATCGAGGTCCAACTGCGGTGGGATCCGAGTCCGTTGGGCTCGCCCGACACCGATCTCGACCTGATCGCCGCGACGTTCGCCACGGACGACCGGCACGGCGAGCCCGCGTACCTCGTGTACTTCGACAGCCGCTCGCCCGACGGCACCATCACCTTGAACCGCGACAGCAAGACCGGCAAGGGCTTCGGCGCCGACGAGAGCATGACCATCGAACTCGACCGGCTGTCGGCCTCGTACGGCCGCGTCGTGGTGGGCGTCGCCATCCAGCAGCGCGACGGCCGGCTCACCTTCGGCCAGGCGGCGAACCCCGACATCCGGTTACTGGAGGGATACAACGCCCTCCTGGAGTACGACTTCGCCGACGTGGCCGACGCCACCGCCGCGACCGTCGCCGAATTCACCCGCGGGGACGCGGGGGAGTGGCGGTTCCACCGGAACGTCCGCGGATACGACGCCGATCCGGCCGCCTTCGGACGGCTGATGGGCGGCGGGGCCGCCTAGGGCCTGTCCGGCGGATCACGAACGGCCCCTTCGACCCCTGGCGCGCACGCCCGCCGCGTTGCCGGAATACCCGAGTAGCTCCGCTATGAGGCCGTCCCGGCGCCTTGCGCTCGCACGCGCCAGGCGCCGCCTGGACCGCCCATGATCCGCCGGACAGGCCCTAGAGAGCGGCCGTTGCTTCCTGGCGCGCGCCCGTCGTCTGGTCCAGGACGACGAGCCGGGGCGCGCCGTCGGCCTGCCCGCGGATCGCGGGAGGTGGCCGCACGCCCGGAGACGACGCGAGCGGGACGGCAACTGGCGTCCTGTGGGCGGAAATTACGCGCGGCCGGTCAGCGGACACGTCATCACATAAGTCGCCGAATGGGTGAAGACGCCATCATGTCGGCGCCGGGCGCGGCTCCGGCGCTGCTAGCTTCCGTGATGTTGGTCTGATTACACCGATTCGTCCTTTTGTGGACGGATCTGTGCTGATCGTTTGTCCGGATGCACGGCGCACGGGTCGCACCTGGCCGTTCTGACCGAAGGCGTGGAAATCTGCATGTCCGACAAGGCCGGACCGAGCGATGGCAGCGGCGGCGGCACGCTGGGGCGTCTGGAGAACCGCCCTCCGGTGTCGTTCGGGATGGAGGTGCTGCGCGGCATCGCGCAGGTGGACTTCATGCCGAGCGCGCTGTGCGGGGCGGTGTTCCTCGCGGCGCTGTTCGTCTCGGGCTGGCAGCACGGGGTGTACGGGCTGCTGGGCGCGGCGGTCGCCACCGCGACGGCCCACGCGCTGGGCATCGAGCACGCGTTGGTCGGCGCGGGGCTGCGGGGGTTCAACGGCTGCTTGGTCGGCACCGGCTTCTCGGTCTTCCTCGGCCCCGGCCACTGGTCGACGTTCCTGCTCGCCGTCTTCGCCTCCAGCCTGGTGGTCGTGGTGACGACGGCCCTGGCGATCATGCTGGGGACCTGGGACGTACCGACGTTCACCATTCCGTTCTGCCTGGTCACCACCGTCATGACCGTCGGGGCGCCGGGATTCGAGAAGGCGTGGCACCAGGGGCACAGCCTCGCCGCCCTGCCCGCGACCGCCAGCGGCCGGACCGCGCTGACGTGGGATCAGACCTGGCACGCCTTCCTCTCCAGCTTCGGCCAGATCTTCTTCATGTCCCAGTGGTACGTCGGCCTGATGTTCCTCATCGGCATCGCGCTGGCCAACCGGCTGGCGGCGGCGATGGCGTGTGTGGGGAGCGCGACCGCGCTGGCCGTCGCGGTCCTGCTCGGCGCACCGGCGGCCGAGGTCGGCCAGGGGCTGCTGGGGTACAACGCGGTCCTGGTGGCGATGGCGCTGTGCGGGGTGTTCATCGCGCCCGGTCCCTGGAGCCTGGTCTACGCCATCGGCGGCGCGGGGGTGGCGACCGTGGTGACCGCCGCCCTCGACAACATCGTCGCGCCTTTCGGCGGACACGCCCTCACCTGGCCGTTCGTGCTGACCGCCGTGGTCTTCGTCGCCGCCGTCCCCTCGATCCCGCGCCTGCGCCGCACGTGACCGCCCGTATGTGACCGCCCGTATGCGACCGCCCGTATGTGATCACCCTCGGGCGGCCTCCCGCCCCCTGTCCGTACCCCTGAAGCCGAAGAGCCCAACCGAAGAGCCGAAGAGCCCAAGAGCCCAAGAAGAGAGTGAACGGATGAACCTCGCCCCTCGCGAAGTCGACAAGCTCCTCATCTACGTGGTGGCCGATCTGGCCCGCAAGCGCCGTGACCGCGGTGTGAAGCTGAACTACAGCGAGGCATGCGCGCTGATCAGCGAGGCCATCCTGGAGGCCGCGCGCGACGGGCGCTCCGTCGCGGAGTGCATGGAGCTGGGCAAGCAGGTCGTCGCCGCCGGTGACGTGATGCCGGGCGTACGCGACATGCTGCCGCTGCTCCAGGTGGAGGCCGGATTCGTCGACGGCACCAAGCTGGTGTCCTGTCACGACCCGGTCGGGGCATGACGGCGCCGAGCCCCGTCACTGTGCGCACCCCGGCCGCCGCCGCGAGCGTGGTGCTCGTCGGCGGGCACGAGAGCGCCGCCGCCCGCGACCTCGCGCCGTGGGCCGGGAGCGGCGCCGGGGACACGTACACCGTGGTCCCGGCAGGCGCGCCCCTCACCCAGGCGGTCGCCCGCCTGCTCGCCGAGCGTGACGCACCGGTCTGCGTGATCCCGATGACGCTGGGCCGCGACCGCGCGCTGGTCGCCGAGGCGGCGCGGTCGCTGCGCTGGGCGCAGGAGGGCGGCGGCAGCGGACGTACGGTGCTGAGCGCGCCCTTCGGCACCCAGGACCACCTGGTCGGCTGGCTGCGCGCCGCCGCGGGCCGGGGCGCGGGGGACGCTACCGCCGTCCTGGTCACCGCGCCCGCCGCCGACCCGTTCGCCGACGCCGAGCTGTTCCGGGTGGCCCGGCTGGTGCGCCAGTACGGCGGCCACCGCTGGGTCGAGGTCGCCTTCACCGACGGCGACCCCGATGTGCCGCAGGGCGTGGAGCGCTGCCGGCGGCTCGGCGCCGAGGACGTGCTGCTGCTGTCGGCCGGGTTCGGGCCGCCCGCCACGTCGTCCCCGCCGGTCGCGGGCGCGGTCGACGGCGGCCCGCTGCTGAGCCGGGCGGCCGTCGAGGGGGTCGTCGCGGCCCGCCGCACCGAGGCCCTGCACCGGCTGGCGCACGGCGACGACGGCGTCGCCGCGGGCCTGGACGCCGAACACGGCCACGGCTTCGCCCACACGCACGCGGACACCTCCGCACCATCCGCACCGGGCGCGCACACCCACAGCCACCCGCACCCCCATCTCCCGCACTGAACCGACCGGTTGCCGCCGTTCCCGCGAGAAAGAGAGACCAGCCATGCCGAATTACTTGTACGGCGATGATCCCGTCGAGATCAACGCCGGCCGCGCCACGGCCACGGTCACCGTGTCGAACACCGGTGACCGCGGGGTCCAGGTCGGCTCGCACTACCACTTCTTCGAGGCCAACCGGGCCCTGGAGTTCGACCGCGAGGCCGCGTACGGAATGCACCTGGACATCCCCGCGGGCACCTCGGTGCGCTTCGAGCCCGGCGACTCACGGGAGGTGACGCTGACCGAATTCGGCGGCCACCGGCGGCTGGTCGGCTTCAGCGGCCTCGTCAACGGCGGCCTGAACTCGGCCACCACCCGGATCGCCGCCGAAGCCCGCGCCGTCGCCCTGGGGTTCAAGGGCGCGACGGGGGACACCGCCGGCGGCGCGGGCAAGAGCGCCGCCGCCGACGGCGCCGCGAAGAACGACAAGGGCGCGAAGAGCGCGAAGAACAAGACGAAGGGTGACCGGTGATGGCGACGCTCCCGCGCAAGCAGTACACGGACCTGTACGGCCCGACCGTCGGCGACCGCTTCCACCTCGCCGACACCAACCTCGTCGTCGAGGTCGAGAAGGACTTCAACGAGGGCCTCTACGGCGACGAGGCCGTCTACGGCGGCGGCAAGAGCATCCGTGACGGCATGGCCCAGGACCCGCAGGCCACCGCCGCCCAGGGCGCGTTGGACCTGGTCATCACCAACGTGGTCGTGCTGGACCCGGTGCTGGGCGTGGTCAAGGGCGACATCGGCGTCAAGGACGGCTTCATCGCGGCGGTCGGCAAGTCCGGCAACCCGCACACCCAGAACGGCGTCCACCCCCTGCTGACCATCGGTCCCGGCACCGAGGTCATCTCCGGCGAGCACCTGATCGCGACGGCCGGCGGCATCGACACGCACATCCACTTCGTCTCCCCGCAGCAGGCCGAGGCGGCGCTGAGCAACGGGATCACCACGCTGGTGGGCGGCGGCACCGGACCCACCGACGGCACCAACGGCACGACCTGCACGCCGGGCCCGTGGAACATCGGCCGGATGTACCAGGCGGCCGAGGATCTGCCGGTCAACATCGGGCTGTTGGGCAAGGGCAACGGCTCGCAGCCCGACGCGCTGGTCGAGCAGGTCGAGGCCGGGGTGTGCGGTCTGAAGGTGCACGAGGACTGGGGCACCACCCCGGCCGTGATCGACACCGCGCTACGGGTCGCCGACGAGTACGACGTGCAAGTGGCCATCCACACCGACTCGTTCAACGAGTCCGGGTTCTTCGAGGACACCCTGTCCGCGATCGACGGCCGTACGATCCACACCTTCCACACCGAGGGCGCCGGCGGCGGGCACGCCCCGGACATCATGCGGATCGCCGGTGAGCCCAACGTCCTGCCGTCGTCCACCAACCCGACCCTGCCGTACACGGTGAACTCGGTGGACGAGCTGCTGGACATGGTGATGGTCTGCCATCACCTCAGCCACGACATCCCCGAGGACGTGTCCGTCGCCGACTCGCGGGTCAGGGCGGAGACGATCGCGGCCGAGACGGTGCTGCACGACGAGGGCGTCATCTCCATCTTCTCCTCCGACTCCCAGGCCATGGGCCGGGTCGGCGAGTCCTTCACCCGCGCCTTCCAGACCGCCCATCACTGCAAGGACCAGCGCGGCAAGCTCGACGGCGACAGCGAGCGCAACGACAACCTGCGCGTGCTGCGCTACCTCGCGAAGATGACGATCAACCCGGCCATCGCGGCGGGCATGGCCGAGCACATCGGGTCGCTGGAGGCGGGCAAGCTCGCGGACATCGTGCTGTGGCCGATCAACGCCTTCGCGGCCAAGCCGAAGATGGTCATCAAGGGCGGCCTGGTCAACTGGGCGCAGATGGGGGACCCCAACTCCTCGCTGCCCACCCCGCAACCGGTCTACTACCGGCCGATGTTCGGCGCGAAGGGCCGCGCCAAGCAGGCCACCCGGGTCTCGTTCATGTCCCAGGCGGGCATCGCGGGCGGTGTCCCGGAGCGGCTCGGCCTGGAGAGCAGGATTCTGCCGGTACGGCACTGCCGCTCGGTGGGCAAGCAGCACATGGTCCGCAACAACTCCCTGCCGAAGATCACCGTCGACCCCGAGACGTACAAGGTGACGCTGGACGGAGTCCCCACGACCATCGACCCCGCCCGCGAACTGCCGCTCACCCAACTGTTCTTCCTGGCATGACGACTTCGAACGGCGCGCACGCCTCGAACGGCGCGTACGCCTCGAACGACGCGCACGCTCCGGCCGCCCCGCACGCTCCGGCCGACTCCGTCATGGGGCGGCCGGGGCGGCTGGGGGCGCTGCTGGTCAGCCTCCAGCTGACCGACTCGGCCTTCCCCAGCGGCTTCTACACCCTCTCGCACAGCCTGGAGGGCTTCGCCCAGGCCAAGGCCGTGACGGCGGCCGACGTGCCGGGGCTGCTCGCCGATCTGCTGCGCCACGGGATCGGTCCCTGCGACGCCACCGCCCTGGTGCTCACGCACCGGGCAGTGTGCGCGGGGGACTGGGACCTGGTCGCGCGGGTCGACCAGCGGTTGCACGCGGCCAAGCTCAACCGCGAGACGCGGGTGGCCTCCACCCGCGTCGGGCGCCAACTCCTCGACATCGCGGGCACCGTGATCGGCGGACCCGTCCTGGAGCGCTACGCGGCGCTCGTGGCGGGCGGCGGGGCGCCGGGGGCGCAGGCGGCGGTCGCGGGCGCCGTGTACGCCGCCGCCGGGGTGGACGCGGAACAGGCGGTGACCGGGGACCTGTTCGCGCTCGCGGTCAGCTTCGTCGGCGCGGCGCTCCGGCTGCGCCTGACCGACCACGTACGGGCCCAGGTCGTCCTGCGGGCGACGGCGCCGGTGATCGAGGAGGTCGTCGGGCAGGCCCTCACCGCGGAGTTGGCCGACCTCGGGGGCTGCGTACCGATGGCCGACGTCATGTCGGGCCGCCACGAACGCGCGCAGGCCCGGCTGTTCATGACCTGACGATCCGTCATGTCCTGACTCCGGCCGCACGGCCGGACCCCACCACGACACACACATTCAGCGACGGAAGGCAGCACCCCATGCACAACGAACGCCACGTCCTGCGCGTCGGCATCGCGGGCCCGGTGGGATCGGGCAAGACGGCGCTGATCGAGGCGCTGGTGCCGATCCTCACCAGCCGCGGGCACCGGCCCGCCGTCGTCACCAACGACATCTACACCCAGGAGGACGCCCAGCACGTCCGGCGGACCCTGGAAGGCGTGCTCGACCCCGAGCGGGTGGTGGGCGTGGAGACCGGAGCGTGCCCCCACACGGCGGTGCGCGACGACCCGACGATGAACCTGGCGGCGGGCGCGGAACTGCTGGACCGTTTCCCCGACGTGGACACGCTGCTCTTCGAGTCCGGCGGCGACAACCTCACCCTCACCTTCAGCCCGGTCCTGGTCGACCTCTTCCTGTTCGTGCTGGACACCGCCGAGGGGGAGAAGATGCCCCGCAAGCGCGGTCCCGGCATCACCGAGTCGGACCTGCTGGTCATCAACAAGATCGACATCGCCCAGTACGTGCGGTGCGACCTGTCGGTGATGGAGGCCGACGCGCACCGGGTACGCGACGGCGCGCCGGTCATCCTCACCAACTGCCTGAGCGGGCAGGGTCTTGAGGAGATCGCCACCTTCCTGGAGACGTACCGCAAGGTCGCCGCCGTATGAGCCTCACCGGCGCCGCTCGTGCCCGGGCGCCGCGGCAAGCGCCGTCGCCGGCCGTACTAGTGGCCGAACCGGACGGCCCCGAGCACCCGGTGCGTACGAGGGGCTCCGACGACCGGGCCGCCGCGCCGTCGGGCCCCGCCCGGCTGGACCCGGCGCACTACGAGCCCGCGCGCGTCCCCCGGGAGGTCCGCCGGCACGCGGCCGTGCCCGACACCCTGCCGGTCGGTCACGCGGGAAAGGTCGGGCTGCTGGAGCTGACCTTCGAGCGCCGCGCCGAACGGACGGAACTGACCGGCCACTTCCAGAAGACCCCGCTCCAGATCATGCGGCCGCTCTACTACGACCCGGCCAGGCCCGACCTGCCCATCACACAGGTGATGTCGACCGGCGGCGGCATCCTGCAAGGCGACCGGCTCCGTATCGACGTCACCTGCGGACCGGGCGCGGCCACCCACCTCACCACGCAGACGGCCACCAGGGTCCACCGCATGGAGTTCGACTACGCGACCCAGCAGGTCGCCGTCGACGCCGGAGCCGACTCCTACGTCGAGTACCTGCCGGACCCGACGATCCCCTACGCCGGGGCCCGTTACTACCAGCGCACCACCGTCACCGCCGACGCCACCGCGACCGTCCTGGCCGCCGAGACGCTCTACGCGGGCCGCCTGGCGCGCGACGAGCGCCACGCCTACGAGGTCTTCGCCTCCGACGTCGAGATCCGGCGCCCCGACGGCGCGCTCCTCGCCGTGGACGCCATGCGGCTCGAACCGGGCGCTGCCCCGGTGACCGGCCTGGCCGTCCTCGGCGGCCACGACATCGTGTCCACCTTCTACGTCGTCACCGCGCGCGCACCGGCCGCGGCCGTCGCCGACACCCTGCACGAGGCCCTCGCCGACAGCCCGGCGCTCTTCGGCGTGAGCGTGCTGCCCGGCGACAGCGGGGCCTGGCTGCGGCTGCTCACCGACGACCCGCGGACCGCCGCGAGCGCGCTGCGTCTCGCGTGGGACGCCGTACGCAGGCTGCTGATCGGCGTACCCGCGCCCGCGATGCGCAAGCCCTGACCCCCGCACGCCCGCCGACGACGACAACGGCGCCGACCTCGACCGACCGCCGTACGTTCACAGGAGTTCCCCTTGCTCATGGCCGCCACCGCCAACACGGGCGACACCGCCTGGCTCCTGGCGAGCACCGCGATGGTGCTGCTGATGACACCCGGCCTGGCCTTCTTCTACGGCGGCATGGTCCGCACCCAGCACGTGCTGGTGATGCTCAAGATGAGCTTCGTCTGCCTGGCCCTGGTGACCGTGCTGTGGCTGGCGGTCGGCTACACCCTCGCCTTCGGCCCCGACCTCGGCGCGGGCCTGCTCGGCAACCTCGACCACGCCTTCCTGCGCGGCGTCACCATGACCGACCTGCACGGCAGCGTCCCCACGCTGCTGTTCTCCTGCTTCCAGATGTCGTTCGCCATCATCACCGTCGCGCTGATCAGCGGTTCCATCGCGGGCCGCGCCACCATGCGCGGCTGGCTGGTCTTCGTGGCCGCCTGGACCCTGCTGGTCTACGTACCGCTGGCGCACTGGGTGTTCGCCCCCGACGGCTGGGTGTCCGCGCATCTGAGGGCGCTGGACTTCGCGGGCGGTCTCGTTGTCGAACTCAACTCCGGCGCGGCGGGCCTGGCCGCGGCCATCGTGCTGCGCAAGCGCAAGGACTTCGAGCGCCAGCCGGTGCGCCCGCACAATCTGCCGCTGGTCGTGATCGGCCTGGCCCTGCTGTGGTTCGGCTGGTTCGGCTTCAACGCGGGATCCGCGCTGCACGTGGCGGGCGCCGCGCCCACCGCCTTCCTCAACACCCAACTCGCCGCCTGCGCGGCCATGATCGGCTGGCCGCTGATCGAGAAGTGGCGGCTGGGCAGCGTGGACATGCTCGGCGTCACCTCCGCGGCCGTCGCGGGCATGGTCGCCATCACGCCGTCCTGCGGTGAGGTGTCGCCGCTGGGCGCGGTGTGCATCGGCTTCGCCGCGGGTGTGGTGTGCGCCTTCGCCATCAACCTCAAGTTCAAGATCGGCGTGGACGACACCCTGGACGTGGTCGGCGTCCACGGCTGGGGCGGCATCGTCGGCACGGTGTCCATCGGCCTGTTCGCCACCTCCGCGATGAGCGGGCGCGAGGGCCTGTTCTACGGCGGCGGTCTCGATCTCCTCTGGCGCCAGATCGTCGCCGTGCTGGCCTGCGGCTCGTTCTCCTTCGTCGTCACCTGGCTCATCGCCCAGGCCGTCAACCGCACGGTCGGCTTCCGTACCGAGGCGGAATACGAGGACGTGCCGGGCCGGGACGAGGAGATCGCGTACGACAACGCGACGCTGGACGAGGTCAGGGCCCGGCTGGACGAGCCGCGCCACCCGGCGCGGGTGGGCGCCCCGGCGGCCCCGGACGACGACATGGCCCGCGTCAACAAGATCCTCGACGTCCTGGAACGACGCGAGCGCGACCGATGACCGCGCCCGCGTACCCCTCCGCAGCCGTACTCGTACCCGAATCAGCGGCCACGCCCGG
The DNA here is from genome assembly GCF_040610915.1 of Streptomyces sp. NPDC003300. Lineage (NCBI taxonomy): Bacteria > Bacillati > Actinomycetota > Actinomycetes > Kitasatosporales > Streptomycetaceae > Streptomyces > Streptomyces sp. NPDC003300. Next base: position 12,895 of record NZ_JBEXNE010000045.1, on the reverse strand, counting down.
CCGTCCGTGTGAGGACCTGTCATGAACCAGCACTTCGACTCCGGCAACACCGCCTGGCTGATGATGGCCACGGCCATGGTCCTGCTGATGGCCCCGGGACTCGCCTTCTTCTACGGCGGCATGGTCAGGACCAGTCAGATCATCGCCATGCTCAAGATGTGCTTCGCCTGCGTCGCCGTCGTCACGCTGATCTGGTGGGCGGTCGGCTACTCGCTCGCCTTCGGCCCCGACGCCGAGGGGCTGGGCATGATCGGCACCCTCGACCACGCCTTCCTGCGCGGCATCTCCCTCAACAGCGCGACCGGTGACGTGCCCACCGTGATCCACTCCGTCTTCCACATGAGCTTCGCCATCGTCACCGTGGCCCTGATCAGCGGATCGGTGGCCGGGCGCGCCACGATGCGCGGCTGGACGGCCTTCGTCTGCGTCTGGACGCTGCTGGTGTACGTGCCCATGGCGCACTGGGTGTTCGACAGCGACGGCTGGGTCGCCAAGGAGGTCGGCGCCGTCGACTTCTCCGGCGGCACCGTGGTCGAACTCAGCTCGGGCGCCGCGGGTCTCGCGCTGGCCATCGTCGCGGGCAAGCGCGAGGACTTCGAGCGCCAGCCGATCCGTCCGCACAATCTGCCGCTGGTCGTGATCGGCCTGGCCCTGATGTGGTTCGGCTGGTTCGGCTTCAACGCCGGTTCCTATCTGAACGGGCCCGCCAGCACCACCATGGCGTTCGTGAACACCCAGTTCGCGGCGGGCGCGGCCATGATCGGCTGGGCCGCGACCAGCTACTGGCACAACCGGCGCGTCACCCTGCTCGACATCTCCATGGGCGCGGTCACCGGCCTGGTGTCCATGACGCCGCTGGCCGCCGGGGTCAGCCCGGTATGGGCCACCGTCATCGGCTTCCTCGCCGGGCTGACCTGCGCCTTCGCGGTGAGCTGGAAGTACCGGCTCGGCGTGGACGACACCTTGGACGTCGTCGGCATCCACGGCTGGGGCGGCCTGTTCGGCATGCTGATGGCCGGCCTGGCCGCGACCGGCGCGGTCACCGGCAAGAAGGGCCTGTTCTACGGCGGCTCGTGGGGGCTGCTCGGCGACCAGCTCGTCGCCGTCCTCGTCCTGGGACTGTTCTCCTTCACCATGACCGCCGTCATCGGCAAGGTCGTCGACAAGACCGTCGGGCTGCGCCAGCCCGGCGGCATCGTGGAGCACGAGCAGGCGTACGACACGGACGTCGCCAGCCAACTCCAGGACGTCACCGACACGTTGCGCGGTCCCGCCGCCCCGACGGACGACAACGACCCCAGTCATCTCATCGCCCAACTGCGCACTCTGCTCGCCTCCCACGAGCGGAACTGACCTTCGTACGGACCGCCGCGCGGGGGGCCGGACCCGAGGCATCGCATTGGATGCGTCACAAACGCGGCGGTCGCCCGCAAACGGACGGGTCCGGGCCCGCCATGACGGCGGACCCGGACCCGGAGGACCGTGTACGGCTCAGCCCGCGCGGACGATGTTCTCCGCCTGCGGACCCTTCTGGCCCTGGGTGACGTCGAAGGTGACGGGCTCGCCTTCGGTCAGCTCCCGGTATCCGTTGCCCTGGATGTTGGAGTAGTGGGCGAAGACATCGGGGCCTCCGCCTTCCTGGGCGATGAACCCGAAGCCCTTCTCGGAGTTGAACCACTTCACCGTGCCGTTGGCCATGCGTGTGAGTCCTCTGCGTCTGTGGTCTGCACCGGTCGCGGAACCTGGTGGATCCGCGGCCTGTGGACGCCCGCCTACGGGCACCCGCAGCCGTACGTACCCCATCGCGGCGCGCCGCATGCACGCCGATCGCGCGGATGACCGCGGAGGGCGAACATGCGCCGCGCCGCGGCCGGAAACCGGCCCTCGACCGACCCGTCATCCGGAGCAACACTGACCCGTCCGGGGGTGGGCGGTCGCACCGGCCGGGCACGCTCGTGGGATGCTGGGGCGGGATCCGATCTTGACGAGGGAACGCGGCGGCACGATGAGAACGGCACGGAGGATCCGCCACAGGGTCTGGGACCGCTACTCGGCCTCCGACCCCGGCCTGCTGCGGCTGATGGCGGGACTGCGGACGGTCGGCTCGATCGGTCTCGCCCTGCTGATCCTGTCCCTGCTGCACATCTCCGTGACCCATATGGTCGCGGGCGCCATGGCCGCCATGGTCTCCACCTTCGCCATCCGCGAGAAGCGGGTACGCGACCAGGCCGTCACCCTCGCCCTCGGGCTGCCCACCGCCTTCGCCTCGGTGTCGCTCGGCGCACTGCTCAACCCGCACATCGTCATCGGCGACCTCGCCTTCATCCTGCTGATCTTCGGCGCCGCCTACGCCCGCCGCTTCGGCGAACGCGGCACCGCGCTCGGCATGATCGGCTTCCAGATCTACTTCCTGTCCCTGTTCGTCCACGCCACCGGCGCCGGCCTGCCGTCGCTCTACCTCTCGCTGGCCGTCGCCTTCGGGTGCAGCGCCGTCATGCGCTTCGCGCTCGTCCCCGAGACCCCGGAACGCACCCTGGGTCGGTTGCGCCAGGCGTTCCGGGCCAGAACCGCCCAGCTCGTCGCCACCCAGATCGACCTCCTCGAAGCCGACTCCGACCGGCTGGAGAGCGTCATCGGCGACCTGCGCAAGGACGTCGCCCGGCTGCACGAGGCCGCCCTGATGATCCAGAGCGCGCTGGAGGTGGGCACCGACGACGAGGCCACCGCCGCCCTGCTGCAACGCCGGGTCGCGGACGCCGAGATCGCCGTCGAACGCCTCGGCCTGCTGCTGCTCACCGCCCGCAGCGCCGAACGCGCCGACACCCTGACGCTCCACCTGCCGAACGCGCCGCTGCCCGCACCCGCGCGCCGCACCGACGACGAGGACGACGCGCTGCGCAAGCTGCGCGCCGAGCTGCGGGCGCTGCACCTGCTGGTGACCCGGCTCGGCACCGACGACCCCGGCACCGCCGTCACCCAGGTGCGCAACCGCCTGCTGGCCTACCGCGACGACGAGAATCTGCCGCGCGCCTCGCTCGCCGTCCAGGACGCCTTCCGCGGCATCGGCGAGGCCGCGCGCGCCGTCCTCGGCCTGCGGCTGGCGCTCGACGGGCCGGGCGACGAGTCCGACGACACACCCGAGACGATCCGCTCCCGCGAGGAGTTCGAGGCCGAGGACCTGGCGCTGGCGGGGGAGGGCGAGAGCGAGCAGGACCGTACCGGCCTCAAGCGCCGCACGACCCGCGCCGCCGTCCAGGTCTCCGCGGGGTCCGCGCTGGCCATCCTCGGCGGCGAGTTCCTGTCCACGCAGCGCTGGTACTGGGCGGTCCTGACCTGCTGGGTGGTCTTCCTCAACACCTCCTCGACCGGCGAGATCCTGGTCAAGGGCTACCGGCGGCTGATCGGCACGGTGTGCGGCGTGGTGGCCGGTGTGCTGCTCGCCGGGGTCGTCGGCAACCACACCTGGACGGCGTTCACCCTCGTCCTGGTGCTGATCTTCGCGATGTTCTTCACCGCCCCGGTGTCGTACGCGCTGATGTCGTTCTTCGTCACCGCGATGCTCGGCCTGCTCTACAGCCTGCTGCACACGTACAGCGTCTCGGTGCTCGTACTGCGCATCGAGGAGACCGCGCTCGGCGCCGCCTGCGGGGTCATCGCGGCTGTGCTGATCTTCCCGGTCCACACCGATCTGCGCACCGACGAGCAACTGGTCACCGTCCTGGCCAAGCTCCGCGACGTGGCCACCGCCGCCGTCGCCCAGCTCAGCGGCGGCCCGGCCGTCGACCTGCTGGACCTGGCCCGCGAACTGGACACCGCGCTGGACGACCTGCGCCGCTCCACCCACCCGCTGACCCACCCGATCACCCCGCTGCGGGGCCGCAGGCGCACCGCCCGCTATCTGGTCGCCCTGCTGGAGACCTGCGCCTACCACGCGCGCTCGCTCGCGGCGACCGCCGAACTGGTCCCGTACAGCAAGAGCATCGCCGCCGACCCCCGGCTGACGGCCGTCGGCGTACGCCTGGAGCACAACCTCGACGTGCTCATCGCCCATGTGGAGGAGATCAAGGACGACAAGGGCGGGAAGGGCAGGGCCAAGGACGGTACGACGGCAGCGGACGGGACGGCGCAGGGCGCGATCCGGACCGAGCCCAGCATCGCCTCCATGCTGGAGGGCACCGGCTCCGCCGTACCGCGCTCGGGCTCCGTCACCTTCCGCGTGCTGCGCCACCTCCAGCGGCTGGACGAGGGCGTGGCGGGCCTGGCCCGGCCGCTCGGCGTCACGGTCGAGACGCCGGCCGGCAGGACCGGCAGCCGCCGGGCGGCCTGAATCGGTCGCGCATGAGCCTTGGCAGCCAGGGCCCGGTGGTACGGGGCTCACGCTCCCGCACCACCGGGCCTCGGCGGCGCCGCGGTCAGTTCAGGGCGAACTTCTGCGCGGCCGTGCCGTTGCAGTCGTGGATCCGCAGGCGGGCGCCGTTGGCCGTGGCGCCGTCCGGGGAGTCCAGGCAGCGCCCGGACTGCGGATTGAGCAGCGATCCGTCGGACCGCTGGACCCACACCTGGCCGCCCACCGCGGTGTCGCAGTCGTACAGCTCCACCAACGAGTCCTGCGCGGTGGCGTCGCCCGCGATGTCCAGGCAGCGGCCGAGCGTGGTGAGTCGGTTCGTGGACGTGTGCACCCAGTGCTGGTCGCGGGCGTAGGACTGGCAGTCCCACAACTGCGCCGCGGACAGATTGCCGCCGATGTCGTCGCCCGTGATGTCCAGGCACTTCGCGCCGGGCCCGGCGATCATCGATCCGCCGTTGACGGTGAAGACCTGGGCGGCCGTGCCGTTGCAGTCGTGGATCTGGAGGCGGGTGCCGTTGGCGGTCGCGCCGTCGGTGGCGTCCAGGCAGCGGCCGGACTGCGGGTTGAACAGCGAGCCGTCGGCCCGCTGCACCCACTTCTGCCCGCCGACCCCGTTGCAGTCCCAGAGTTCGACCTGCGTGTTGTTCGCGGTGCCGTTGCCGTTGATGTCCAGGCAGCGGCCCAGGGTCCGCAGCGAACTGTCGGGCTCGTGCACCCAGTGCTGATCTGTGGCGCCGCTCTGGCAGTCCCAGAGCTGGACGGCGGCGCCCTTGCTCGCGACGTCGTCCCCGGTCACGTCCACGCACTTCCCGCCGGGCGCGGCGACCGTCGCGGGAGCGACCCCGGCCGTGTCGCCCGCGTAGCCGGCCGCCACGACGTTCGCCTGTACGGCGTTGTCCGCCGCGTCGGTGGGATAGCCGGAGGTCATGACGCCCTCGAAGAACGACCCGACCGCGCGGTTGCTGTTGTCGCCGCCGGTGCCGAGCACGATGGAGCCCTCCTGCCTCATCGGCGCGTAGCCCGGTGGCAGCGCGCCGTTCCACCAGGTCGTGAGCCCGCCGGACTGCGAATTCCCGCCCTTGAGAGCGAAGGACGTCTGGCCGTTGTTCTTCAGCACGGCCGTGACGAAGGGGCTCGAATTGCCGCCGTTGACGCTGTGGGCGTTGGTGTCCGCCTGGAAGATGCCGTTCTCCAGGTCGGCCTGCACCCACGGACCGTCGCCGGAACAGGGGCTGCACGCGCGGGCCAACGACATGTTGAGCGCGTCCATGTGACCGGCGCCCGTGTCGTTCGGGATCGCCTCGACATTGCCGAAGTCGAAGCAGCAGTCGCGGTTGACATGGGTGCCGCTGGTCACCATGTACATCCCCTCGGCCTGCCCGTTGACGGCGACACCCGAACCGACGGCATGGCGGTACCCGACGCCCGGCGGCACATAAACGCCGTAGACGGAGTGCCCCGCCACCGTGACGTGCAGCGCGTTCGCCAGGGCGCCGACATCGGCGGCCCCGGCGGTGCCCGAACCCTCGATGGTCAGGTCGTTGTGGCGCGGCGACTGGTCGTAGATCTTGGTGATGACGCACACCGCGCCGTTGCAGAAGGCGTTCTGCGCACCGGCGTTCGCGTAGCCGCCGGTCCCGGTCGGCCCGATGTCGAGGGCGGCGTCGTCCCGCACGCGGGTGACCTGGTACAGGCCGCCGTTGTACGAGCCGTACAGCGCCCTGACCGTACTGAAGGCGCCCACGCAGGGGGTGCCCGCGTTGCCGTAGATGTCGCACGGCTGGTTCGCGGCGGCGTGCGCGGGACCGGTGACGCCGACCAGCAGGCCGAGGGTCAGGGTCAAGGTCGCGCCCAGGGCGAGCAGGACGCCGCGTAAGCGCCTCAACAGGTGGCGTGCGGATGGTCGGTGGTCGCGAGCGGTCGTCGTCGAAGCGGTCATCGTCGACCTTTCTCCGTGGGGGGATGGCACGGAACACGGTGAGAGATGCGAACTGCTCATACGATTCAGCGACTTCGAAGCTAGAGGCGTCTCGTAGTGCCCGTCAACCCTCGGAACCTGCGGTCATAAGCCCGGACAATCTTGTCCCGAAGGCTTGACGAGCGGTTCGGCGTGACTTAGCGTCCGAGGCGCTGAATCGTTAGAGCAACCCTTGGCGCACCACATCCGGCCGGTATCTTCCCGACGGTGGTTGCCTGCTTCAGGCGGTGGCTTCTTGCTGAGAGGGGTGCCATATGGCGTCGGCGGACAAGCGCGCCACCGTCACGCTCAAGGACGTCGCGACGGCGGTCGGGATCTCGCAGAGCGCCGCCTCGATGGCGCTGTCGAACCATCCGCGGATCAGCGAGACGACCAAGGAGGCGGTACGGGCCGCCTCGGCCAAGCTCGGCTACGTCCCGAACTCCGCGGGGCGGGCGCTGCGGGCGGGCCGTTCGACCTCCATCGCGGTCGTCGTGCCCAACACCGGTCAGCACGTCTTCGGCCACCCCTACTTCATGCACCTGCTGGTGGGGGTGACCGCGGAGGCCAACACCCGCGACGCCGCGCTCATGGTGTCGACCAACCCCGACGAGACCCACGGCGTCGCGGCGTACGAGCGGGTGCTGCGCTCGCAGGCCGCGTCAGGGGCGATCGTCGCCTCGGCCTCCATCAGCGACCCCAACGTCAACCGCATGGTGGACTCCGCGCTGCCGGTGGTCCTCATCGGGCGGTTCGTCCACCTGCCGCACGCGGTGAGCGTCGGGGTGGACGAGATCGCGGGCGCCGCGGCCATCACCCGCCACCTGGTGGAGGACCACGGGCTGACCCGTATCGCCCACATCAGCGGACCGCTCAACCACCAGACCGCGGTGGACCGTTACGAGGGCTTCCGCACCGCGCTCGCCGATTCGGGACGGCCCTGCACCCACACCCTGGCCGTCGGCGACTTCAGCGAGGAGTCCGGCAGGCTCGCCGCACGGCAGGTGCTGGACAGCATGTCCGACGTCCAGGCGATCTTCGCCGCCAATGACGAGATGGCCTACGGCGCGATGCTGGAGATCCGCTCCCGCGGGCTGCGCATACCGCAGGACATCGCGCTCGCCGGATACGACGACTTCGGCGTCTCCCGGCTCACCACGCCGGGGATCACCACCGTCCACGTCCCCGCCGAATCGCTCGGCCAGAAGGCCGCGGCCATCCTCTTCGACCTGGTGGACGGGACCGCACCCGACCCGGTCCACACCGTGCTGCCGTTCGACCTCGTGATCCGGGAGTCCTGCGGAAGCCACCCCGGCTGAGCGACCGCCCCGCCCCGCCCAGCCACCGGCCACGGCCGAAGGCCAACGCCGTACCCAACACCCCCGCCCGGACGGGCGGGCCGTACCCAACACCCCCGCCCGGACGGGCGGTTCACGCCCAGGACCGGCGGTACGTGGCCGGTGACGGGTGGTTCACACCCGCACGCGGCTGACGCACGCCCGCGGACGGGTGAATGACGCCCGGAGACGGGCGGTGCGCGCCCCCGGACGGGCGGTGCGCAGAAGGAGACAGCCACATCGACCCTCCGACCTCGCAGCGACGGGGCACCGAACGGAATGGAACGATCGGTATGTACGTCAGATTCGGGAGAACGGCCGCGGCACTCGCCGCCGCCACCACGGTCTCACTCCTCCTCGCCGGCTGCGGCGACAACGGCGCGGGCGGCGGTACCTCCGGCGGCGTGGTCAAGCTGACCATGCTCACCGGCTTCACCGGCCCCGACGCCCCCTCGTACCAGGCGCTGATCAAGGAGTTCAACGCCGGCCACCCCAAGATCCAGGTCACGATGACGGCCGAACCCTGGGCCACCATCGGTCAGAAGCTGCCCGCCTCCTGGGCCACCGGCCAGGGCCCCGACCTGGCGACCCCCAGCTCCGACCCGGGCGCGATCTTCACCTACATCAAGACCAACTCGGTGCTGCCGCTCGACCCCGCGGTCGGCGCCGGCACCGGACAGATCGACTCCGCGGCCTTCCCGGCCGCCGTGAAGTCCGCCTTCACCGTCGACGGCAAGCTCTACGCGGTACCCGCCAACATGGCCACGCTCGTGCTCTATTACAACAAGGCGATGTTCGCCGCCGCGGGCATCAGCCGGCCGCCCGCCACCGAGGACGAGTTCATCGCCGACGCCAAGAAGCTCACCAAGGGATCGGGCGGCAAGCCCAGTCAGTACGGCCTCTCGCTCGCCGACAACAACACGATCCAGATGTGGCCGATCCTCCAGTGGATGAGCGGCGGCGACATCGTCGGCCCCGACAACTGCGCCGTCGTCAACAGCCCCGCCAGCGTCCAGGCGCTGACCCGCTGGAGCCGTCTGGTCAGCCAGGACCACATCAGCCCGGTCGGCCAGGCGGGCGCGGACGCCGACACGCTGTTCTCCGCCAAGAAGGCCGCGATGGAGATCAACGGCCCGTGGGCCGCCGCGGGCTTCACGTCCGCGGGCGTCGACCTCGGCATCGCCCAGGTCCCGGTCGGCTCCGCGGGCCCGGTGACACTGGCCTCGACGGTCCCGCTGATGATCGCCCGCACCTCCAAGCACCAGGCCGAGGCCAAGGAATTCCTCGCCTGGTACACCGGCAAGGCCGCCCAGACGCAGTTCTCGAAGGTCTCCGGCTTCCCGCCCGCCCGCACCGACCTCGGCGGCGCCGTCAACGGCGATCCCACCGTCGCGCAGTTCGCCGCCGCGCTGCCGCACGCCAAGCTCTACCTCGCTGGCCAGCCGAACTCGACCCGCATCGACAGCGACGTCTACGTCCCGCTGATCCAGAAGATCGAACGCGGCGCCGACGTCCAGTCCGCCGCCGACTCGGCCGCCAAGGCGATCAATTCGCTCACCGGCTGCAAGAAGTAGCCCTCATGTCGAGCACACCCTTCCCCTCCGCCGGGAAGCCCGCACCCGTACGGCGGCGCAGGCCCCGTATCAACAGCGCCTATCTGTTCATCCTGCCGAGCGTCCTGCTCATTGGGGTGTTCATCGCGGAGCCGATCGTCCAGTCCGGCTGGATGAGCCTGCACGACTGGACCGTCGGCGAGGCCCACCACAAATTCGTGGGTCTCGACAACTACACGGCGCTCTACCACGATTCGCGGTTCTGGAACGCGCTGCGCGTCACGGTGATCTACACCGCCGCCGTCTCCGTCGGACAAGTGCTGATCGCGCTGGCCATCGCCTCCCGGCTGCGCAGGACGACCTGGTATTCGGCGCTGCTGCGCACCGCGTATTTCTTCCCTTTCATCGCCTCGCTCGTGGTGAGCGGCATCGTCTGGAAATTCCTGCTCGACCCGCAGGTCGGCCTGGTCGACGCCTGGCTCTCCGGAATCGGCGTCACGCCTCCCGAATGGCTGCAATCCACCTCGCTGGCGCTGCCCACCGTCATTGTCGTGGGCATCTGGAAGAACGTCGGATTCACCATGATCGTGCTGCTCGCCGGTATGCAGCAGATCCCGCCCGACCTGTACGAGGCGGCGGCGCTCGACGGCGCGGGCGCGTGGCAGCGATTCCGCCATGTGACCCTGCCCGCGCTGCGCCCGGCACTGCTGTTCACCACGCTGATCGCCACGGTCACCGGGCTGCAACTGTTCGACCTGGTCTTTTCCATGACCAGCGGCGGCCCGATCTTCCACACGGAATCCGTCGTGATGTACCTGTACCAGAAGGGTTTCGTGGAATTCCAGATGGGCTACGCCAGCGCCGTCGCCTGGATTCTCTTCGTGATCATCCTGGCGATCTCCGCACTCCAACTGCGTCTGTCGAGGTTCCGCGATGCCGACTGACACACTCCGGCCGCGCCCCGCCAAGGGCGGCGCGAGCCCGTACGGGAACGGCCCCCGGCCGACCGGGCCGGTACGCCTGTGGCCCGCGGCCAAGGTCGCCGTCCGGTACGGCGCCAGGTGCGGCACGGTCCTGTCCTGGGCGGCCGTCACCGTCGGCGCGGTCGCGATGATCATCCCGTTCGTCTGGATGCTCGGCGTCGCCTTCAGGACCAACGCCGACCTGTACGCCGACCCCGCCCGGCTGGTCCCGCGGGACTGGACCCTGCACGGCGTCCGCGCGGTGCTCGGCCAACTCCCGTTCGGCAAGCTCGTGCTCAACACGTTCGTCTTCGCGGGCGGCACGACCGTGCTCCTGCTGCTGTTCGACTCGATGACCGCGTTCGCGCTGGCCAGGCTGCGCTTCCGCGGTAAGAACGTGGTGTTCCTGCTGATCCTGGCCACGCTGATGGTGCCTTTCCAGGTCACCCTCGTGCCGGTCTTCCTGACGCTGTTCCACCTCGGCTGGCTCAATTCGTACCAGGGCCTGATCATTCCCCGCGCGACCAGCGCGCTGGGCATCTTCCTGCTCCGCCAGTTCTTCATGCAGTTGCCGCGCGAACTGGACGACGCGGCCAGGATCGACGGGGCCAACGACTTCACGGTCTACTGGCGGATCATCCTGCCCAACGCCAAACCGGCCCTCGCCTCGCTGTTCATCATCCAGTTCGCCGCGCTGTGGAACGACTTCCTGTGGCCGCTGGTCGTGACGAACAACGTCGACATGCAGACGCTGCCCGCGGCCCTGACGCTGTTCTCCAGTCAGTCGGGTGTGGACCACGCCGCGCTCATGGCGGGCGCCGCGATCTCCCTGAGTCCCCTGGCCATCGCCTTCCTCGTCCTCCAGCGCTTCTTCGTGCAGGGCGTCGCGACCACGGGAATCAAATAGCGCCGCCCGGCCGATTCCCCGCCGCCTTTCCGCGCCCGCGGCCGACCCGCCATCCCCCCGCCATCCCCCCCGCCACGCCGTACTGCTCCTTCCGCCCGCCCTATTTCCGCCATGCCCATTTCGCTGAGACATCACAGAGAAACCGGAGACCGGAGTGCTCACCTGCACCGCGACCATCGACCCCGCCTTCGTCATCGCCCCGGTTCCGCCGCGCCTGTTCGGCTCCTTCGTCGAACACATGGGCCGCTGCGTCTACGGAGGCATATACGAACCCGGCCACCCCGAGTCGGACGCCGACGGCCTGCGGCTCGACGTCATCAAGCTCACCCGTGAACTCGGCGTGAGCGCCGTCCGCTACCCCGGCGGCAACTTCGTGTCCGGCTACCGCTGGGAGGACGGCGTCGGCCCCCGCGACGAGCGCCAGGTCGCCCTCGACCTGGCCTGGCGCTCGCTCGAACCCAACACCTTCGGGCTCAACGAGTTCATGGCCTGGGCCAGACAGACCGACGTCGAACCGATCATGGCCGTCAACCTCGGCACCCGCGGCGTCGAGGACGCCTGCAATCTGCTCGAATACGCCAACTTCCCCGGCGGCACCCGCTACTCCGACCTGCGCATCGCCCACGGCGTCCGCGAACCGCACCGCATCAAGACCTGGTGCCTGGGCAACGAGATGGACGGCCCCTGGCAGGTCGGCCAGAAGACCGGCACCGAGTACGGCCGCCTGGCCGCCGAGACCGGGAAGGCCATGCGCCGGATCGACCCGTCCGTCGAGCTCGTCGCCTGCGGCAGCTCCAACGAACGGATGCCGACCTTCGGCTCCTGGGAGGCCGACGTCCTGGACGAGGCGTACGACGTGGTCGACTACATCTCGCTGCACGCGTACTTCGAGCAGCACGGCGACGACCGCGTGGGCTTCCTCGCCTCCGCGCAGGTCATGGACACCTTCATCGAGGCGGTCGTCGCCACCTGCGACCACATCGCCGCCAAGAAGCGCTCCCGCCGCAAGCTCCAGCTCTCCTTCGACGAGTGGAATCTCTGGTACGAGAGCCGGTTCGAGGGTCAGGACAACCTCGAATGGGCCCGGGCGCCCCGGCTGATCGAGGACGAGTACACCGTCGAGGACGCCGTCGTCCTCGGCAACCTCCTGATGAGCCTGCTCCGGCACAGCGACCGGGTGACCATCGCCTGCCTCGCGCAGCTCGTCAACGTCATCGCGCCCATCCGCACCGAACCCGACACCGGGGCCTGGCGGCAGACCATCTTCTACCCCTTCGCCCTCACCGCCCGGCACGCCCGCGGCGAGGTCCTGCGCGTCGAGCCGGACTCACCCGTCCTGCACTCCACGACGCTCGGAGACGTCGCCGCCGTCGACGTCACCGCCACCCGCGACCCCGAGACCGGCGAGACGACGATCTTCGCCGTCAACCGGGACGACACCCAGGCGGCCACCTTGAGGCTGCGGATGGCCGGCGCCGAGCACGACGTGGTCGAACACGTCGTCCTCGGCGGCCAGGACCTGCTCGCCACGAATTCCAGGACGGCACCCGGCCGCGTCGAGCCGCGCTCCAGCACCCGGCACTTCGTGGACGCCAACGGTCTGTCCGCCGAGCTTCCGCCGGTCTCCTGGACGATGATCCGGACGGCGCCGATCACGAGCTGATCCACCGGACTCTCTGCCTCCTGCCCCGCGCCGCCCGTACCCCGGAGCCGTTTCGACCCGTAGGCCGGATATGCCGCGGGGGGGGGGGCGGGCGGGGGGGGCCCGCCCCGCCGCGCCCCCCGGGGGGGGCGCGGGGGCGCGGGCGCGGTGCGCCGGGACGCCGACGCC
>NZ_JBEXNE010000044.1:0-47481 GCF_040610915.1 Streptomyces sp. NPDC003300 | reverse complement strand
TCCTCCTGCGCGGCGGCCAGCGCCTCCGCGGCCTCCGTACCGAGGCGCTCGGCCGCCGCGGCGGCCTCCGCGCGGACCCGGTCCGCGTGTTCCTTGGCCTCCGCGCGCCGCTGCTCGGCCTCCGCCGCCGCCTCCGCCTGGAGCCGTACGGCGACGCTCTCGCCCTCCGCGCGGGTCTGCGCCGCGTCCGCCGCGGCCTCGTCCCGCAGCCGTACCGCCTCGGCCTCGGCCTGCTCCTGGAGGGTGCGGACCCGCTCGGCGGTCTCCTGGCGCAGCCGCTCGGCCTCCTCGGCGGCCTCCCGGCGCAGCCGCTCCGCCTCGGTGTCCGCGTCGCGCAGCGACTGCTCGGCGGCGGCGAGCCGGGCCTCGGCCTCCTCGCGGAGCCGTACCAGGTCGGTCTCGGCCTCCTCGCGCATCCGGGCGACGAGCGTCTCGCCCTCCGTGCGCTGCCGCTCGGCGGCCTGCTCGGCCTCCTCCTTGACCGTCGCGGCCTGCCGCTCCGCCTCCTGGCGCAGCTCCTCGGCCTCGGCGCGGGCGTGCTGGAGGGCCTCCTCGGCCTTGGTGTTCAGCGCGGAGGCCCGCTCGACGGACTCGGTCCGCATCCGGTCGGCCTCGGCGGCCGCGCCCTGCCGCAGCTCGTCGCCGTCGGCCTTCGCCTTGGCCAGCAGCTCCTCGGCGCGGCTCGCGGCCTCCTCGATCTGCTGGACGGCCTCCCTGCGGGCCTCACCGCGGATCCGCTCGCCCTCGGCGACCGCGTCGGCCCGCAGCTGCTCGGCCTCGCCGCGCAGCCGCCTGGCCTCCTCCTGGAGCTCGACGGTCCTGGCCCGGTACTCCTCGGTGTCGTCCTGGGCGGCGCCGCGCAGCTCCTGCGCGGACGCCTCGGCCTCGCTGCGCAGCCGCTCGGCCTCCGCCTCGGCCTCGCGCCGGATCCGCTCGGCCTCCTCGCCCGCCGACTTCGTGGTGGAGCGGGCGTCCTCCGACGCCTTGGTCAGGATCTCCTCGGCCGACCTGGCGGCCTGCGCCAGCTGGGCGGCGGCGTCCTCGGACGCGGCGGCGCGGGCGGTCTCCTGCGCCTCGGTACGGATGCGCTCGGCCTCGGCGCGGGCGTCGGCGACGGTCTGCTCGGCCTCGGCCTTGGCGCTGTCCACCTGCTTGGTGGCCTCGCCGACCATGCGGGCGATCTCGGCCCTGGCCGTACGGGTGCGCTGCTCGTTCTCCGTCTCGGTGGCCGCCAGGCGCTTGGCGGCGCCGGCCGTGGCCTCCTCGCGCAGCCGCTCGGCCTCCGCGCGGCCGGTGCGCAGCGCCTCGTCGGCCTCCCGCAGCCGCTCCTCGGCCAGCCGGGACAGCTCGATCGCCCGGCTTCTGGCCTCGTCGGACTCGCTGCGGGTGGAGGTGCGCAGCTGCTCGGCCTCGCTGGTGGCCTCCTGCGCCTGCGTCGAGGCGGCGGTCAGCAGCCGCTCGGCGTCGGTGCGGGCCCGGCGCAGCAGCTGCTCCGCCTCGTTGCGCGCGGCCTGCGCCTCCGAGGTCAGCCGCTCGCGGGTCTGCTCGGCGACCCGGGTGGCCTCGGCGCGGGCGGCGGCCAGCGCGGCCTCGGACTCGGCGCGGGTCTCGTCCAGCAGGCGGCGGGCCTGCGACTCGCTGCGGGCCCGCAGCTGCTCGGCCCACGCCACGTTCTCGTTGACGTGCGTCTCTACGGTCGCGCGGCGCTCGCCCAGCTCCTCGTCGAGCTGCCGCCGCCGGGCGATGGCCTCGGCGTGCCACTCCGCCTCAAAGCGGGCCTGGTGCTCGGCCTGCTCCTGGAGCAGCCGCTGGGTCTGGGCGCGGGCGTCGCGCAGCTCGCGCTCGGCGTCGGCGCGGAGCTGGTCGGCCTGGATCTGGGCGTTGCGCAGGAGCTGGTCGGCCTGGTGGCCGATGTTGTCGTAGGCAGGGCGGGACGCCAGATTGCGGCGCGCCTCGTGCAGCTTGGCGCGCAGCACCTCGACCTGGTATCCGAGGTCGTCGGCGTGGTCGACGGCCTTGCCCCGCTCGGTACGAAGCCGCTCCATCTCGGCTTCGAGCTGAGAGAGGTGGTCGTCAGCCTGGTAGCTGTCGTTGCCCCGCACTCCGCGGTCCCATCGGTCTCCTGGCGTACTCACCCGCCAACCGGGTGAGATTCCTCGTCACTCCGTTTGAAGACAGAGCTCTACGAAGAATGGTGTCAGATCAACGTCGCGGAGCGCGAGCGTACCCGCGTGCCCACCCCGGTCGGCCCGGTCACTCTACCGGGCAGGACGGGGGTTGGGTCAGTGGTCCCGGGAGCCCTTCGCTGTCTCTGCCGTGGTCTTTTCCGCCGAGGTGACCAGCTCGGTCAGTACGCCGTGGCAGTCCTTGGGGTGCAGGAACGTGATCCGGGAGTCCATCGAGCCCCTGCGCGGCTCGTCGTAGAGCACCCGTACGCCCTTGTCGCGGATCGCGGCGGAGTCGGCGTCCACGTCCGCGGTGCCGAAGGCGATGTGGTGCACGCCCTCGCCGTTCTTGGCCAGCCACTTGCCGACCGCGGAGTCCTCCCGGGTGGGCTCCAGGAGCTGGAGGTAGCTGGCGCCCCCGTCGGAGGTGCCGTTGATCCTGAGCATGGCCTCGCGTACGCCCTGCTCCTCGTTCACCTCGCTGTGCGCCACTTCGAAGCCGTAGGTGGCACGGTAGAACTCGACGGTCGCGTCCAGGTCGAAGCAGGCGATGCCGATGTGGTCGATGCGGGTCAGCCCAGTAGCCATGGACACAGTGCACCGCACCGGTATGTGGTCACGCAACGTGCGCGCCGTCACACGTTCCGACGGGTGACCGAGCGGCCTACCCCTCAGTACATTGACGATAACCCTCGTTAACTTCTCTCTTCAGCCGAAGGGGCCGCACCATGACCAGCCAGGCGCGTACATCCGTGATCGTCGCAGGTGCCCGAACCCCGATGGGCAGGCTCCTGGGCAGCCTGCGCACCTTCTCCGGGTCGGACCTCGGCGGTGTCGCGATCAAGGCCGCGCTCGACCGCGCCGGAATCGGCGGCGACCAGGTGCAGTACGTGATCATGGGCCAGGTGCTCCAGGCGGGCGCGGGCCAGATCCCGGCCCGGCAGGCGGCGGTCAAGGCCGGCATCCCGATGAGCGTGCCCGCGCTCACCGTCAACAAGGTGTGCCTGTCCGGCCTCGACGCCATCGCGCTGGCCGACCAGCTCATCCGGGCCGGCGAGTTCGACATCGTGGTCGCGGGCGGCCAGGAGTCCATGACCAACGCCCCGCACCTGCTGCCCAAGTCCCGCGAGGGACACAAGTACGGCGCGATCGAGATGCTGGACGCGATGGCGTACGACGGGCTGACCGACGCCTTCGAGAACATCGCGATGGGCGAGTCGACCGAGACGCACAACGGGCGGCTCGGCATCGAGCGCGCCCCGCAGGACGAGTTCGGCGCGCTGTCCCACCAGCGGGCCGCCGCCGCGCAGAAGAACGGCGTCTTCGACGCCGAGATCACCCCGGTGGAGATCCCGCAGCGCAAGGGCGACCCGGTGGTCTTCAGCCAGGACGAGGGCATCCGCCCCGAGACCACCGCCGAGTCGCTGGGCAAGCTGCGGCCCGCCTTCAAGAAGGACGGCACGATCACCGCCGGTACGGCCTCGCAGATCTCCGACGGCGCCGCCGCCGTGGTCGTCATGAGCCGCGCCAAGGCGGAGGAGCTGGGGCTGGAATGGCTCGCCGAGATCGGCGCCCACGGCAATGTCGCCGGCCCGGACAACTCGCTCCAGTCCCAGCCGTCCAACGCCATCAAGCACGCGCTCGGCAAGCAGGGCCTGACCGTGGACGACCTCGACCTCATCGAGATCAACGAGGCGTTCGCGGCCGTCGCCGTCCAGTCGATGAAGGACCTGGGCGTCACCCCTGAAAAGGTGAACGTGAACGGCGGCGCCATCGCCCTGGGCCACCCGATCGGCATGTCGGGAGCACGTATCGTGCTGCACCTGGCCCTCGAACTGAAGCGGCGCGGCGGCGGTACGGGAGCGGCGGCGCTGTGCGGCGGCGGCGGACAGGGCGACGCGCTGATCATCACGGTCGCGGGGAACTGACGGGCCCCGGCCCTTCGGCGCCACGGCTTTTCCGGGTTCTTCCCGGGTCTTTTCGGGCTTTTTCGGTAGTGAGCGGGAAGAGGGAGCGAACAGACGTGGTGGACGTCCTCACCTTGGTCGAGCAGGCGCGGCAGGGGCGGCCGAGGGCCGTGGCCCGGCTGATCTCGCTCGTGGAGGGGGCGTCCCCGCAACTCCGCGAGGTGATGGCCGCACTCGCGCCGCTGACCGGCGGCGCGTACGTGGTCGGCCTCACCGGGTCGCCGGGCGTCGGCAAGTCCACGTCGACCTCGGCGCTGGTCACCGCGTACCGCAAGGCGGGCAAGCGGGTCGGCGTCCTGGCCGTCGACCCGTCGTCGCCGTTCTCCGGCGGCGCCCTGCTCGGCGACCGCGTCCGTATGTCGGAGCACGCCTCCGACCCCGGCGTCTACATCCGCTCCATGGCCACCCGCGGCCACCTCGGCGGCCTCGCCTGGGCCGCCCCCCAGGCCATCCGGGTGCTGGACGCGGCGGGCTGCGACATCGTCCTCGTCGAGACCGTCGGCGTCGGGCAGTCCGAGGTCGAGATCGCCGCGCAGGCCGACACCTCCGTCGTGCTGCTCGCCCCCGGCATGGGCGACGGCATCCAGGCCGCCAAGGCCGGAATCCTGGAGATCGGCGACGTCTACGTGGTCAACAAGGCCGACCGCGACGGCGCCGACGCCACCGCCCGCGAGCTGAACCACATGCTCGGCCTCGGCGAAGCCCGCGAGGCGGGGGACTGGCGGCCCCCCATCGTCAAGACCGTCGCCGCGCGCGGCGAGGGCATCGACGAAGTCGTCGAAGCCCTGGAGAAGCACCGCGCCTGGATGGAGGAGCGCGGCGTCCTGGCCACCCGCCGCCGGGCGCGCGCCGCCACCGAGGTCGAGCACATCGCCGTCACCGCCCTGCGCTCCCGCATCGGCGACCTCCGCGGCGACCAGCGCCTGGACTCCCTCGCCGAGCGCGTCACCGACGGCACCCTCGACCCCTACGCGGCGGCCGACGAACTGATCGCCGGCCTCACCTCGAACGAGCCCCGGGACCTCTCCTGAGGACTGAGGCGCTGAGGCGCTGAGCCCCTGAGCCCCTGGGACCCGCGGGGCTACTTCTCGCGGACCGTGCGGAGGTGGTCGGCCACCGGGGCCATGGCGCGGCGGTAGGTCGCGAGGTCCTCCGGCGCGATGAGGTCGATGAAGTGCGCGCGGACCGCGGCGACATGACGGGGGGCGACCTGGCGCATGGTGGCCCAGCCCTGGTCGGTGAGGACCGCGTAGAGACCGCGGCGGTCGGACTCGCAGTTCTCGCGGCGGACGAGACCGGCCGCCTCCATGCGGGTGATCTGGTGCGAGAGGCGGCTCTTGGACTGGAGCGTGGAGCGCGCCAGATCGCTCATGCGCAGCCGCCGCTCCTCGGCCTCGGAGAGGTTGACCAGGATCTCGTAGTCGTTGTTGGTCAGGCCGAAGGACTGGAGGTCCCGCTCGAGTTGGTACATGAGCAGCCGGCTGACGTCCAGATGGATGCGCCAGGCGCGCTGCTCGTCCTCGGTGAGCCAAGCCGTAGCGCTTTCAGCTTCTGCTGTCACGGTCTCCATAGAGTGAATTCTACCGGCGGTCACACCGCGGATGATCGTCAGGGTAGCGGGACGGTCACCGTCCGAAACGGCCCTGCCCGGGTGCGCCCGCGCCGGGGACGCCGGGTCCGGCCTGTCCCGGCACGCCGCCGGTGTCGACCTCGGCCATCAGCGTCTCGGTGGACTGGAGCAGCACCTGCCCCGCGCCGACGAACTCGAACTGGTGCTCCTCGCCCGACGCCCCGCCGAGCCCGGTCATCGCGCGGATACCGCCGAGGACACCGCGCAGATACGCGTGGTCGTAGTGGTGGCAGGGGGACGGGCAGTCCGCCCAGCCGACCAGCGCCTGCGGGTCGACCCGGATGGGCGGCTCCACGAAGTGCACCGCGCCGTTCGACGCGGCCACGAACTTCCCCGTGCCGATCAGCGTCAGAAAGCCGGGAATGATCGACTGCTTGAGCGCCAGCGTGGGCTCGAAGGCCAGCAGATTCCCCGACCTGATGGTCAGATTGCCGTCCTCCAGATCGTACGAATTGATGTCGTACGACCGGTCGGCGAGCAGCATCTTGCCGCGCCCCTGCGCCACCACCCAGTCCGCGGCGTGCAGCGGCGAGTGGAAGCTGGTGGCGACCAGCCGGTCCAGCGGGCCGTGCCCGATCGCGTGGAAGTCGACCTGCCCGTAATAGGCGATCATCTTCCCCTTCTGGAGGAACCACTGCCCGTCCAACTCCACGCAGAAGGCGTACGGGTTGACGTTGTCGTTCACCGGCAGCGTGTACGGGTCGTACACCACGGGCCCGCCGCTGTCGCCCGGCGCGCCGCCCCCCGGAGGGCCCCAGCCCATCGGACCGCCGCTCACAGCTTCTCCTCCGACGCCTGTACGTAGACCATTCCCTGCCCGGACAGCTCCAGTTGGAACGCCTCGCCCGAACCGCGCCCGACCATCTCGCGCCAGCCGAGCGCCGCGGACAGCTTGTTGCGTACGTCGCCGCGGTGGGCGACATACGCCTGCGGATCGACGTGCACCGGGCGCTGCGGGGCGATGGGCAGTTCGATGACACCGCCGTGCGCCATGACGGCGACCGACCCCTTGCCCTGGAGCGTGGTGGTGAACAGGCCCTGCCCGGTGACCTGACCGCGTATGACGCCCATGACACCGCCCTGCGAACCCATGAACATGGTGCCCTGCCGGAGCGAGCCGTCGAAGGCGAGCAGCCGGTCGGCCTCGACGTACAGCGTCTCGCCCGCGAGGTCGATGGAGTGGATGTGGTGCCCGCCGTGCCCGAACATCACCGAGCCGTCGCCCTCGATGGTCATCAGCGGCGTCGCCTCGTTGGCGACCCGGCGGCCGATCATCGACATCACACCGCCCTGCCCGCCGGTGATGCTCGGCGTGAAGGAGACCTCCCCGCGGTACGCCAGCATCGCCCCGCGCTGGCTGAACATCCGCTGGCCCGGGGCGATCGCGGCCTCCACCATCTTGGAGTTGATCCTGGTGAACGGCATCAGAGCTGACCCCCGATCGTGGTGCGCTCGCTGGGCTGCACGTACACCAGCCCCTCGCCCTCGAAGCGGATCTGGAAGCTCTCGCCCGACCCCTCGCCGATCACCGTGCGCCAGCCCACCGACTGCTGGAGCTGCTGCCGCAGATTCCCGGTGTGCGCGATGTACGCGCCCGGGTCCACGATCAGCGGCGTCGCGGCCGACACCCGCAACACGATCGCGGGCCCGTCGGACATCACGGCCGCCTGCCCGGTGCCCTCGACGGTCGTGGTGAACAGGCCGTTGCCCTGCGAGGCGCCGCGCAGCCCGGTGAAGGTGGTGCCGGTGCGCAGCGCGGAGTCGGTGGCCAGCAGATTGCTCGCCTCGACGTACAGCTTCTCGCCGTTCAGCCGGACCAGATTGATCTCGGTGGCCCGGTCGGCGAAGTAGCACGTGCCGTGCCCCTTCACCTCCATGACGGCCATCGACTCACCGGTGATCCGGCGGGTGACCAGGCCGCGCAGGCCCTCGCCGCCGCCGGTCATCTTCTTGAACGTCATCTCGCCCTCATAGGCGACCATCGCGCCGTTCTTCGCCTTGACGGTGTCGCCGGTGAGGTCCACGGCGAGCACCCGGGTGCCCTGGAGCCGGAAGCGTGGCATCGCGGATCAGACGCCGTCCGCTGTGGACCGCTGCCGCACCGGCAGCGGCGGCTTGGGCGCGTGGTCGCCCGGCACCTCGCCCGCGGCCTCCTCGACCTCCAGCAGCGACGCGCTCCGGCGCTCGGCCTCGAACGCCTTGTGGCCGCCGCGCAGCCCGAACAGCCGCTTGCCGAGCAGGATGTAGAGGACGGCCAGCACATTGAGCGTGATCGTGGCGACCTTGAACCAACTGACCCGCTCGGTCAGCTCGTAGCCCTCGATCGGCAGGAACGCGGCGGTCGCCACCACCGCCAGATACTCCGCCCAGCGCTTGCCCCACCACAGGCCGAAGCCCTCGATGATCTCGATCAGCGCGTACGCCAGCAGCAGCGCGGCGACGAGCTGGAGGGTGGAGTGCTTGTAGTCGAACGTCTTGCGGATGGTGTCGACGACCGGCGAGTGGTCCAGGTCGTAGTGGAAGTGCTCGGCGACCGGCTTGAAGACGGTGAGGTCCTTCTCGAACAGGTCGCGCACCGCGTTCTGCGAGTTGCTGAACCGCCAGACCGCCCAGGCGGCGATCAGGACCAGCAGGCCGCGCAGGATTCGCTCGACGGCCAGGAAGCGCAGGATGAACAGGTCGCGCAGCGCCCGGCCGCGCGGCACCTCGGGGGCGCGGTCGGCGGGGCCGGCGCCGTGCGGGTCGCCGAGGACGAAGTCCCCGCAGCGCAGACAGCGCCACACCGTGCCGACGGCGGTGCTCGCGTGCAGCTTCTGCCGCAGGTGGTTCTCGTCGGGCGCGTAGGTGATGTGCCCCTTGCGGGCGCAGTGCCGCCGGTCCCAGTCCATCGTCATCGTGTCTCGGTCCCCGTTGGGTGGTCGGTCAGGTCGTGCGGATCACGTCGTGCGGGTGGTGCGTACGGGTCGTGTCGTGGACAGGGACGCTATCGCCCGTCCCGCGGTTTCCTACCCCCGGGGCGGACCATCGATACGGGCCGGTGATAATGGGGTGGTCTTGTGATCACGTTCACAAGCCTGTTTCCCGTCACCGACAGTGAGGTTCTCGTGGACCTGAAGACCGCCACCGCCCTGCGCAGACTCCGTCTGATCTCCGCCCCGGAAGCGGTGTCGTTCCTGCTGCTGATGGTCTGCTCGGTGCTCAAGCGGACCACCGACTTCAACGCGGTGCCCGTCATGGGCATGGTGCACGGAGTCCTGTTCGTCCTCTACGTCGTCTTCTGGGCGGACGCCTGGCGCCGCGCCAAGTGGTCGCCGGCCCGCGGCGCCCTCTTCTTCGTGCTGTCCGTCCTGCCCACCGGCGGCTTCTTCGCCGAGCGGATGCTGCGCCGCGAGTCCGAGGAGTCGGTCGTGGCCGCGCGCGGCGCTCAGGGCGAGGCGGTCGGCGCATGATCGTCGCCTTCTCCGTCACCCCGCTGGGCGTCGGCGAGGACGTCGGCGAGTACGTGGCCGACGCCGTCCGCGTGGTCCGCGAGTCCGGGCTGCCGAACCGTACGGACGCGATGTTCACCTCCGTCGAGGGGGAGTGGGACGAGGTGATGGACGTCGTACGGCGGGCCGTCGCCGCGGTCGAGGCGCGTGCGCCCCGGGTGTCGCTGGTCCTCAAGGCCGACATCAGGCCGGGCGTGACGGACGGACTGACCTCGAAGGTCGAGACGGTGGAGCGCCACCTCTCCGAGTAGCGGAGCGGCGGGGCGGCGGAGTGCCGCAATGGCGGACGCCCGGATGGCGGCGGGCGCCGTCAGCGGCCCGTTGTCCCGCGCGCGCTCAGAACAGCCCGCCGGTCGTGAGCGCGATCCCCAGCGGCGTCCGTTCGTACAGCACCTGGTGCCCGTAGCGCCGGGACGCCAGCAGACCCGCGTCGCGCAGCACCGCCAGATGCGCGGAGACCGACGACAGCGCGAGGGCGTGCCGGTGGGCCAGCGCCGTCGTGGTGCTGGGCGCGTCGAGGTCGCTGAGGATCGCGGCCCGGTTGGCGCCGAGCAGCGCGATCATCGCGGCGGACGCGGTCGGCCCGGTCTCGGCCCACAGCCCGCCGATGCCGCGTGCCGGATAGACGACGGTGGGCTGCCAGGGCGGGTCGAAGGCGTTGCCCGCCTCGGGCCAGAAGAAGACGCTGGGCACCAGCACCAGCCCCTGGCCGCTGAGATCCGGCAGGTGCGAGGTGTGCCCCGCCGCCGTCAGCGCGCCCTCCGACCAGCTCAGCTTCGGGTGCAGCGCGGTGAACAGCCGCTGCATGCCGCCGTCCGCCAGCCGCCGCGCGTGATAGGCGATGTCCGCCTCGAGCACCGCCCGCAGCCGGGGCCAGTGCGGGGCGAGCAGGGCAGCCCACACATGCTCGTACAAACCGGCCAACTGCCGTACGGTTCCGGCCGGATCGGCGAGCATCGCGCGGCCCCGCTTGCCGTGCTCCGCGCCCGGGGTCTGGGCCAGCGCGGCCTGGATCTGGCGGTGCGCCTCGTCCGGGTCCGTGGCCCGTACGACGTCGAGTTCGTCGTCCAGGGTGCCCAGGGGCGCCTGGGGCGGGGGGTGCAGAAAGTCCGGGGGGTGCCCGTGATCCGGTGCCAGCAGCCACAGCGGAGCCAGGTCGAGACCGGCCGCGGCGGCCCTGACCTGCCGCAACCAGGGCAGGTGGTAGCCGTGTCGGTCCGGCCGGGACAGGGTACGTATCGCCCCCTGGGTCTCCCGCAGCGGTGAGATGGCGAAGCGGCACCGCAGAAGGTCCTCAGCCGCAAATCGCATACGAAACGACATCACGACCCCCAAGATTCGGCTCAGTCCGAAACACTACGATATGCAGTGCTCATGCCACCAGGGTGATGTCATGACAACGGACAGCGAGCACCCCCCACCAGGTGGACGCACCCCATCGCCGACCGGTTCGCAGCCCGCTCCCACCACCCACGGGAAGGGCGACGGCACGCCTCCTACCAGCGGCGCGACCGCCCCCGGCGACAGCACCCCCACCGGCTACGGTGCCGTTTTCGCGGTCAGGGAATTCCGCCCGATCTTCGCCGCGCATGTCCTGTCCGTCCTCGGCAGCGTCTTCGCCGAGGTCTCGCTGGCCGTCCTCGTCTTCCGGCAGACCGGCTCCGCCGTCCTCACCGCGCTGATCTTCGCGCTCGGTTTCCTGCCCTACGCGCTCAGCGGCATCCTGCTGTCCGGAATCTCCGACCGGTACCCCACCCGCCGTGTCCTGGTGGCCTGCGATCTGCTCTGCGCGGCCTTCGTCGCGGTGATGGCCGTGCCGGCCACGCCGCTCGCCCTTCTCTTCGTGCTACGCGTGTCCGTCTCGATGATCACGCCGCTGTTCACCGGCACGAGGGCCGCCAGCCTGGCCGACATCCTCCACGGCGACGTCTTCGTGCTCGGCCGCTCCCTGGTGCGGATCGTCGGCCAGAGCTCGCAGATCATCGGCTACGGAATCGGCGGTCTCGTCCTGGTGTGGCTGTCGCCGCGCGCCGCGCTGCTGGTGACGATCGGCACCTTCCTCAGCTCCGCGCTGCTGCTGCGCTTCGGCACCCGCGACCGGCCCGCCCGGGTCACCGGGACCGGCGCCATGATGCGCGACTCGATCGGCTCCGCGGGGCGGCTGTTCCGCAACGCGCGAATCCGCTCGCTGATGCTCATGTGGTGGGTGCCGCCGATGTTCTGCGTCGTCGCCGAGGGCGTCGCCGCGCCCTACGCGGACGCGGCGGGCGCGGGCTCCGCGGGCTTCGGCATCCTGCTCGCCGCGATGCCCGCGGGCACCGTCGTCGGCGAGGTGCTGGCGGGCACGCTGCTCACCCCGTCCGCCCGCGAACGGATCGCCATCCCGCTCGCCGCCGTCTCGATGCTGCCCTTCGTCTGCTTCCTCGTGCACCCCTCGCTGCCGCTGGCGATCGTGCTGCTGCTGATCACCGGGGTCACCACCGCGTACGCGCTCGGCATCGACAAGTGGTTCGTGCACGACGTGCCCGAGGACATGCGCGGCCGGGCCATGTCGCTGCTCGGCGCGGGGATCATGACGCTCCAGGGCGTCGGCATGACGGTCGGCGGCGCCGTCGCGGAGTGGGTGCCGCCCTACGCGGTGATCGCGGGCGCGGGGATACTCGGCACGCTCAGCGTCGTGCCCGTGCTGCGGTCGGTACGCCGTACGCAGCCGATGGGCGCCGCGGCCAGCCCCGCCTGAGCGGCAACGGCCCTTTCGGGGCTACGCGTTGAGCCCGTGAGCCCGTGGGCCCGTGAGCCCGTGAATTTGTCAGCCCGTGGCCCCCGAGCGTTCAGCGCCGGGTCAGATACGCGTGCATCGCCCGGTGCAGCGTCTTGTTGACCGCGCCCTGGAGCGGCAGCTCCCACTCGCCCACCGTCTCCACCGCCTCCCCGCCGGTGCCCAACTTCCAGCGCAGCAGCCCGTAGGCGCGCGCCGCAGGGTCGAGGCCGTCGGGCACCCCGCGCATGTCGTAGACCGCCGCGCCCATCGCCTGCGCGTCGCACAGCATCCGCCACTGGAGCGCGTTGCTCGGCCGCACCTCGCGGCGGTGGTCGGCCGAGGCACCCGTCTGGTACCAGACCCGGCCGCCGTCCGGCGCGGTCAACAGCGTGTGCGCGGCGAGGAGTTCGCCCTCGTGCCGCGCGGTGTACAGCCGCATGCGGCCCGGCTCCTCGGCGTTGAGCGCCTCGTACTGCCGCCGGTAGTAGTCCAGCGACCGGCCGAGGTCGAAGCCGTCGCGGGCCTCGGTGACCCGCAGCAGCTCGTGGAAGGCCGGCAGCGCCTCCGGGCCCTCGACACCCGTGCGCACACCGCACTTGGCGGCCTTCTTCACGTTGCGCCGCCACTCCTGGTTGAGGCCGGTCCACAGGTCGTCCAGACCGCGCCCGGCCAGCGGTATCTCGAACACCAGCCGCGGCTGCGCGTCCCCACCCTGCCCGTCCTCGCCGCAGCGCCGCCAACCGCCCTCGCGCAGCCGGTCGGAGACCGCCGCGCCCAACGGCTCGACCAGGTCGGGCAGCACGTCGCCGACCCGGCGCCCGGGGCCCGACGCGTCCTTCAACGTCCGCGCCGTCCACCGCCGGTACGCCAGCGGCGGCCCCATCCGTACCGCGAACGCCCCCGTACCGCGCAGGTGTTCCAGCAGCGGGTCGAGCCAGCGGTCCAGGCGCGGATCGGCCCAGTCCACCGCGGGGCCCTCCGGGAGGTACGCGAACGACCGCCGTACGCCCGGCAGTTGGCGGTACAGGACCAGCGCGGAGCCGACCGGCCGGTCGTGCTCGTCCAGCCAGGCCAAGCTCTCCGCCTGCCAGCCGGACTTCACCCGCGCCCAGGCGGGCGTCTGGAGGAAGCTCGCGGTGTACGGGCCGGGGCGGCGGACGAAGTCGGCGTGCGCGGAGGCGGGCATCGGCAGCAGCCGCAGAGCACCGGTGCCGGTGCCGGTGCCTTTGTCGCTCGCGGCGCGGTCGGAGCCGGAGCCGGAACGCTGGTGAGTGGTCATCGTCAAGGCGTCGTCCTCCGCGCTGCGGGGCGGGCCGGGGCGGCCCGCTCACGAAGGACACGCCCGGCGCGGCCGTCAGGTGACAGAGACTTTTCCGACACCCGCCGTACCGCCCCGCGACTTCCGTCAGCCGTGACCGCCGGGGCAGACTGCGCGTCTGCCCAGGGGACGGGGACCCGCGCGACCAGCCGGTACCGGGCACAGGACGATCAGCGTGAACAGGGGACCGACGGGTGACTTCAGCAGTGGACGGCTCCACGCACCGCAAGGGGCGGCGGGCGCACGCCCGCGACACCAACTCCCTGCGGCGCAGCGGCGGTCTGATGATGGCCGGGTCGCTGGTGTCCCGCGCCACCGGCTTCCTGCGGCTGGCGACGATCACCGCAGCGCTCGGCACGGCGGCGGCCGGAGACGCCTTCGGGGTCGCCAACACCGTGCCCAACATCATCTACGCGCTGATGATCGGCGGCGCCCTCCAGTCCGTCTTCGTCCCCGAACTCGTCCGCGCCGCCCGCGAGCACGCCGACGGCGGCCAGGCGTACACCGACCGGCTGCTCACCCTGTGCGCGGTCGCGCTGCTCGCCGTCACCGCCCTCGCTGTGCTCGCCGCGCCCTGGCTGGTCAGCGCGTACGCGCCCGGCTTCAGCGGCGGCCAGCGCGACCTGACCGTGTCGCTGGCCCGCTACTGCCTGCCGCAGATCCTCTTCTACGGCCTGTTCACGCTCCTCGGCCAGGTCCTCGGCGCCCGCGACCGGTTCGGCGCCATGATGTGGACCCCGGCGCTCAACAACCTCGTCGTGATCGCCGTCTTCGGCCTGTACCTCGCGGTCGCGAGCGGGGGCATCGGACACCGGGACGCGCTGCTGCTCGGCCTCGGCAGCACCGCGGGCATCGCGGTGCAGGCCCTCGCGCTGCTGCCGTCGCTGCGCGCCACCGGCTTCCGCTGGCACCCGCGGTTCGACTGGCGCGGCGCCGGACTCACCCAGCCGATGCGGGCCGCCGTGTGGACGCTGCTGCTGGTCCTGGTCAACCAGGGCGCGTACTGGGTGGTGACCCGGCTGTCCACCTCCGCCGGACTGCGCGCGCTGGCCTCGGGCCACTCCACCGGCGTCGGCTACGCCGCCTACAGCAACGCGTACAGCCTGTGGGTCGTCCCGCAGGGCATCGTCACCGTGTCGCTGGCCACCGCGCTGCTGCCGCGCATGAGCCGGGCCGCGGCCGACGGCGACCACGCGGCGATCGGCGCCGACCTCACGCGCGGCCTCACCGTCTCCGGCACCGCCGTCGTCCCCGCCGTCTTCGCCTTCCTCACGCTCGCCCCGCAGATCACCGGCGTCGTCTTCCAGCACGGCGCCACCAGCGAGGCGGACGCCCGCGCCATCGCCTGGATGCTGGTCGCCTTCGCCGTCGGCCTGCCCGCCTTCGCGGGCCAGTACCTGCTCGCGCGCGGCTACTACGCGCTCGGCGACACCCGTACGCCCTTCTTCCTCAACGTCCTCATCGCCGCCGTCAACGCCGCGAGCGCCGCCGCCTGTTACGCGCTGCTCCCGGCCCGCTGGGCGGTCACCGGCATGGCCGCCGGATACGCGCTCGCCTGTACGGTCGGCCTGCTGGCCACCGCCGCGCTGCTGCGCCGCCGCCTGGGCTGGCGGCCCCGCGTCCTGGGCCACCACGTACGGCTCACCGCGGCCTTCCTGCCGGGCGCGGCCCTGGCGCTGCTCACCGCCCACGCCGTCACCGCCCGGCTCGGCGGCGGCCCGGCAGGCGACCTCACGGGCCTGCTGCTGGGCGCCGCCGCCCTGTGCCTGCCCGCGCTGGTGCTGGCCCGGCCGCTCGGGCTCGACCTCGGACCGGTGTCGCGGCTCACGGGAGGGCCTGCCAAGAGGCGCGGCGCGGGGCCCACGGAAAAAAACTCCCGTCCGCCTGTCACATAAGGCCGCCGCCGCGCGTGTAGTTCTGAGGGAGGGAAGAACCACATGACCGCACAGCCAGAACCGGCGGCGGACTTCGACCAGTTCTACGCCGCCACGGCGAAGCGCATGGTGGCCGTCGTCTACACGATCACCGGGGACCTGGGTGAGGCGGAGGACGCCGTGCAGGAGGCGTACGCCAGGGCATGGCAGCGCTGGCCGAAGCTCACCGCGGAGGGCGACCCCGCGCCCTGGGTGCGTACCGTCGCCGTACGTCTGGCGGTGAGCACCTGGCGCAAGGCCCGCAACCGGGTGCGCGCGCACTTCCGGCACGGGCCGCCGCCCGACGCCCCGGCGCTCGCACCCGACCGGGTCGCGCTGATCGACGCCCTGCGCGCGCTCGGCGACGACCAGCGCACCGCCGTGGTCATGCACCACCTCCTCGACCTGCCGGTGGAGGAGATCGCCCGGCAGACCGGCGTGTCCAGCGCCGCCGTACGGACCCGGCTGAGCCGGGGGAGGAGAGCACTGGGGGCCCTGCTCAAGGACGACCCGGCGGACGACGCGGAGCCCGAACCCGCCGCGTCCGCGTCCGCCGCCCACGACACCGCCGGTCGCGGCGCTCACGACCCCGCCGGTCGGGACGCCGCCACCGCTACCGCTACCGCCACAGCCGACGACGCACGCCACGCACGTGCGGCGCGCCACCGCACCGAGGAGGTGCCCCTCCATGGCTGACCCGTTCGGCCGCCCGGCCGGTCCCGACCCCCTCGGCACCGCCGCCGACACCCCCGCCGCCGACACCCCCGCCGCCGACATGGACACCGACATCGGCCCGGACTCCGACATCGGCCCGGGCTCCGCCGATCCGCTGGACGAGCGGCTGCGCGGACTCGCCCGCGACACCGAGCCGTTGGTCGTACTCGCCGGGGCCCCGGCCGCCCGCAGGCTCGGCGAACGGCGGCGCGCCCGCCGCAGGACCGGGGCCGTGTCGCTGGTCGCGGCCCTCGCGGTCGCTGTCGGCACCTGGCAGTTGCTGCCCGGCTCCGACGGCCCGCGCGGCACCGGCGCGCTGCCGGGCACCGTCGCGTCCACCACGCCCCCGCCGGAGCCGCCCGACCCGGCCGCCCTGGCCCACCGCCTCACCGACGAGCTGCTGCCGCCCGGCGCCCTGCCGTTCTTCCCGGTGGCCCCCTGGAAGACCCTCGCCCCGGGCACCGCGCTCAAGCTCATGGGGGCCTGCCCGGTACCGTCTCCCGCCGGAGACGTACAGGCCGGCGCGGTGCGGTTGTACGGCGCGTCGGCGGGGGAGGAGGCGGAGTACCTGCTCTACGCGTTCACCGACGCCGAGGCCGCCCGCTACCGGACGGAACGGTTCGGCGAGGCGGTGAAGGACACGTGCGGTGTCGAGCTGACCACCGACCTCGGCACGACCGGTGAGGCCGCCGACAGTCCGGTCACCTACCAGGGCAGCAGCAGAACGGGCACCGGGGTGCAGATCCTGATGAACCGGCAGGGCGCCTACCTCGCCGTGCTGCTGATCCGCGGGCTGGGGAACCCGCTGGGCTCCGGGAGCGACTATGCCAACAAGCACCCGCAGCCGATCGCCTGCATCGCGGCGTCGCTGAACCGGCTGACGGAGGCCGGCGCGCGACCGAGCGCTTCCATGTCGCCGCCGGACGTCTCCATCGACGGCACCAGCGGCGGGGTCGGCAGCGGGGTCGGCGGCGGGTCCACGATGTCGCGCGGCTTCGTCGGCGACGGGAAGTCGTGCTGAGCCGCCGCGTTCTGTCCTGACCTCATCCGCCGCCGACCTGCCCGCCGCCGAGCCGAACACCGCCGCCCCGATCACCGCCGATCCGAACACTCTTCGCCCCGACCACCGTTCGCCCCGACCACCTCTGACAAGGAACCGACTGCCGTGTACCGCACTCGCATACGCAACCCCCGACCGCGGGCGCTCGCCGTGCCCGCCCTCCTGCTGGCCGTGGCGATGGGCGTCACCGCGTGCGGCGGCCACGACGGCGACAAGGCGGGCGGCTCGTCCGACGGCAAGGGCGCGGGCCGGTCCGCGTCCGCCGACTCCGGCGCGCGGATCACCGTCACACCGGCCAAGGACGCCGCGGACGTCGACCCGGCCGCGCCGGTCAAGGTCACCGTCGACGGCGGCACCCTCGGCACGGTCACCGTGACCCCGGAGGGCACGTCCAAGGACGGCGTGACGCCGATCGAGGTGACCGGCGCCCTGGACGCCGCCAAGCACACCTGGACCTCCGACCGCACGATGACCCCCGGCACCGCCTACACCGTCCAGGTCACCGCGGCCGACAGCGCGGGCAAGCAGACCCGTACCACCAGCGCCTTCCGCACCCTGACGGCGGCCAAGGTCAACGGCGTCACCCCGACCCCGCTGAACACCGCGGTCGTCGGCGTCGGCCTGCCCGTCTCCCTCGCCTTCGACAAGCCGGTCACCGACAAGGCGGCCAGGGCGGCGGTCGAGAAGGCGCTGACCGTCACCACCAGCCCGGCCGTCCAGGGCAGTTGGGGCTGGATCACCGACCCGCTGACCGGCATCCAGCGGGTGGACTGGCGGCCGGACGCGTACTGGACGCCGAACACCAAGGTCACGCTGACCGCCAGGCTCAGCGGCATCGACACCGGGGGCGGGCGCTATCTGCGCCGCGACATCCACGACACGTTCACCATCGGCACCGCCCGGATCTCGTACGTCGACCTCAAGGCGCACACCATGCGGGTCACCGAGAACGGCAAGACCGTCAAGAACTTCAAGATCTCCGGCGGCAAGCCCGCCTTCCCCACCTGGAACGGGCAGATGGTGGTGATCAGCAAGCAGTCCACCGTGCGGATGACGTCCTCGTCGGTCGGCATCGCCACCTCCGAGGACTCGGCGGACTTCTACGACAAGGACGTGAAGTACGCGGTCCACATCACCACCTCCGGCACGTACACCCACGCGGCGCCCTGGAACGACGCGATGATGGGCGTGCAGAACGGCAGCCACGGGTGCATCGGCATGCACACCGCGGACGCCAAGTGGTTCTTCGACCGGGCGGTCCGCGGCGACCTGGTGATCACCTCGGGCTCCACGCGCGCCACCGTCGACAAGGGCAACGGCTTCGGTGAGTGGAACCTCGGCAAGGACGCGTGGCGCCGGCTCAGCGCGCTCGCCTGACGAGACACTTGTGCCCACTATGTGACCGACGGGTAGGCTCTTCGCCGTGTCAAAGCCGCTGAGCCTGCCCTTCGATCCGATCGCCCGCGCCGACGAGCTGTGGACCCGGCACTGGGGCGGGGTCCCCTCGATGGGTGCCATCACCTCGATCATGCGCGCCCAGCAGATCCTGCTCGGCCAGGTCGACGCGGTGGTCAGGCCGTACGGGCTGACCTTCGCGCGGTACGAGGCGCTGGTGCTGCTCACCTTCTCCAAGGCGGGCGAGCTGCCGATGTCCAAGATCGGCGAGCGGCTGATGGTGCACCCGACGTCCGTCACCAACACCGTGGACCGGCTGGTCTCCGCCGGTCTCGTCGCCAAGCGCCCCAACCCCAACGACGGCCGCGGCACCCTCGCCTCGATCACCGACAAGGGCCGCGAGATCGTCGAGTCCGCCACCCGCGACCTGGTCGCCATGGACTTCGGCCTCAGCGCCTACGACGCGGAGGAGTGCGGCGAGATCTTCGCGCTGCTGCGCCCCCTGCGGATAGCGGCGGGCGACTTCGAGGAGTCCTGACCTGCGGTCGACTGCGCGCGTCCCGTCGTCCCCCGACCCGGATGAGCCCGGCATTTCGGGGCGGCTAGGCTCGATGCCATGAAATCCAGCGTGCTGACCCGCTACCGCGTGATGGCCTACGTGACAGGCGTGCTGCTGATCGCGCTCACCCTGGGCGTGATCGCCAAGTACGTGTTCGACATCAATGGCGCGGGGACCTTCACCAGCGCGGTGGGCTTCGCCCACGGCTGGCTCTATGTTGTTTACCTCGTTATGGCCTTCGACCTGTGCAACAAGGCGAAGTGGCCGATCGGCCGGATGGCCTGGGTGCTGCTGGCGGGCACCGTCCCGACCGCCGCGTTCTTCGTGGAGCGCCGCGTGACGCGTGAGCTGGCGCCGAAGGTGATCCAGCCGGAGAAGCCCGAGCCCGTCAACGCCTGAGCCTGTCGACGCCTGAGCCCGTCGACCGCCTGGGCGCGTCAAGCCCGCGCCCGTCAAGCCCGAGCGCGTCAAGCCCGAGCGCGTCAAGGCCGTCATGCCCGGGCCCCGGCCCTCTGAGACCCGGCTCACCCCAAGGGTGAGCCGTGTTCCCATCGACATTTACTAGGACGTCCTAGTAAATTCAAGGGTATGGACTCCCAAGGCATCGAGACAGGCCGCCAGCGCTGGCAGGCACGGTACGACTCAGCCCGTAAGCGGGAGGCCGACTTCAGCACGCTCTCGGGCGACCCCGTGGAGCCGGTGTACGGCCCGCCGGCGGGTGCGGACGTCCCCGGGTTCGAGCGGATCGGCTGGCCGGGCGAGTACCCGTTCACACGCGGACTGCACCCGACCGGCTACCGGGGGCGTACGTGGACGATCCGGCAGTTCGCCGGATTCGGCAACGCGCGGCAGACCAACGAGCGCTACAAGATGATCCTGGCCGCGGGCGGCGGCGGCCTCTCCGTCGCCTTCGACATGCCGACCCTGATGGGCCGCGACTCCGACGACCCCCGCTCGCTCGGCGAGGTCGGCCACTGCGGTGTCGCCATCGACACGGCCGCCGACATGGAGGTCCTGTTCGACGACATCCCGCTCGGCGACGTCACCACCTCGATGACCATCTCCGGACCCGCCGTCCCGGTCTTCTGCATGTACCTGGTCGCCGCCGAGCGGCAGGGCATCGACCCGGCCGTGCTCAACGGCACGCTCCAGACGGACATCTTCAAGGAGTACATCGCCCAGAAGGAGTGGCTCTTCGAGCCCGCCCCGCACCTGCGGCTGATCGGCGACCTGATGGAGCACTGCGCCGCCTCCATCCCCGCGTACAAGCCGCTGTCCGTCTCCGGCTACCACATCCGCGAGGCCGGGGCGACGGCCGCGCAGGAGCTGGCGTACACCCTGGCCGACGGCTTCGGCTACGTGGAGCTCGGCCTGTCGCGCGGCCTGGACGTCAACACCTTCGCGCCCGGCCTGTCCTTCTTCTTCGACGCGCACCTCGACTTCTTCGAGGAGATCGCCAAATTCCGCGCCGCGCGCCGCATCTGGGCCCGCTGGATGCGCGACGAGTACGGCGCCACCAGCGACAAGGCGCAGTGGCTGCGCTTCCACACCCAGACCGCCGGGGTGTCGCTGACCGCGCAGCAGCCGTACAACAACGTCGTACGTACCGCCGTCGAGGCGCTGTCCGCCGTGCTCGGCGGCACCAACTCGCTGCACACCAACGCCCTCGACGAGACGCTGGCGCTGCCCAGCGAGCAGGCCGCCGAGATCGCGCTGCGCACGCAGCAGGTGCTGATGGAGGAGACCGGCGTCGCCAACGTCGCGGACCCGCTGGGCGGTTCCTGGTACGTCGAGGCGCTGACCGACCGCATCGAGGCCGACGCGGAGAAGATCTTCGACCGGATCAGGGCGCTGGGCGCCAAGGCCGTGCCGAGCGGCGAGCACCCGATCGGGCCGATGACCTCCGGCATCCTGCGCGGCATCGAGGACGGCTACTTCACCGGTGAGATCGCCGAGTCCGCCTTCCAGTACCAGCGCTCCCTCGAAAAGGGCGACAAGCGCGTCGTCGGTGTCAACGTGCACCACGGCTCCGTCACCGGCGACCTGGAGATCCTGCGGGTCAGCCACGAGGTCGAGCGCGACCAGGTCCGCGACCTCGCCTCCCGCCGTACCGCCCGCGACGCCGCCGCCGTCCGCACCGCCCTGGACGCCATGCTCACCGCCGCCCGCGACGGCTCCAACATGATCCCGCCCATGCTCGACGCCGTCCGCGCCGAGGCCACCCTCGGCGAGATCTGCGACGCCCTGCGCGCCGAATGGGGCACCTACACCGAGCCCGCCCGCTTCTGACCCGCGGTGGTACGCCGCCGGTCGGGCCGTGGCCTGTCGTCCGTCCGGCGCGCCGTGTAGTCCGTCGTCGTCACGGCCCGTTCCGTTCGCTGTTCGCTGGGTAGCCTCGACATCTCGTGCGCAATCCACCGGCCCTCCAGCGAAAGGACGTTCGTGGCCCTTGAAGCGACCGTCGGCGACGACGGGATGATTCACATCCGCGAAACCGAGCAGCCGGAGATCGTGGCCGTGACCACCCCCGCCAAATGGGAGGCCTTCGTCAAGGGCGTCCGCGCCGGGGAGTTCGACCACTTCGTGGCAGGCGTGGAGACCCCGGAGTGCGGCGCTGTGAACGCGACCCCCTGACGCCGGGGCCGGCCGCCTCCGGCCCCCTGGCTCCGGCCCCTAGCTCCTGACGCCGGTGAGGCCGGTGGTCAGGAGGAGGGCGAGGCGGTCGGCCCAGTCGGGGTCGACCGGGCCGGCGCTGACCATCACGCGGTGGACGACGGTGCCGGCGATGACGTCGAAGATGAGGTCGGCGTCGCGGCCGGCGAGGGCGGGGTCGCACGGAGCGGGCGGGTCCGGGGGGAGTTCGCCGCGCTGCTGGGCGCGGTGGCGGCCGAGGAGGACGAGGTGCTTCTGGCGGTCGACGATCGCCTCGCGGATGCGCAGCCGCAGGGCGTCGTCGTGGGTGGCCTCGGCGACGACGGCCATCAGGCCCGTTCTGATGGCGGGCCGGTTGAGGAGTTCGGCGAAGCGCAGGACCACGCCGCGGATGTCGGCGTGCAGGCTGCCGAGGTCCGGGAGGTCGAGCTGCTCCTCGAACAGGGCGGCGATGGCGTCGACGACCAGCTCGTTCTTGCCGTTCCAGCGCCGGTAGAGGGTGGTCTTGGCGACGCCCGCGCGGGCCGCCACGTCGCTCAGCGTCAGCTTTCCCCAGCCCAGTTCGACCAGCGCCTCGCGGGTGGCGCCGAGGATCGCGCGGTCCGCCTCGGCACTTCGCGGGCGGCCGGTGCGTCTGTGAGGGGCGGGGGGCTCCACGAGCGGCTCCATAAGGCGGACCATACCGGCCGGTAGGTTACGTGACGAGTGACCGGTATCACATCGGGCGGCTTCCGCCGGGCAGCTCAGGGCAGTTACGCTACGACCCGTAGCGAAACGTGCGACAACCACGGGTGCGGATGGGGATCCGTACCGACAGCACCGCTCAGCACCACCAGATCCGGGGTCTATCCGGGGTCTGTGCACGATCGGCTCCGGTAGGGGGGAGGATTGACCTCATGCAGCCACGGAACATGTCCATGAGCGGCGTGGTCGACCTCGCCGCGGTGAAGGCGGCCGGTGAGGCCAAGGTGAAGGCCGAGCAGGCCAGGGCGCAGCGGCAGGACCCCGCGAACGCCGACGCCCACACCGCTTCGCCGCTCGTCATCGAGGTGACCGAGGAGACCTTCGAGAGCGACGTCCTCCAGCGCTCCGCCGAAGTCCCGGTCGTCATCAGCTTCTGGGCCGACCAGGCCGACGCGAGCAAGCAGCTCAACGCGGTACTGGAACGGCTCACCGCCGAGTACCGCGGGCGCTTCGTCCTCGCCACCGCCGAGGTCTACGCCAACCAGATGCTCTTCCAGCAGTTCGGTGTCCAGGGAGTGCCCGCGGTCTTCGCGGTGCTGGCCGGGCAGGCCATGCCGCTCTTCCAGGGCAGCGCGCCCGAGGACCAGATCACCGAAGTGCTGGACCAGTTGATCGCCGTCGCCGAGCAGCGCTTCGGCATCGTCGGCCCCGAGGTCGACACGGACGCCGCCGCCCAGGGCGCGGCCCCGGCCGCCGAGGCGCCCCCGCGCCCGGCCACCCCGCAGGAGCTGGCGCTGTCCGCCGCGCACGACGCGCTGGACGCCGGTGACCTGGGCGGCGCCATCCAGGCGTACCGCAATGTGCTCTCCGACGAGCCGGGCAACGCCGAGGCCAAGCTGGGCCTGGCCCAGGCCGAGCTGCTCGACCGCGTACAGGGCGCCGACCAGCAGGCGGTCCGCGAGGCCGCCGCCGCGTCACCCTCCGACGTCACCGCGCAGCTCGCCGCCGCCGACCTCGATCTGGTGGGCGGTCATGTGGAGGACGCCTTCTCGCGTCTGGTGGACACCGTGCGCCGCACCGCGGGCGACGACCGCGACGCGGTCCGCGTACGGCTGCTGGAGCTGTTCGAGGTCATCGGCCCCGACGACCCCCGGGTGGTCGCCGCGCGTACGGCGCTGATCAGAGTCCTCTTCTGAGGCGGCCGGGCGGCTGAACGGGACGCTCCGCCGAGCTGACCGTGCGGTCAGTTACCGCCGGTTCCCCGAGTGCCCGCCTCGGTTTTACTCAGAGATTTAGCGATACGGCGACCGCACTTTATCAAACCGTGACAATGGGCGGTCGCCGTTACCTCCGGTAAGAAATCAGCTCCGTTTCGACCGCTGATGTTCTTTATGTCGGATTTACCTGCCCCGGTCTTCCTCACTCTGCGTGAAATCGCCCCGTCCGGGGCGCACGGCCGCGACACCCATCCGTTACTCGCTAGTAATGAGCCCCTTGTGCGGCGCGCCCGAATGGACCACGATCGGCCAAGCTCGGTCCGTTGCCACAGCCCGGCCGCCAGTCGGCGCCACGGTCCGCGGGTCCCCGCCGAGTGGGTGCGTACGGCTCATGCCGCCGCTCCGGGACAGGGGGGTCTTCGCCTACCGGCGGAGCCTGTCCAGCAGGTTGCGCGAGAGCGTGGCCAGTGGTTGTCGCTCGGGGGTGATCGCCGAAGATTCGGACACCGCCGTCCGTACTCCTTGCTTCTTCGTGGGGAGGGACGGTCCGCCGATCACCGGCGCTCTCCTTCCCGAGGACGTAGCACTTCTCCCATCCCAGGCCAGGACCCGAACATCCCGGCCGGAGATGTACGTCCGAGAAGGAGGAAAAATGGAGTCGCTCGTTCGTGGCGGTACCAGATGGCGGCGGTTCGCCGTCGTCATGGTGCCGAGTGTCGCGGCTACGGCCGCGGTGGGTATAGCCATCGCTCAGGGCGCGCTCGCCGCGTCGTTCAGCGTGTCAGGTCAGCAGTTCAAGGTAACGGCGGATCACCTGGACGGCACCGGCTTCGAGCAGTACGGCGCGCTCGACGTTCAGCACGGTGGCAAGTACATTCCGGTCGCGGTCTCGGCGTTCACCGACGCCACCATCAACGGCCTGTGCCAGTCCGTGGTCGTCCCGACGCCGATCGGTGACGTGACCCTGAAGTTGACCGCCGGCAAGGACCCGAAGAAGCCGGTTGTGGCACACAACCTCTACATCGACCTCGACCAGCTCGACGCCGATGCGGAGTTCCGGAACATCAACATCGGTGTCGCGGCCGGTGACAGTCACAAGGGTCCTGGCATCAAGGACAAGGACGCGACGGACCCAGGGTCGTTCGCCCAGGAGGCCGACCGGGCCATCCTCGACGGCGTGCACCAGACCGCCTGGGCCACCAGCGCGGGCACCTTCAAGCTCGCGGGCCTCAGCCTCGGCGTCAAGAAGGGCTCCGGCGCCGGGGTGGAGTGCTACTAAGCACCGCCTGAGTGGTCCGGGTGAGCCGCGCGGGACGCGGCTCACCCGGCGCCACCGATCGATCTCTCAGCAAAGCCAGTCCCAGGGAGCTGTTTCCTATGAGCGCCGAGTCAACAGGACTGAGTGCCCGGATCCGTTATTGGCGGCTGTCGTTCCGCCACTGGCGTTGGGGGCGCCCGTTCTGGGCGGGTCTGCTGACCCTCCTCGCCGGAGTGCCGATCGCCTACTTCCCGTACGCGAACCTCACGCTCGGCCAACTGACCGTCCGGATGGCGACGACCGCGGGCTCCGGCTCGCTGATCATCGGTGTCCTGCTGTTCGTGCTCGGCCTCACCATGTGGTTCCAGAGCGCGGTACGCATCTTCGCCGGTGTCGCGTCGATCCTGCTCGCCCTGGTGTCGCTGGTGGTCTCCAACTTCGGCGGCTTCCTCGTCGGCTTCCTGCCCGCGCTGCTCGGCGGCGCGCTCGCCGTCTCCTGGGCGCCGGGTGTCCCGGCGACCGACGAGCCGGGCGAGAAGGCGGAGCTGCCCGACGGCGCCCCTGAGGGCGGCGGCGACGAGAACGCTCCGCCCACCCTGCCCGCGCAGTCCCAGGGGCCCCACGAGCCCGCTGAGGCGTACGGACAGCCCGAGCCGGTCCACGCCGGAGCGCGGCCCGACGAAGAGAACACCGAGGAGAACGGGAGGCACCGTGCTGGGTGACGACGCTCAGCAGGCCGAGAGCGACGGGTCCCGTAACCGGGCCACCTCGGGACCGCGGCACGCGGCTCCCCGCAAGTCCCTGCTGACCAAGCTGCACGTGCCCGCCGGGAAGGCGGTCGCCCTGGCCGCGATGCCCACGGCCGTGCTGATGGGCATGGGCTTCACGCCGCACCTCGCGCAGGCCGACGAGATGCCCAAGAACCCGTACAAGCCCGGCCCCTGCGTGACCCAGTCGGACACCCCGAGCCCTTCGGCCTCCAAGAGCGCGGCGGACGGCAAGGCCACGGACAAGCCGGGCGGGCAGGAGACGTCGAAGCCGACGACCGGCCCGAGCCCGTCGAGCAGTCCGAGTCCTTCCACGAGCCCGGAGGCGCCCGCGCCGACCGACTCGGCGAAGGCCCCGTCGTCCGACGGCGGCACCGACAGCAAGACCGAGAACACGTCCCGGGCGACCGGCACGCCGAGCGCGACCCCGAGCCCGACCAAGTCGGTCAACCCGTGGGACCCGCTGGGCCTGGGCGACCTGGTGAGCGGGCTGCTCGGCGGCGGCAAGACCCCGACCGCGACGCCCACCACCCAGGCCCCGCAGCCGGACCCGGCGCCGACGACCGCGAAGCCCGAGCCGAGCACGTCGCCGTCGGCGAGCGCGCCCGCCAAGGGCGACGACCCGGTGGGCACGGCCGGCAAGACCGTCAAGGACAGCGTGGACACCGCCGTCGGCGGTCTCGACAAGACGGTGAAGGACGCCAAGGACGCCAAGGACGCGGCCAAGGACGCCAAGGACAAGGCGTCGCCCAGTGCCACCCCGAGCGCGGGCGGCACCGACGACCCGCAGTCCTACCCGTGCCCGGTGTACGACGCGAAGGCGCTCGCCGACGCCGATGTCGAGCAGGGCATACCCCTGCTGCCGGACACCCCGTGGGTCCTGAAGACCACGAAGCTGACCCTGCACGGTCTGTCGTACCACGGCATAGTCAAGGTCAAGACGCACAACGGCACGGTGAAGGACGTCCTGAAGTTCACCGTCTCCGGCATCGACATCGACAATCTGCACCAGATAGTCGACGGCCCCAAGGGCACGAAGACGAACGTCGAGGCGGCCAAGGGCTCCACCTCGAAGTTCACCAACGGCACGGTGACGCTCTACACCGAGTCCCTCAGCGGCAATCTCCTCGGGCTGATCCCCATCACCTTCACCCCGAAGGCGCCCCCGCCGCTGACCCTCCCCGAACTGTTCTTCACCAACGCCACCGTCATCCAGGCGGCCCAGTTCGGCGGCACCCTCCACGTCCCCGGCATGCACATCTACGGCACCCCCGGCTAGCCGAGCCCCCAACGCCGCGCGGCCCGCACCCCTTTCGGAAGGGGCGCGGGCCGCGGGCGGTTGCTGGTCGCTGGTCTCTGGTTTCTACGGGGGAGGGGGCGGTCAGTCGCCGAGGTGGTGGACGCGGACGAGGTTGGTGGTGCCGGGGACGCCCGGAGGGGAGCCGGCGGTGATGATGACGGTGTCGCCCTTGGCGTACTCGGAGAGCTTGAGCATCTCGCGGTCGACGAGCTCGACCATGGCGTCGGTGTTGTCGACGTGCTCGACCACGAAGGACTCCACACCCCAGGTCAGCGCGAGCTGGTTGCGGGTGGCGGGGTCGGTGGTGAAGGCCAGGACCGGCTCGGGCACGCGGTAGCGGGCCAGGCGGCGGGCGGTGTCACCGGACTTGGTGAAGGCGACCAGGGACTTGGCGTCCAGGAAGTCGCCCAGCTCGGCGGCGGCGCGGGCCACGGCGCCGCCCTGGGTGCGGGGCTTCTTGCCGGGGGCCAGCGGCTGGAGCCCGCGGCACAGCAGCTCCTCCTCGGCGGCCACGACGATCCGCGACATCGTCTTGACGGTCTCGATCGGATACTTGCCGACCGACGACTCGGCGGACAGCATGACCGCGTCCGCGCCGTCCAGGATCGCGTTGGCCACGTCGGACGCCTCGGCGCGCGTGGGCCGCGAGTTGGTGATCATCGACTCCATCATCTGGGTCGCCACGATCACCGGCTTGGCGTTGCGCCGGCACATCTCGACCAGCCGCTTCTGCACGACCGGCACCTGCTCCAGCGGGTACTCCACGGCGAGGTCGCCGCGCGCCACCATCACCGCGTCGAACGCCGCGACGACGCTCTCCATGTTCTCGACCGCCTGCGGCTTCTCCACCTTGGCGATGACCGGGACGCGGCGCCCCTCCTCGTCCATGACGCGGTGCACGTCACGGACGTCCTTAGCGTCGCGCACGAAGGACAGCGCGACCATGTCGACGCCCATCCGGAGCGCGAACCGCAGGTCGTCGATGTCCTTCTCGGACAGCGCCGGCACGTTCACCGCGGCGCCCGGCAGGTTGATGCCCTTGTGGTCGGAGATCACGCCGCCCTCGACCACCAGCGTGCGGACCCGCGGGCCCTCGACCTCGATGACGCGCAGCGCCACGTTGCCGTCGTTGATCAGGATCGGGTCGCCCTTGGAGACATCGCCCGGCAGACCCTTGTACGTGGTACCGCAGATGGACTTGTCGCCCGCGACGTCCTCGACGGTGATGGTGAACTCGTCGCCCGCGATCAACTCGACCGGTCCGTCGGCGAATTTGGCGAGGCGGATCTTGGGACCCTGGAGGTCGGCGAGGACTCCGATCGCCCGGCCGGTCTCGGCGGCGATCTTACGGACGCGCTGGTAGCGCTCCTCGTGCTCGGCGTGGCTGCCGTGACTGAAATTGAAACGGGCCACATTCATGCCCGCCTCGACCAACGACTTGAGCTGGTCGTAGGAGTCGACGGCGGGACCCAGGGTACAGACGATCTTGGCTCGGCGCATGGGCGCTATCCTATCGGTTTGTTCCGCTCCGGAATATTCCAGGGGCGGTCGTGGCTGCGGGACGGTCAGCCATGCTTATTCGGTCGCCAGTACGTAAGTATCGCGGGCGATCTCCAGCTCTTCGTCAGTGGGCACCACCGCGACGGCCACCCGCGACGCCGCCGCCGAGACCAGCCGGGCCGCAGTGCCGCGAAGCGCGTTGCGTACAGGGTCCATAGTGACACCTAGATTGTCGAGACCCAACAAAGCCGCTTCGCGAACTGCGGCCGAATTCTCGCCGACGCCCGCCGTGAAGGCGATCGCGTCCACCCGGCCCAGCACCGCGCTGAAGGCCCCCACGTAACGGCGGATCCGGTGCGC
This sequence comes from Streptomyces sp. NPDC003300, assembly GCF_040610915.1. Taxonomy (NCBI): domain Bacteria; kingdom Bacillati; phylum Actinomycetota; class Actinomycetes; order Kitasatosporales; family Streptomycetaceae; genus Streptomyces; species Streptomyces sp. NPDC003300. The sequence continues at coordinate 18,773 of NZ_JBEXNE010000044.1, read as the reverse complement.
GTAGACGTCGAAGGCGAGCTGCGCCGCCCGGTCGCCCTCGGCCATCCGGCGGCCGATCTCCCGCATGTCGTTGTCACCGCACAGGCCCAGCAGACCGCTGCGCTTGTTCAGCAGCGTGTCGATCTCGTCGGTGCCCATGCCGGCCACCCGCTCCAGGTGGAACACCACCGCCGGGTCGAGGTCGCCGGAGCGGGTGCCCATGACCAGGCCCTCAAGGGGCGTCAGGCCCATCGAGGTGTCCACGCACACCCCGCCGCGCACCGCGGAGGCCGACGCGCCGTTGCCCAGGTGCAGCACGATCACGTTGACGTCGGCCGGCTCCCTGCCGAGCAGCTCCGCCGTCGCCCGCGAGACGAAGGCGTGCGAGGTGCCGTGGAAACCGTAGCGGCGGATGCCGTACCGGTCGGCGGTCGCCGCGTCGATCGCGTACCGCGCCGCGGCCTCCGGGATCGTCGAGTGGAAGGCGGTGTCGAAGACCGCGACCTGCGGCAGATCGGGCCGCAGCTCACGCGTCACCTTGATACCGGTGATGTTGGCCGGATTGTGCAGAGGTGCCAACGGCACCAGCTCCTCGATCGCGGCCACCACCTCGTCGGTGATCAGCGTCGGCTCGGTGAAACGCGTACCGCCGTGCACCACCCGGTGGCCGATCGCCGCCAGCTCCGGCGAGTCCAGGCCGAGGCCCTGCTCGTCGAGCTGCTCCGCCACGGTGTGCAGCGCCGCCGTGTGGTCGGGCGCACCGCCGCCCTCGCCGATCCGCTCCACCAGACCGGTCGCCAGACGTGCGTGGTCGGCCATGTCCAGCAGTTGGTACTTCACCGACGAGGAGCCGGAGTTGATGACCAGTACACGGGTCGCGCTCACGGGTTCTCTCCCTGGGCCTGGATCGCGGTGATCGCGACCGTCGTGACGATGTCCTGCACCAGCGCGCCGCGCGACAGGTCGTTGACCGGCTTGCGCAGACCCTGGAGCACCGGTCCGACGGCGACCGCGCCCGCCGAGCGCTGCACCGCCTTGTACGTGTTGTTGCCGGTGTTCAGGTCGGGGAAGATCAGCACGGTCGCCTGCCCGGCCACCGCGGACCCCGGCATCTTGGTGGCCGCCACCGAGGGCGCCACCGCCGCGTCGTACTGGATCGGCCCCTCCACCAGCAGGTCGGGCCGCCGCTCGCGGACCAGCTCGGTGGCCGCCCGCACCTTGTCGACGTCCGCGCCCGAGCCCGAGGTGCCGGTCGAGTACGACAGCATCGCGATCCGCGGCTGTACGTCGAAGCGGGCCGCGGTGCCCGCCGCCTGGATCGCGATGTCCGCCAACTGCTCGGCGTCCGGGTCCGGATTGACGGCGCAGTCGCCGTACACCAGCACCTTGTCCGCCAGGCACATGAAGAACACCGAGGAGACGATCGCCGCGTCGGGGCGGGTCTTGATGATCTCGAAGGCCGGGCGGATCGTCGCCGCCGTGGAGTGCACCGCGCCCGACACCATGCCGTCGGCCAGGCCCTCCTGGACCATCAGGGTGCCGAAGTACGACACGTCCGCGACCACGTCGTACGCCAGCTCGTAGCTGACGCCCTTGTGCGCGCGCAGCTGCGCGTACAGCGCGGCGAACCGGTCCCGCAGCGGTGAGGTCTGCGGGTCGACGACGCTCACGCCCGGCTGGTCGAGGGAGATCCCGAGGTCGGCCGCCTTCTTGCGCAGCGTGTCCTCCTCGCCGAGCAGGATCAGGTCGCAGACCCCGCGGCGCAGCAGCACCTCGGTGGCCCGCAGGATTCGTTCCTCGCCGCCCTCGGGCAGCACGATCCGCTTGCGCGCCGACCGCGCCCGCTCGATCAGCGCGTGCTCGAACATCATCGGCGTCACCCGCGCCGACCTGGCGACCGACAGCCGCTCGGTCAGCTCCGCGGTGTCCACATGCGTCTCGAACACGCCCAGCGCCGTCTCCGCCTTGCGCGGTGTGCCCGCGCCCAGCTTGCCGTCCAGCGCGAACAGCCCGGCCGCCGTCGGGAAGGAGCCGGTCGCCACCGACAGCACCGGGGTGCCGGGCGCCAGCCGGTTCGCCAGCGCCAGGATGTGCGGCGGCGGCTTCTCGTCCAGCGTCAGCAGCACCCCCGCGATCGGCGGCGACCCGGCCGAGTGCGCCGCCAGCGCCCCGATCACCAGATCCGCCCGGTCGCCGGGCGTCACCACCACACAGCCGGGGGTCAGCGCGGGCAGGAACGTCGGCAGCATCGCGCCGCCGAACACGAAGTCCAGCGCGTCCCTGGACATCCCCGCGTCGTCGCCCAGCAGCACCCGCGCGCCCAGCGTCTCCGCGATCTGCGCCACCGTCGGCGCGGACAGCGCGGGCTCGTCCGGCAGCACGTACACCGGCACGTCCGGGACCCGGCCCAGCCGCTCCGCCGCCTCCGCGACCTCCGCCGGGGCCACCCGGTTCGCGATCATCGCGATCACGTCGCAGCCCAGATTCGTGTACGCGTGATACGCGTTGCGCACCTCGGCGACCACCGACTCCGCCGACTGCTCGAGACCGCCGATCACCGCGAGCACCGACGCGCCGCACTCGTTCGCCAGCCGCGCGTTGACGCCCAGCTCCGCCGGGAGGTTGGTGCCCGCGAAGTCGGACCCGAGGATCAGCACCGTCTCGTACTCCGCCGCCACCCTCAGGTAGCCGTCCACCAACCGGGCGGTCAGCGCCTCCTGGCCCTGCTCGGCCTGGAGCGCCGCCGCCTCCTCGTACCCCATGCCGAAGACGCTCGCCGCGTCCTGGGTCAGCCGGTAGCGGCTGCGCAGCAGCTCGAAAATACGGTCGGGGGTGTCGTGGACCAGCGGGCGGTAGACGCCGACCCGGTCGACCTGGCGGGTCAGCAGCTCCATCACCCCCAGCTCGATCACCTGGCGGCCGTCGCCGCGGCCGATCCCCGTGAGGTAGACGCTGCGCGTCACGCTTGATCCGTCCGTTCTGCCCTGAACCCTTCGCGTACGGCCGTACGCACCCCTGACGCTAACGCTCCCGGGTACCGCCTGCCGCCCAGGGGCACCGGCCCGCCTCCGCGAGGCGTGGCGCGGGGCGCGCGGCGCGCACGTAGAGTGAGGAAGGACTCACGTAAGGAGGGCCGGTCCTGTGGACGTGTTGGCGACTGGGGTGCAGCGCGACGAGCGCCCTCTGCTGGAGGCGGCCTTCGGGGCGCGCCATCAGGTGCGGTGTCTTGAGACGTTCCTCACCAAGGACACCCTGCCGCTGGCGGCGGGGTACGAGGCCGTGTCGACGAGTGTGAACGCGGTGCTGGACGCGCCGGTGCTCGAAGCCCTGGTGCGCGGCGGCACGAAGCTGATCGCGCAGCGCTCGACGGGCTACAACAACATCGACCTGGACCACGCGGAGCGGCTTGGGATGACGGTGGCGCGCGTGGCCCGCTACTCCCCGTATTCGGTGGCGGAGTTCGCCTGGACGCTGGCCTCGGCGCTGAACCGGCGGATCGTCCGGGCCGCGAGCCGCACGCGCGACTTCGACTTCCGGCTCGACGGCCTGCTCGGCCGGGACTTCCACGGCCGTACGGTCGGCGTGGTCGGCACCGGCAAGATCGGCACCGCCTTCACCGCCATCGCCCGCGGCTACGGCATGCGGATTCTCGGCTGGGACATCGCGGTCAACCCCGCCTGCACCGAACTGGGGATGGAGTACGTCGAACTGGACCGGCTCTTCCGGGAGTCGGACCTGATCAGCCTCCATGTGCCGCTGATGCCCTCCACCCACCACCTGGTCGGCGAGCGGCGGCTGGCGCTGATGAAGGACGACGCGATCCTGATCAACTCCAGCCGCGGCGGCCTGATCGACTCCGCCGCGCTGGTCGAGACGCTGCGCGAGGGCAGGCTCGGCGGCGTCGGGCTCGACGTGTACGAGGAGGAGGCCGGGGTCTTCTTCTACGACAAGTCGCTGGAGGTGATGACGGACGACACCCTGGCCCGGCTGCTGACCTTCACGCATGTGCTGATCACCTCGCACCAGGCGTACTTCACGGTGGACGCGATCGACGAGATCGTCGCCGCCACCGTCCGCAATGTGGACGACTATGTGGCGGGCCGGATCACCGAGTGCACGCTGGTCCCGAAGTCCCCGTGACCTGGAGCCCCGCTCCGGGGTGACCAGGCGCTGTGATCCACTGGATACCGACAGCGCGTGACAGCACGCGCCACAGCAGCAGCCGACGACCGTCTGGAGAGACAGGCCCATGCGTATCGGAGTCCTCACCGCCGGCGGCGACTGCCCCGGCCTCAACGCCGTCATCCGGTCGGTCGTGCACCGCGCGCTGACCGGGTACGACGACGAGGTCATCGGCTTCGAGGACGGCTTCGTCGGCCTGCTGGAGGGCCGCTTCCGGCCGCTCGACCTCAACTCGGTGAGCGGCATCCTCGCCCGCGGCGGCACCATCCTCGGCTCGGCCCGGCTGGAGCGCGCCCGGCTGCGCGAGGCGGCGGACAACGCGGACGAGATGTGCGCCGAGTACGGCATCGACGTGCTGATCCCGATCGGCGGCGAGGGCACGCTGACCGCCGCCCGGATGCTCTCCGACGCCGGGATGCCGGTGGTGGGAGTGCCCAAGACCATCGACAACGACATCAACGGCACCGACCGCACCTTCGGCTTCGACACCGCCGTGACCGTCGCCACCGAGGCCATAGACCGGCTGAAGACCACCGCGGAGTCCCACCAGCGCGTGATGGTGGTCGAGGTGATGGGCCGGCACGCCGGGTGGATCGCCCTGGAGGCGGGCATGGCGGGCGGCGCGCACGGCATCTGCATCCCCGAACGCCCCTTCGAGCCGTCCCAGTTGGTGGCGATGGTCGAGGAACGCTTCGCGCGCGGCAAGAAATTCGCCGTCATCTGCGTCGCCGAGGGCGCCCACCCGGCCAAGGGCAGCATGGACTACGGCGTCGGCGAGATCGACAAGTACGGGCACGAGCGCTTCGCGGGCATCGGCGCCACGCTGGCCATGGAGCTGGAGGAGCGGCTGGGCAAGGAGGCCCGCCCGGTCATCCTCGGCCACGTCCAGCGCGGCGGCGTGCCGACCGCGTACGACCGGGTGCTGGCCAACCGCTTCGGCTGGCACGCGGTGGAGGCCGCCCACAAGGGCGCCTTCGGTCACATGACCTCGCTCCAGGGCACGACGATCGGCCTGGTCCCGCTGGCCGACGCCGTCACCCAGCTCAAGACCGTCCCCGAGGAGCGCATGGAAGAGGCGGAGTCGGTCTTCTGACCCCGCCCCTTCCTCCGCTGCCCTCGCCCGAGGCCGGCTGAGGCCGTCTGACGCGGCCTCAGCCGGTGTACGCGGCCAGGGCCTTGGTGAAGTCGTACGTGTTCTGCGTGATGCCGCTGCACGAGTCGCCCGCGGACTCGCCGGAGCCGCACTTGCGGTCCCGGTTGAGGGCCCAGAAGCTGACGCGGGCCAGGTGGTGGCCGGTCGCGTAGGACACGATCGACTTGAAGTCCGCGAGCGAGACGGTCTCGCCCGCGCTGTCGGTCTTGCCGTTCATCGAGGACAGGCCGACCTTGCGGTAGGCGGCGTCGGAGGACAGCCCGTACGCGCTGGCGACGGCGTTCTTCAGGCCGTCCACCGCGGACTTGGTGGTGGCCAGCATGTCGGTGGTGCCGCCCTGGTCGTAGTCGAAGGGCATGACGGCCCAGGCGTCGATGTTCAGCCCGGCGGCGGCGCCCTTCTTGATCAGGTCCTTGCCCGCGGAGTCGGGCCCGGTCGGCGTGGTGCCGAAGGTGACGTAGATCTTCAGGGCGCTGTTGTTCGCGCGGACCGTCTTGAGCGCGTCGACCACCCGCTGCCGCACGGTCGCGTTGCTGAACTCGCCCGCCTCGATGTCGATGTCGATCGACTTCAGGGAGTAGGCGTCGATCACCTTCTGGTACGCCCCGGCGAGCGCGGACGCCGATGTGCACTTCTGGCCCAGCTTGTTGCCGCTGTAGCCGCCGAAGGAGACGGTGACGTCACCGCCCGCGTTCCTGATCGCGTTGATCGTGGACTGGTCGGTGCCGCCGGTCAGCGCGCGGCTGCCGTCCCACTTCGGGTTGCAGCCGCCGTCGGAGAGCATGAAGGCCATCGTGAACTGCTTGATGCCGGTCGCCGACATCACCGACGTGGCCGAGGGCGGGTTGCCCCAGCCCAGGTAGAGATAGGGCGCCGAGATGCCGCTGGGCAGCGCGGTCGCCGCCGCGTGGGCGGAACCGGCCGCCGTGCCGAGGCCGAGCGCGAGGGCGGCGGTCAGCCCGGTGGCGGCGGCGAGGGCAGTCCTGCGGAGGCGGGGGGTTGCGGAGGACGACATGGGGGGACACTCCTTGCCTGAGCGGGGAGTCGAGCTTCCGGAAGGGCCCGGAAAGGCGTTGCCGGAACGGTAGTAGCGCTGGCGTGTCCGCAACAAGGGTTTTGGTTAGGAAACTTTCCTGTCTTGCTGGTGGGGCGCAAACGGCCCCCGCGGGCCGGGCCGTCGCCCGGCCCGCGGGGGCCGTGTCGGTCACGCGAGGGCTACGCCGGGCGCAGCCAGAGGGTCGCCAGCGGGGGAAGGGTCAGCGAGATGCTGTGGGGCTGGCCGTTCCAGGGCGTCGGCTCGCTCTTGACGGGCTCGGCGACCACGACGCCGCTGCCGCCGTAACGGGCCTCGTCGGTGTTCAGCACCTGCTTCCAGACGACGTCGGGGGAGCCGAGGCGGTAGTTCTCGCGGACGACGGGGGAGAAGTTGCTGACGCACAGCAGCGGGTCACCCGCCTCGTCGTAGCGGAGGAAGGAGAAGGTGTTGTCCTCCACCGCGCCGCCGTCGATCCAGGTGAAACCGCTGGGGTCGGTGTCGAGCTGCCACAGCGCGGGCGCGGCCGTGTACGCCGCGTTCAGGTCGCGGACCAGGTCGCGTACGCCCTTGTGGTCGGCCGCGGCCGGGTAACTCTCGTCCAGCAGCCACCAGTCGGGGCCGTTCTCGTGCGACCACTCGGCGCCCTGCGCGAACTCCTGCCCCATGAAGAGCAGTTGCTTGCCGGGGTGCGCCCACATGAAGCCCAGGTACGCCCGTACGGTGGCCCGCTGCTGCCACCAGTCGCCGGGCATCTTCGCCACCAACGAGCCCTTGCCGTGCACCACTTCGTCGTGCGAGATGGGCAGCACGTAGTTCTCCGAGTACGCGTACACCATGGAGAACGTCATCTCGTTGTGGTGGTACTTGCGGTGCACCGGCTCGTGCGAGACGTAGTCCAGCGAGTCGTGCATCCAGCCCATGTTCCACTTCAGGCCGAAGCCGAGGCCGCCGAAGCCGGCCGGGCCGACCAGGTGGGTGGGCCGGGTGACTCCGTCCCAGGCCGTCGACTCCTCGGCGATGGTGACGGTGCCGGGACAGCGCCGGTAGACGGTCGCGTTCATCTCCTGGAGGAACGCCACCGCGTCCAGATTCTCCCGGCCGCCGTACGCGTTGGGCAGCCAGTCGCCGCCCTCGCGGGAGTAGTCGAGGTAGAGCATCGAGGCCACCGCGTCCACCCGCAGCCCGTCGATGTGGAACTCCTCGCACCAGTACACGGCGTTCGCCACCAGGAAGTTGCGCACCTCGGTACGGCCGAAGTCGAACTCCAGGGTGCCCCAGTCCGGGTGTTCCGCCCGGCGCGGGTCGGCGGGCTCGTACAGCGGCGCGCCGTCGAACCGGGCCAGCGCCCAGTCGTCCTTGGGGAAGTGCGCGGGCACCCAGTCCATGATCACGCCGATCCCGGCCGCGTGCAGGGCGTCCACCAGGTACCGGAAGTCGTCGGGCGAGCCGAGCCGCGAGGTCGGCGCGTAGTACGACGTCACCTGGTAGCCCCAGGAGCCGCCGAAGGGGTGCTCGGCGACCGGCATCAACTCCACGTGCGTGAAGCCGAGTTCCTTCACGTACGCGGGCAACTGCTCGGCCAGCTCACGGTAGGTCAGCCCCGGCCGCCACGAGGCCAGGTGCAGTTCGTAGACGGAGAACGGCGCCCGGTGCACCGGGAGTTCGCCCCTGCGGGCCATCCACTCCTGGTCGGCCCACTCGTACGCCGACTCCGTGACGACCGACGCGGTCGCGGGCGGCACCTCGGTGGCCCGCGCCATCGGGTCGGCCTTCATCCCGCGCGAGCCGTCGGGCCGGGTGATCTCGTACTTGTACGCCGTCCCGGCGCCGACGCCCGGCACGAACAGCTCCCACACCCCGGTCGCGCCCAGCGAGCGCATCGGGAAGCCGGTGCCGTCCCAGTAGTTGAACTCCCCGGCCACGCGCACCCCGCGCGCGTTCGGCGCCCACACCGCGAAGCGCGTACCGGTCACGCCGCCGTGCGTCATCGGCCGGGAGCCCAGCGCCTTCCACAGCTCCTCGTGCCGCCCCTCCCCGATCAGATGCAGGTCCAGCTCCCCGAGGGACGGCAGGAAGCGGTACGGGTCCTCCACGATGTGCTCGCCGTCGTCGTACGTGACGGCCAGCCGGTACTCCGGCACGTCGGTGCGGGGCAGCACCGCGGAGAAGAGGCCGTCGGCCTCGTCGGTGAGGTCGAACCGCTCGCCGTCCACGACGGCCGCCACCGCCCGTGCGAACGGCCGCAGCGCCCTGATCCGGACGCCGCCGTCCACCGGGTGCGCACCCAGCACTCCGTGCGGGTCGTGGTGCGCGCCGTCCAGCAGCCGCCGTCGGTCGTCGCCGACCAGGCTTCCGGGTTCCGGCCCGAAGGAGGGCTCGGGGTCGGCCCCGGACCTCCCGCCGGTGGTGGGCTGCTCGCGCTCACGCGGCGGCAGCCGCACGTCGGACTCGGCCCCGCGCCCCTGAGGGGCGCTCTCGGCGAGCCGGCCGGTCGCGGCCGGGCCCGCGCCGGGCACTGTGACCGCCGGGGCCACAGGGCCCGCGCCCGGCACCGGGGCGGCCGGTACCGCCGGGGCGTCGGACGGTGGGGCAGGCGGGGTCGTATCCGCGAGCGGGGCCGGTCCCGGCGCCGTGCCGGAGGCGGCCGGGTGGGGGGTGCCGCGGTCGTAGCCGCGCGCCTGGGCCTCGGGGAGGAAACGGTCGTCGGGGCGTGTCACGGGCTGGACTCCTCAGAAGGGGCGGCGTCAGAAGTGGCGGCGGCCAGGCGGGCCAGGGCGGAGAGCGGGATGGGGAGCCAGGCGGGGCGGTGCCGCGCCTCGTACCGGGCCTCGTAGACCGCCTTGTCGGTCTCGAAGGCCCGTATCAGCACGGGCTGTTCGCGCGGGTCCACCCCGGACACGGCGGCGTACCCGGCGCAGAAGGCGTCCCGGTGGCGGGCGGCCCAGGGACCGTTGCCGCTGTGGTGGGCGGCGTAGTCGAAGGACCGCAGCATGCCCGCCACGTCCTGGACCGGCGGCGCCGCCCGGCGCCGTTCGGCCAGCGGCCGGGCAGGCTCGCCCTCGAAGTCGATCAGCACCCACTCGCCGTCCGGACCGCGCAGCGCCTGCCCCAGGTGCAGGTCGCCGTGGATCCGCTGGGCGGTCACCGCGTTGCCGGGGGCCGCGCCGAGCCGCGCGAGGTCGTCGAAGGCCGAGCGCAGCGCCGCGACGTGCGGCCGTACGGCCGGGACCTCCTTCGCGGTCTCGTCCAGCCGCCGGGTCATCGCCGAGGCGATACGTTCCAGCGCTGGGCCGTCCAGGGTACGCACCGGCAGCGCGTCGGCCAGGGCGCCGTGCACCTCGGCCGTGGCGCGGCCGAGCGCCGCCGCCTCGCCGGTGAAGTCGCCGTCCTCGGCGACCGAGGCCAGGGCCAGGGCCCAGCCGTCGGACGAGCCGGGCAGGAAGCGCTGGAGCACACCGAGCGTGGTCGGCTCCGTCGTGCCCGCCGCCGCGCCCTGCGGGCCCATGACGCCCTCCGGCGGCAGCGCCTCGAACCAGGCGACCGGCTCCGCGACCCGCCGCGAGCCCTTGTGGGCCAGCGCGAGCGACAGTTCCAGATCCGGGTTGGTGCCGGGGGAGACGCGGCGGAACAGCTTGAGGATGTAGGCGTCCCCGTACACGACCGAGGTGTTGGACTGCTCGGCGGTGGAGACGCGCGGGGTGAGCCCCGGCGGGAACTCCTCCTGCGGCTCGACGCTGAAGCGCAGCCGCCCGGTGGTGCCGGGCGCGCGGAGCCGTTCGAGCAGCAGCGCGGCCAGCCGGGGGTCGTGCGGCGCGTCGTAGAGCGTCAGGCCGTCGTACGGGCCGCCGACGGCCGGGCCGAGCGCGGCCCGTACCAGCGCCGACGGCAGCAGCGGGTGCGCGCCGAGCAGCAGTTGGTAGCAGTCGGCGGGGCGGCCGGGCTGCTCGACGTCCACCAGGACGTGCAGCAGCCCCAGCGGGCCGAGCCGGCCGCCGGGAGGCATCAGCTCGGTGGCCGCGGCCAGCCGGAAGCCGCCGATGGGCAGGCCCTTGCCGGCGAACCAGCGCTGTTTGGGCAGCCAGGAGCGCAGCAGCGGTTCGAGCGACCGCAGCAGGCCGGGCGCCAGCGGCCGCCCGGCGACGGGCGGCACACCGCTCGCGGACGGCACGTCCGGGCCGGTCGGCGAAGCGGCGGCCGAGGCCGCGGCCGAGGCGGCGGCCGGGGCGGATGAGGAAGCCGCGGCCGAGCGCGCGTCCGTCACGGGGCGTGACCCCGACACGGATGGTGAACTCGATGGTGAATTCGATACGGACGGTGAGGTGGATCCGGATGGTGAGGTGGGTACGGAAGGAGCACGGGTCCAGGAGCGGTCCGACATGACGTCCTTTCCCCGGGGAGTCGCGCACCCGGCCGCTTCGACGCGCGGCGGGGGCGCCAGCCTCCCGGATGACGGGTTCGGGCTGTCCGGCGACACGGGGAGCCTGCCCCGGGCGGGTGACAGGAAACCGCCGTACGGCCCGCCCGCGTGACGATCATGTGTCAGCGAGCCGACGTACGACGGAATGCGCCCCGCGGGTGCTGCTGGGGTACTCCGGATACTGCCAGGGGTCCGGGATGCCCGCTACTCGGAGCGGGGGCCGGCCGCGGGGGCGGTGTGCCACCCGCGTCGGCTGCGGGGGGCCGGTCGCTCCGGCCCCCCGCCGTCACACCTGCTCGCGGCGGAGCCGGAACCAGTAGAAGCCGTGGCCCGCGAGGGTGAGCAGGTACGGCAGTTGACCGATCGCGGGGAAGCGCACCCCGCCGATCAGCTCCACCGGGTGCCGCCCGGCGAAGCTCCGCAGATCCAGCTCGGTGGGCTGGGCGAACCGCGAGAAGTTGTTCACGCACAGCACGAGGTCGTCGCCGGACTCGCGCAGGAACGCCAGCACGGCCGGGTTGCTCGACGGCAGCTCGGTGTAGGAACCGAGCCCGAAGGCACGGTTCTGCTTGCGGATCTCGATCATCCGCCGCGTCCAGTGCAGCAGCGAGCTGGGTGAGCTCATCTGCGCCTCGACATTGGTGACCTGGTACCCGTAGACCGGGTCCATGATCGTGGGCAGGTAGAGCCGTCCGGGGTCGCTGGACGAGAAGCCCGCGTTGCGGTCGGGGGTCCACTGCATCGGCGTACGGACCGCGTCCCGGTCACCGAGCCAGATGTTGTCGCCCATGCCGATCTCGTCGCCGTAGTACAGGATCGGGGATCCCGGCAGGGAGAGCAGCAGCGCGGTGAACAGCTCGATCTGGTTGCGGTCGTTGTCCAGCAGCGGTGCCAGCCGCCTGCGGATGCCGATGTTGGCGCGCATCCGCGGGTCCTTGGCGTACTCCGCGTACATGTAGTCGCGTTCCTCGTCGGTCACCATTTCGAGGGTCAGCTCGTCGTGGTTCCGCAGGAAGATGCCCCACTGGCAACTCGCCGGGATGGCGGGAGTCTTCGCCAGGATTTCCGACACCGGGTAGCGCGATTCCCGCCTGACCGCCATGAAGATGCGCGGCATGACGGGGAAGTGGAACGCCATATGGCATTCGTCGCCGCCCTTGCGGAAGTCGCCGAAGTAGTCGACGACGTCCTCGGGCCACTGATTGGCCTCGGCCAGCAGCACGGTGTCGGGGTAGTGCGCGTCGATCTCGGAGCGCACCTTCTTCAGGAACTGGTGGGTACGCGGCAGGTTCTCGCAGTTGGTGCCCTCCTCCTGGAAGAGATAGGGCACCGCGTCCAGCCGGAAACCGTCGATCCCGAGGTCGAGCCAGAAGCGCAGCGCGGCCAGGATCTCCTCCTGCACCCGCGGGTTCTCGTAGTTGAGATCCGGCTGGTGGGAGAAGAACCGGTGCCAGTAGTACTGCTTGCGCACCGGGTCGAACGTCCAGTTCGAGGTCTCGGTGTCGACGAAGATGATGCGGGCGCCGTCGTACTGCTTGTCGTCGTCCGCCCAGGTGTAGAAGTCCCCGTACGGTCCCTCCGGGTCGCTGCGAGACTGCTGGAACCACTCGTGCTGGTCGCTCGTGTGGTTCATGACGAAGTCGATGATCACGCGCATGCCGCGCTGGTGCGCGGCGTCCACGAATTCCACGAAGTCCGCCAGGTCGCCGAATTCCGGCAGCACGGCCGTGTAGTCGGCCACGTCGTATCCGCCGTCCCGCAGCGGTGACGCGAAGAACGGCGGCAACCAGAGGCAGTCCACGCCGAGCCACTGGAGATAGTCCAGCTTGGCGGTGATGCCTTTCAGGTCGCCTACGCCGTCTCCGTTGCTGTCCTGGAAGGACCGGACGAGGACTTCGTAGAACACCGCCCGTTTGAACCAGTCGGGATCACGGTCCTTGGCCGGTGTGTCCTCGAAGGTGTCAGGGACGGGTTCGTTGACGATCAACTGAGTGACCCTCCGATCGAAGGAGACGGTCGCAGCGACAGGACATGCGCGGGCGCGCGGCCCGGCTCAAGGCGCACATAGTTGTCTCTGCCCCAGTGGTAGGTGTCCCCGGTGAGCTCGTCGCGCACCGGGTATGACTCGTGCCAGGAGAGCCCGAGTGCCGGCATGTTCAACGAGACGGTGGCCTCCTGGGTGTGGAACGGGTCCAGGTTGACGACCACCAGTACGACATCGTCGTCGCGGCGCTTGGAGTAGGCCAGTACCGCGCTGTTGTCCACTGGGTGAAATGTGATGTCCCGTAGCTGCTGGAGCGCCGGGTGACGGCGGCGCAGCCGGTTGAGCGTAGTGATCAGCGGGGCGAGCGAGCGGCCCTCGGCCTCGGCCGCCGCCCAGTCCCGCGGCCGGAGTTCGTACTTCTCCGAGTGCAGGTACTCCTCACTGCCGGGCTTGGCAGGGGTGCCCTCACACAGTTCGAAGCCCGCGTAGACGCCCCAGGTGGGCGAGAGCGTCGCGGCGAGCACCGCCCGCGCCTCGAAGGCCGGACGGCCGCCGTGCTGGAGGAAGGCGTGCAGGATGTCGGGGGTGTTCACGAAGAAGTTGGGCCGCATCCACGCTGCCGCCTCCCCGCTCAACTCCCGCATGTAGTCGGTCAGTTCGCTCTTGTCGTTACGCCAGGTGAAGTACGTGTACGACTGCTGGAAACCGATCTGGCCGAGGGTGGCCATCATCGCGGGACGGGTGAACGCCTCCGCCAGGAAGATCACGTCCGGGTCGGTGCGGTTGATGTCCGCGATGACCTTCTCCCAGAACACCACCGGCTTGGTGTGCGGATTGTCCACCCGGAAGATCCGCACCCCGTGCGCCATCCAGTGCCGCAGCACCCGCAGGGTCTCCCTGACGATGCCCGCGAAGTCCTCGTCGAAGGCGATCGGGTAGATGTCCTGGTACTTCTTCGGCGGATTCTCCGCGTACGCGATCGTGCCGTCCGCGCGGTGCGCGAACCACTCCGGGTGCTTGGCCACCCACGGGTGGTCGGGCGAGCACTGGAGCGCGAAGTCCAGCGCCACCTCCATCCGCAGCTCGCGGGCCCGCTCCACGAAGTGGTCGAAGTCCGCCAGGGTGCCCAGGTCCGGGTGGACGGCGTCGTGCCCGCCCTCGGGGGAGCCGATCGCCCACGGCGATCCGACGTCGTCGGGGCCGGGCGTCAGGCTGTTGTTCGGGCCCTTGCGGAAAGCTGTGCCGATCGGGTGAATGGGCGGCAGATAGACCACGTCGAAACCCATCGCGGCCACCGCGGGCAGCCGCTCGGCCGCGGTACGGAAGGTGCCCGAGCGCGGCGGGGCGCCCTCTTCGAGCACCGCCCCCTCCGAGCGGGGGAACAGCTCGTACCAGGACCCGTACAGCGCCCGCTCCCGCTCCACGTGCAGCGGCAGCGGCCGGGAGGCGCTGACCAGCTCGCGCAGCGGATACCGGTCGAGTGCGCCGACCACGTCGTCCGCCAGCGCCGCCGCGTGCCGGGCGGCGGGGGTGCGCGAGGCGTCCCGCAGCGCGTCCACCGCGGCCAGCACGCCCGCCCTGCCGTCGCTCTTGGGCACCCCGGCCGCCGCCCGCTCGTGCAGCAGCGCGCCCTCGGCCAGCACCAGTTCGGTGTCGATCCCGGCGGGGATCTTGATGCCCGCCGCGTGCCGCCAGGTCGCCACCGGGTCGGACCAGCCCTCCACGCAGTACGTCCAGCGCCCCTCGGCCGTCGGGGTGACGCGCGCGCCCCACCGGTCCGTGCCGGGCTCCAGCTCGCGCATCGGCGTCCACGGCCCCGACCTGCCGGTCGGGTCCCGCAGCACCACGTTCGCGGCCACCGCGTCGTGCCCCTCCCGGAACACGGTGGCGGTCACCTCGAAGGTCTCTCCTGCCACCGCCTTCGCCGGGCGGCGGCCACAGTCCACCAACGGACGGACATCGACGACGGGAATACGACCGATCATTGCCTCACCTGACAGCGCTGTGGATGGGACGGCGGAGATGGGGGGCGCCGGACAGCGGCCCACGGCGGCGGCGAGCAGCGTCGCGACGGGCCGCTCCCTCGCGGGCCCCCGCTCTTTTTAGCTGTTCCGGGCAGTGCGGGCTTGCCTGCATGGCCGCTCCAGTCCGCGTTCACTCGTGTGGAGGTGATAGGTGACGATCCGGGACGATTGCTGCCATGACTGTGGTGCCGTACGTGTGGTGCCGTGGGACCTGACGGTGCGTTGTGACGCTGTGTGGTGCAGTCTCGTGCTCCGCGCGAAGCCCCGCAATCGGAGCCTGCCCACGCTCCGCGAGACGAAAGCACCTCACCGAAGCGTTTCGGGAGCGCGTCACGAATGCTCAATCCGCCACCCCCGACCTGCCCCTGACGCCATTGTGGGGCCGACCACGGGCGCGCCTGACACGCGCCCCCGAGAGCGCCCCCGCGCACGCCCCCACCGTACGCGAAGCACCCGACACGCCCGCGTACGGCCGTACCCTCACGTCACCCGGAACCCCCAGGGCGACGGCGGTCACGCGCCGGGCCGGTGACCCCCGACCGGGCCCGTACGACCTGCCCCGCCCACCGGCGTGATCCGCACTGCGACCGGTCGCTTCCGTGAGCCGCCGTTCGCGCGTTTGAACCACCGGATCGTGGACACTGGCCGCAGGCCCCCCGCCATCGGGTCTACGGTCGAATACGTGAAGGCAATCCGTCGATTCACCGTGCGCACCGTCCTGCCGGAACCTCTGCGCCCGCTCGGGGAGCTGGCCCAGAACCTACGCTGGTCATGGCACCCGGAGACCCGGGAGCTGTTCCAGAGCGTCGACCCCGTGGGCTGGCGGGCCGCCCAAGGCGACCCCGTGCGGCTGCTCGGCGCCGTGTCCAAGGAACGGCTCGCCGCGCTCGCCGGGGACCGGCGCTTTCTGCGCCGCCTGGCCGCCGCGGCGGAGGAACTGGCCGACTACACCAGCAACCCCCGCTGGTATCAGGAACAGAGCGACCTGCCCGCAGCCATCGCCTACTTCTCACCCGAATTCGGCATCACCGCCGCGCTGCCGCAGTATTCCGGCGGCCTCGGCATCCTCGCCGGCGACCACCTGAAGGCCGCGAGCGACCTCGGCGCCCCGATCATCGGCGTCGGCCTGCTCTACCGGCACGGCTACTTCCGCCAGACCCTCTCCCGCGAGGGCTGGCAGCAGGAGCAGTACCCCGTCCTCGACCCCAACGAACTGCCCGTCACCCTGCTCCGCGAGACGAACGGCGCCCCCGCCGAGGTCTCCCTCGTCCTGCCCGGCGGCCGATCGCTGCGCGCCCAGATCTGGAAGGCCCAGGTCGGACGCGTCCCGCTGCTGCTCCTCGACTCCGACGTCGAGGCCAACGAACCCGCCGAGCGCGACGTCACCGACCGGCTCTACGGCGGCGGCAGCGAGCACCGGCTGCTCCAGGAGATGCTGCTGGGCATCGGCGGCGTCCGCGCCGTCCGCGCCTACTGCCGGATCACCGGCCACGCCGAACCCGAGGTGTTCCACACCAACGAGGGCCACGCCGGTTTCCTCGGCCTGGAGCGCATCCGCGAACTGGCCCTCGAAGGGCTCGACTTCGACGCGGCGCTGGAGGCCGTACGGGCCGGGACGGTGTTCACCACGCACACCCCCGTCCCCGCGGGCATCGACCGCTTCGACCGCGAACTGGTCGGCCGCCACCTCGGCGACGGCGGCGAGCTGCCCGGCGTCGACATAGGCCGCGTCCTCGAACTGGGCATGGAGACCTACCCCGGCGGCGACCCCAACCTGTTCAACATGGCGGTGATGGGCCTGCGGCTGGCCCAGCGCGCCAACGGCGTCTCCACCCTGCACGGCTCCGTCAGCCGCGAGATGTTCGCCGGGCTCTGGCCGGGCTTCGACCCGGAGGACGTGCCGATCACGTCCATCACCAACGGCGTGCACGCGCCCACCTGGGTCGCCCCCGAGGTGTTCCGGCTCGGCGCCCGGCAGATCGGCACCCAGCGCGCCGAGGACGCCCTGATGGTCGGCGGCGCCGACCGCTGGGAGGCCATCGCCGACATCCCCGACGCCGCCGTCTGGGAACTCCGCCGCGAACTGCGCGAACAGCTCGTGGAGGACGTACGGCGCCGGGTCCGCGAGTCCTGGCGGCAGCGCGGCGCGGGAGAGGCAGAACTGGGCTGGACCGACAGCGTCCTCGACCCCGACGTGCTCACCATCGGCTTCGCGCGCCGTGTCCCGTCGTACAAGCGGCTCACCCTCATGCTGCGCGACCAGGACCGGCTGATGGACCTGCTGCTGCACGCCGAGCGGCCGATCCAGATCGTGGTCGCGGGCAAGGCGCACCCGGCCGACGACAGCGGCAAGCGGCTGGTCCAGGAGCTGGTCAGGTTCACCGACGACCCCCGGGTCAGGCACCGCATCGTCTTCCTGCCGGACTACGACATGCGGATGGCGCGGCTGCTCTACCCCGGCTGCGACGTCTGGCTCAACAATCCGCTGCGCCCGCTGGAGGCCTGCGGCACCTCGGGGATGAAGGCCGCGCTCAACGGCTGCCTCAACCTGTCGGTGCTCGACGGCTGGTGGGACGAGTGGTTCGACGGCGACAACGGCTGGGCGATCCCCACCGCCGACGGCGTCGTCGACGAGGACCGCCGCGACGAGCTGGAGGCCGCCGCGCTCTACGACCTGCTGGAGAAGCAGGTCGCGCCGCGCTTCTACGACCAGGGCGCGCAGGGCCTGCCCGGCCGCTGGATCGAGATGGTCCGGCACACCCTCACCACCCTCGGCCCGAAGGTGGTGGCCGGCCGGATGGTCCAGGACTACGTCCGCACGCTGTACGCGCCCGCCGCCCGTTCGCACCGCGCCGTACACGGGGAGGAGGCCGGGGCGCTGGCCGCCTGGAAGCGGCGGGTACGGCAGCAGTGGCCGCGGGTCTCGGTCCAGCACGTGGAGACCGGCTCGGTCGGCGGCACCCCGGAGCTGGGCTCCACGCTCACCCTCCGGGTGGAGGTCGCCCTCGGCGAGCTGGACCCGACGGACGTCGATGTCCAGCTCCTGTCCGGCCGCGTCGACGCTGCCGACCGGCTCGCTGATCCCACCGTCGCCTCGCTCAAGCCCACCTCCCGCACCGACAGCGCGGGGCGCTACCACTACGAAGGGCCTCTCACCCTCGACCGCACCGGGCCCTTCGGCTACACCGTCCGCGTCCTCCCCACCCACCCCCACCTGGCCACTCCCGCCGAGCTCGGCCTGATGGCCATCCCCCCGGAAACGGAGGGCATGACCGCCGGCCTCCTCCGCTAACCGCCCTCCGACCGGGGCCCGCCTCCCCAGCGGAGTTGGCCTCCGGCCGGGGTCTGCCTCCTCAGCGGGGTGGGCCTCCGGCCGGGTGCTTGCCTCCGGCGTGGGGCTGGCCTTCCGGCCCGGGCTTCGCCTGGTGCCTCCGGCCTGCCCGGCTCGTGCGGTGCAGAGGGCCGGAGGCTTCGGGTCGCCCTGTCGGCCTGCGGCCGGGGGATCGCCTCCGGCGTGGGGCTGGCCTTCCGGCCCGGGCTTCGCCCAGCGCCTCCGGCCTGCCCGGCTCGTGCGGTGCAGGGGGCCGGTGGCCCCGATCCGCCGGTCGGCCTGCGGCCGGGGCTCGCCTTCGGCGTGGGAACCGTTGCGGCCCCGATCCGCCGGTCGGCCTGCGGCCGGGGGATCGCCTCCGGCGTGGGGTCGGCCTTCCGGCCGGGGCTTTGCCCGGTGCCTCCGGCTCGTGTGGTGCAGGGGTCGGAGGCTTCGGGTCGCCGATTCGGCCTGCGGGCGGGGGCTGTTTCGGAGCCGCTCGCCGGCCGAGGCGGTGCGGCGGAGAGGGGGAAGCGCCCCTGCCGAGGGGATCGGCGGGGGCGCTTCGGTGTGCGGGGTGGGGTCAGGCCGCGCGGCCTGAGCTGCCGGTGTCGCCGGCGCCGGGGGGGCGGGCCGATCCGGAAAAGGTGGGGGGTTGGAAAAGATTTGAGGAACAAAAGGAATTATA